>NZ_OZ243890.1:2525000-2897640 GCF_965213555.1 Acuticoccus sp. | reverse complement strand
CGCCTTCCCGTCGCATCTGTTCTGGCTCGCGATCTCGTTCGGCGCGCTCTACTTCTTCGTCAATCGCGTCATCATGCCGAAGGTCGGCGGCATCCTCGAGGACCGCCGCGACCGCATCGCGAGCGACCTCGGCGAGGCTTCCCGCCTCTCGCGCGAGACCGACGAGGTGATCGCGGCCTACGAGAGCGAGCTCGCCACCGCGCGACAGCGCGCGTACGCCATCGCCCAGGAGCGCCGCGACGAGATCAAGGCCGAGCAGGCGCGTCAGCAAGCCGAGACGGAGGACGCGCTCGCCACGCGCACCGCCGAGGCTGAGCGGGAGATCGAGGATCGACGCGACAGGGCGCTCGCCGACGTGACCGCCATCGCCACGGAGGCCGCGCAGGCGATCGTCCAGCGACTGTCGGGCATCTCGGTCGGGCAGGACGATGCGCGCCAAGCGGTGGAGCAACGGGACCTCGCCCATGCTTGAGTCGGACACCTTCTGGGCGCTTGTCGGCCTGATCCTGTTCTTCGTGGTGATCGCAGCAGTCGGCGCCCCTCGACGGATCGTCACGGCGCTCGACGCGAGGACCCAGCGGATCCGCACGGAGCTCGATGAGGCCCGACGCAACCGCGAGGAGGCCCAGTCGCTGCTCGCCGAATACCAGCGCCGGCGGCGCGATGCTGAGGCCGAGGCGGAGTCCATCATCGACGAGGCGCGACGCGAGGCACGCCGGTTGACCGAAGAGGCCAACGAGAAGCTGCGCGACATGGTCGAGCGGCGCACGCGGGCCGCGGAGGACAAGATCGCGCGGGCCGAGGCCCAGGCGATCGCCGAGGTCCGCACCCGTGCCGCCGACCTCGCGGTGGGTGCCGCCACCGACATCCTCGAGAAGCGCGTTCGCGGCGGCACCGCGAAGCGCCTCATCGATGCCTCCATCGACGTGGTCCGCCAGCGGCTCGACTGACGCTCGGCCGTCGGCAAACGGTGCGCAGGCCGTTCGACGACGGCGGGCCCGTACCTGGCCCTCCCCTCGCGCTAATACCGACCACCCGCCGCAGCGGTTCGCACCAACAGGCGTGGAACGGCGTCCCTTCAGGTTGCGTTCTTCCAACAACGCGGGCGTCGGCTCGATTGTAGATGCGTTCCGAGCCTGACGACCCGCGAATTCCCCAATTGAGGAAGAGAGGAGTCCACGATGGGTCTGTTCTCCAAGGACATCAAGACGAAGGACGATCTATTCGTCCACACCCTTCGCGACATCTATTATGCTGAGCAGCAGATCACGAAGGCTATGCCCAAGATGATCGACAAGGCGACGAACCCGTCGCTGAAGCAGGCGCTTGAGCGGCATGCCACCGAGACTGAAGGTCAGATTCGCAGGCTCGAGCAGGTGTTCGAGCAGCACGGTCAGGCCGTGAAGGGCGTCACCTGCGAGGCCATCGACGGCATCCTTAAGGAGGCCGAGCACCTCATGGGCGACGTGGCCGATCCCGAGGTCCGCGACGCGGCGATGCTCGCCTCCGCTCAGGCTGTGGAGCACTACGAGATCACGCGCTACGGCACGCTCGCCACGTGGGCGGAGGAACTCGGCCGCCCGGACTGCGCTTCGCTGCTGCGCCAGAACCTCGCCGAGGAGGAGAAGATGGATGAGTCGCTGACCGCGCTCGCGAAGTCCTCGGTGAATCGTCAGGCGGCGTAAGCTCCGCGACCCATGTCCGAAGTCGAAGGGCCGCACGGTGACGTGCGGCCCTTCTTCGTTCCGGCTCAGCCTATGCCAGGATGGCCCTGTCGGTCGCCCTCGTCAGACGAATGCGGTCTCCGTGACGTAGGCGTCGTCGCCGTAGAGGTCGCCATAAGGCAGGAACGGCGGACGCTCAGGCAGCGCGTCGGCGACCGCGGTGTCCAGCGCCTCGAACTCCCCCTCGGCGATCGTCTCTAGGAGCCCCTTCATGGTGATGAAGCCCTCCAGCGCTAGGGCGCTGATGAGCGCGCTGTAGTCGAGGTCGAGGCCCCGCGAGAGCGCGAAGGTCTCGGAACCGAAGCGCTGCTCGACGAGGATCGTCGGCACGTCGCGCAGGCTGAAGCCGTTGCGAGCGATGGCCGGGTTGTCGCTGCCCGGGTAGAGGGTGATTTCGCTGAAGCCGTTGCCCTCGACGGACTGGACGATCGCGGCGACGGCCTTCTTCGCGTCCTCCACGACAGCCGGATCGACACCCTCGTTCGTCGGCCACAGGACCGACAGGGTGACGAGGTCGCCGTCGTCGGTACGGTAGTTGCCCTGCCCGTGGTAGTCGAGCAGCAGGTCCGGATCGAGGGCTTCCGCGAGGCGGCGCACCGCCACCGACTCCGGAGCGAAGCTCACGCTGAACGGGTCGTCCGGGTCGTAGGTGCGGTTGAGGTCCTGGGCGTTGTCGTTGAGCCGTGGATCGACGAGGCCGCGAACGCCGCCGATCTCCTGCTCCAAGCGCTCGAATCCGTCCGGGTTGACCCGTGGCACGACGACGACGGTCAACTCGCTACGGATCTGCTGGGCGAGCTCGCTGTCGCCGGTAAGGAAGTCCAGGAGGTAGAGCGCGGACTCGGTGCCGATGGGCTCGTCGCCGTGCTGCTGGGTGATGAAGAGGACCTTGGTCGCGCCTGTCCCCACCGTCGCTGCGTAGAGCGGCCGTCCGTCGAGCGACGCCCCGATGACCTCCAGCGAGAGATCATCCGACCGCTCATCGAGCTCCTCAAGCTCGGCGTAGAGCTCGGCGTTCGGCGTGAGCTCCTGGAACGTCAGCTGGTCCGGAACATAGCCGTCGACGGCCTCCTGCTCGGTGAAGTAGTCGGCGATGAAGAGCTTCGAGCGCCATGCCTCGAGGTCCGCTTCGCTCGCGTTGTTCAGCACCCTGAAGAGCAGCTTGGCATCGTCTAACCCGTTCTCAAGTCGCGTCGTCCAACGCTCCGCCTCGCGGATCGACGCGTTGCGGTCGAACAGGTTGAAGAACAACGCGCGGACGAACGCCTCGGGACCGCTGCCGGCGTAGGACTCCTGAAAGTCGTCGCCCGCGATGTACGCGTCCGCGAGCGAGCGGACCGCCGCTAGGCGGCCGAGGTTTGCGTTCTCAGTAAGGAAGTCGAGCTCAGCGAGCGGGACCTCGTCGCCGAACAGCGCGAGGTGCACCGTCTGGACCGCGGTTGGCGCATCCAGCCCACGAATGATGTTCACCCAGGTCTCCAAAATGAGGGAGCGCCAGGCCGGCCGTCCTGAACAAAAATACAAAACTAGGGCGCGAACCAGTTGTCAACGTGGAATTGTTCGCGGTCGTCGCGATGGAGAAGGCGCAGCAACGTCAGCTGTTTGGCAGCGACCACCTTAAGGGTCATCGGCCCAGCGCAACCCAGGACGCGGTTGCACCGAGAACACGATGGCTTACGCCTCCTCGCGCTCCTCGGCCTCCAGGCGCGCGCGGTCGTCGGCGCCCTTAGCGTCCTCGTCGCGGTCGACGAACTCGATCACCGCGATGGGGGCGTTGTCGCCGTAGCGGAAGCCCGCCCTCATGATCCGGGTGTAGCCCCCCGGCCGCCCCACGTAGCGCGGCGCCAGCGTGTCGAACAGCTTGGCGACCATCTCCTTGTCACGCATCTTGGAGATCGCCTGGCGCCGAGCGTGCAGGTCGCCGCGCTTGGCGAGCGTGACCAGCCGCTCCACGAAGGGACGCAGCTCCTTCGCCTTGGGCAAGGTCGTGACGATCTGCTCGTGGCGGACGAGGGAGGCGGACAGGTTCGCGATCATCGCCATGCGGTGGCTCGACGTGCGGTTCAGCTTGCGGCCGGACTTCTTGTGGCGCATGGCGCCCTCCATCGTTCGTGGTGCCGGTGCGCCTCCGGCGTTCGCGCGGACGGGCCGGCTGGGGCCGGGCCTAGCGGGGCGGTTCGGGCTGCCCCGTCATCGTGGCATCAGCGCTCAGTAGTGATGGTCCTCGTAGCGCTTGGCCAGCTCCTCGATGTTGTCGGGCGGCCAGTTCGCCACCTCCATGCCGAGGTGGAGGCCCATCTGCGCGAGAACCTCCTTGATCTCGTTCAGCGACTTGCGGCCGAAGTTCGGCGTGCGCAGCATCTCCGCCTCGGACTTCTGGATGAGGTCGCCGATGTAGACGATGTTGTCGTTCTTGAGGCAGTTCGCCGAGCGCACGGACAGCTCGAGCTCGTCCACCTTCTTCAGCAGCGCCGGGTTGAACGCGAGCTCGGGGACGTCCTCGTGGATCTCCGGCTTCGACGGCTCCTCGAAGTTGACGAAGATCGAGAGCTGGTCCTGCAGGATGCGCGCGGCATAGGCGACGGCATCCTCGGGCGACAGCGAGCCGTCCGTCTCCACCTGCAGGCTCAACTTGTCGTAATCGAGCACCTGGCCCTCGCGGGTGTTCTCGACCCGGTAGGACACCTTCTTGACGGGCGAGTACAGGCTGTCGACAGGGATGAGGCCGATGGCGGCGTCCTCCGGCCGGTTCCGGTCCGCGGGCACGTAGCCCTTGCCGGTGTTGACCGCGAACTCCATGCGGATGTCGGCGCCCTCGTCGAGGGTGCACAGGACGTGATCGGGGTTGAGGATCGAGACGTCGCCGACGGTCTGGATGTCACCGGCCGTCACCGCCCCCGGTCCCTGCTTGCGCAGCACCATGCGCTTCGGGCCCTCCCCCGACATGCGCACCGCAACCTCCTTGATGTTGAGGATGATGTCGGTGACGTCCTCGCGCACGCCCGACATGGACGAGAACTCGTGCAGCACGCCGTCGATCTGCACCGAGGTCACCGCGGCGCCCTGCAGCGAAGAGAGCAGCACCCGGCGCAGTGCGTTGCCGAGCGTCAAGCCAAAGCCACGCTCCAGCGGCTCGGCGACCACGGTGCCGATCCGGTTCGGGTCGTATCCCGGCGAGACCTCGAGCTTGTTCGGCCGGATCAGCTCTTGCCAGTTCTTCTGGTTGGTCGTCACGTCAAATGCCTTTCGATTTCGAGCCATGGCGCGCGTCGTCGACCGGCGGTCGACGGGGTCCGCGATCGGACCGGACGCGTCAGACGCGGCGGCGCTTGGGGGGACGGCAGCCGTTGTGCGGGATCGGCGTCACGTCGCGGATGGACGTGATGGTGAAGCCCGCGGCCTGCAGCGCGCGCAGGGCGGACTCGCGGCCCGAGCCTGGGCCCGTCACCTCCACCTCCAGCGTGCGCATGCCGTGCTCGGACGCCTTCTTGGCGGCATCCTCTGCGGCGACCTGCGCGGCGTAGGGCGTCGACTTGCGCGAGCCCTTGAAACCCATCGCCCCCGACGAGGACCAGGAGATCGCGTTGCCCTGCGCATCGGTGATGGTGATCTTCGTGTTGTTGAAGGAGGCGTTCACGTGAGCGATGCCCGACGTGATGTTCTTCCGCTCCTTGCGCCGAACGCGCGTGGCTTCCTTCGCCATTCAAGTCCTCTGGGTTGCCGTCTCTTCGGACGCAGCGCGTCGGGCGCGGCGAGCTCGTGGCTCGCTACTTCTTCCTGCCGGCGATGGGCTTGGCCGGTCCCTTGCGGGTGCGCGCGTTGGTGTGCGTGCGCTGCCCACGAACGGGGAGCCCGCGCCGGTGCCGCAGACCGCGGTAGCAGCCGAGGTCCATCAACCGCCTGATGTTCATCGCGGTCTCACGCCGCAGGTCGCCCTCGACCATGTAGTCCCGGTCGATGACCTCCCGCACCATCAACACCTCGGCGTCGGACAGCTCGTTGACGCGACGCTCGGGGGCGATGTTGACCTTCTCGGTGATGTCCTTGGCCATCGAGGGACCGATGCCGTGGATGTACTGCAGCGCCACGACGACGCGCTTGTTGGTGGGAATGTTGACGCCAGCGATGCGTGCCACGATGCCTCCACTGCCGGTGCGACCCGGCCGACGATGGACCGGGGATGCCGGTCGAGTAGGTTGCTGGCGCCCGCCAGCAGGTGCCCTTCCGCAGATGCGGACGGGAGTTGATGTGCGAAGCGGCTTCACCTCCACGGGACCGCTCCCAGAGCCAAGCCGGGCTCGAGCAAGCCCGAGCCAAAGCTCCGAACGGCCAATGGGCCGGTGCCACCGCGATGCGCGGCGAGCCCAGCCCTGTCGCTGTGGATGGCCGAACCGGACGTGCGGACCCCGTAATCCGCGACTCCTCCAGCTAACGTGCGTGACTAGCGCCCCCCAAGGCCCGCGTCAACCATCCCTGCGCTCACCCGGCCGCGTGCAGCTGCCCCGACTTCGCCTTCTGAAGCACCGCGAGGATCGACGCGGTCACCCCGTCGATGGGCTGCATCCCGTCCACCGTCACGAGGTGGCCGGTGTCCTTGTAGTGCTCGATCAGCGGGGCGGTCTGCTCGCGGTACACCATGAGGCGGTTGTGCAGCGCCTCGACCGTGTCGTCCTCGCGCACCGCCTCCCCCGACTCGGCGGCGCGCCTCTGAATGCGTTGCGCCAGCGCCTCCTCGTCCACCTCGAGCTGGACCACCGCGTCGAGGTCGAGGCCGTGGGCGCGCAGCATGGTCTCGAGCGACTCGGCTTGGGCAACGGTGCGGGGAAAGCCGTCCAGGATGAAGCCGTTCGAACAGTCCGGGTTCCCGATGCGGTCCTCCACGATGGCGACGACGACGTCGTCGGGCACCAGGTCCCCGCGCGCCATGATGTCCTTGGCCGTGAGGCCGATCTCGGTCTCCGCCTTCACGGCGGCGCGCAGCATGTCGCCCGTCGACAACTGTGGAATGCCGTGCTCGTCCATCAGGCGCTTGGCCTGGGTGCCCTTGCCCGCTCCCGGAGGGCCCAGCAGGATCAGCCTCATCGCCGTTTCCCCTTGAGTTTGGCCTTCTTCACGAGCCCCTCGTACTGATGGGCGAGCAGGTGCCCCTGCACCTGCGCCACCGTGTCCATGGTGACCGACACCACGATGAGGAGCGAGGTGCCGCCGAAGTAGAACGGCACGGCCGTCGCCGAGATCAGGAACTCGGGCAGCAGGCAGATGATGACGAGGTAGATCGCCCCGACCACCGTAATTCGAGTGAGGACGAAGTCGATGTACTGCGCCGTCCGCTCGCCCGGCCGGATGCCCGGAATGTAGCCGCCGTGCTTCTTGAGGTTGTCCGCCGTGTCCGCCGGATTGAACACGATCGCGGTGTAGAAGAACGCGAAGAACGCGATGAGTGCGGCGTACGTGATCATGTAGAGCGGCTGCCCGTGGCCGAACAGCGTCTGCACGGTGCCCATGATGCCGGTGGCGTCCGCCGCGCCGAAGCTCGTCAGCGTCGCCGGGATGAGGAGGAGCGAGGAGGCGAAGATCGGCGGGATGACGCCCGCCGTGTTCAGCTTCAACGGCAGGTGCGACGAGTCCCCCTGGAACATCCGGTTGCCCACCTGGCGCCGCGGGTACTGGATGAGGAGCCGGCGCTGCGCCCGCTCCACGAACACGATGAAGCCGATGACGACCACCGCCATGATGAGGACGGCCATGATGATGGGCGTCGACAGCGCTCCCTGGCGGCCGAGCTCCAGCATGCCGGCGAGCGCGGCCGGCAGCTCGGCGATGATGCCTGCGAAGATGATGAGCGAGATGCCGTTGCCGACGCCGCGTGAGGTGATCTGCTCGCCGAGCCACATCAGGAACATGGTGCCGCCGACGAGGGTGACGACGGCGGTGAAGCGGAAGAACCAGCCGGGATCGGTGACGATGCCGCCCGCGCTCTCGAGCCCGACGGAGATGCCGTAGGCCTGCACCGTGGCGAGCACCACGGTGCCGTAGCGCGTGTACTGGTTGATCGTCTTGCGGCCCTGCTCGCCCTCCTTCTTGAGCTGCTCGAGGCGCGGCACCACCGTCGTCAGGAGCTGGATGATGATGGAGGCGGAGATGTACGGCATGATGCCGAGCGCGAAGATCGCCATGCGACCGACCGCGCCGCCGGCGAACACGTTGAACAGCCCGATGAGGCCGGATTGGGCCTGCTCGAAGGCGTTGGCCAGCGCCACGGGATCTATCCCCGGCAACGGGATGTACGTGCCGAGCCGGTAGACAACGAGCGCCGCCAGGGTGAACCAGATGCGCTTCTTCAGCTCGGTCGCCTTGCCGAACGCGCGGAAGTTCAGGTTCGCTGCGAGTTGTTCGGCGGCTGAGGCCATGGGGTACTCCGGGATGCTGGCCGCGCAGCGCGGCGCCGAGCGGCCAGCGCAACGCGCACCCGCGGGTGTTAGCGCCTTACCGTCCGCCTGTCACGATGCGTTCAATTTGGCGATCCGCTCGCTCGACCGGGAGCCGCCGGGAGGCTGCCAGGGCTGATCGCCCCGTTCGCAGTCCCATGCCCGTGCGGGGCTGGGGCGAACCACTCATCCGAGGCGGTCGGCGGGACAAGCTGGACCGGAGGAGCGACGACTGCAGCTTGGTCAACGCGGTCGCGTGCGGCGCTTGCGCGATCGACGCTCGTGCCCTGTCGCTGCAAGGCGCGTAAGACTAACGAGGACTTTGCGACAAGCGGCTGTGGCCACCATCTGGCGAACAGCTTTGCTTCGCGGTTCGGCGGTGAGTGGGGTCCAGGCGTCGAAGACTGCGCTTAGCCAATCCGCTGCGCGGCTTGAGACGGGCGTGGCGCTGACGGTGACGCGACGGCAAGAAGGTCAACCTGGGCCAGCTTATCCAGGGCCTGAAGAAGGGTCCGCCTGCGGCCGCAGACGCAGGACAAGCCTCCACGGTGGGGCCGGCCAATGAGGTGCAGCAACCGGCCGCTCCGGTCGGCACGAGGGGTCAGCCCATCGCCGACGCCGCCAACGTTGCTCCGGCCGCCGAACGGGTAGAGGTGTTGCGCGAGAAGGTGAGCGACGTGGTCACGACGTCGTCGCGAAGTTGTCCAACGTCGACAAGGAAGCCGAGCTGATATGCCTTGGTTCCAGCGGCGATCCAACGGGTGCGCCAGCCTCGTGCAGCCCGGCGAGCGTTAGTCTTCGAGGGCTGAGACCTGGTTCCCGTGGGTTCGGCATCCTGCAAGCCGGCGTCGGACCCCGGTCCGCCGCCATGACGGCGCTCGACCACCTCGCCGCGCTGATCGTGCGCGGCGACCGTCTCGACCTTTTGTGTACTGCGTAGAGGAACCGACATGCGACCCAACGGCTTGGAACCGTCTCCAGGCGATGCGGACAACGACAACTTGGCCCGCCCGTCGGACCCGACCGACGGCAGGGCGCGGCGCGGCAGCTTGCCCATGCGCCTGGTGCGCTGCGGCACCGTGATCGGCGTCGCTGCCGCCATCGATCACACCGCAGCGGTGCAACTTCACGTCGAGCGCTGGTCCCCGATGATGCCCCAGATCACCGCCGATCGGCCTGCGCTGCGTTACACCCTCGCCCACTTCGACTGATGCGTCGGCCCGTCTCCGGGTCCGTGCTGCAACTGTGCAGGGGCCTTCATTACAACGTGCACCTACTCCTCCACCGCGGCGCTTGCGTCGCTGCGATCGGTTAGCGGCTGAACGACGCGCTGGCCGACTCGGCGAACCGGATCGCCACGGGCCGCAGGGTGTCGACGCCCGCCGATGGCGTCGCCCTGTGGAAGCTCGCGACCACGCTTGGAGGCGGACAACCGCATCGCCACCACGATCGCCGCCTCGCTGACCGTTGCCAAGGGTGCCCTGTCGGCCGCGAGCATCGGGCTCGATGCGGCGGCGGCGAACCTCCAGGCCGTCCGCGACAGGCTCGTCCTGGCGCGCTCCAGCGGCGCCGACCGTGCTGCGCTGCAGACGGAGATCCTTGGCCTGCAGGCGGCGCTGTCCGCAGGCGCCAAGGAGGCTAGCCTCGGCGGCATCGATCTCCTGCACCAGAACGCCCCGGCCGACTACAACCCGGTGAAGCCGTTCGCCACCAACGTCGGCCGTTCGGCGGGCGGCACGCTGACCATCCCGACATCGACATCGACGTGCGTGGCGTGGCGCTTACCAACGACAACGCGGACGATGGCATCCTCGACAAGGTACGCACCGTCGGCTTGACGTCTGCCTCGGCGCTGTCCCTCGACATCGGCTCGCTGACGGACTCGGCTCCCCACCTGCAGACCATCGACATCGACATCGAAATCGTCGACGCGGGCGTTGCGCGAGGTCACGGACGCCAACGAAACCGTGGGCATCGGAGTCAGCCGGGTCGAGAACCAGGCCGACTTCATGGACAAGCTCGCCGCCGTCAAGGCGAAGGCGGCGGCCGAGCTCGTCGACGTCAACCTCGAGGAGGAGGCCGCCCAGAAGGACGCCCTCGTCGTGCGTCAGCAGCTTGCCATCGAGGTGCTGTCCATCGCCAACTCATCCTACGCCACGATCCTACGGCTGTTCGACTGAACGGACGCCGCACGCTGGTGGGCCCCGTCCGGTCGCGACCTCGACGCCCGGCCGCTCCTGCGCGACGGCGTGCGTGGTCTGATGGACCCCACATGGGTCGAGGAAAGTCCAAACCTTCCCGCGCGGTCAGAGGCCTCGCGCGAGGCTACTTGTCGGACTTAAGGCCCGCGCCGCACAAGGGCACCACCGCGCTCCGCGACGGCGGGTCGGCGCGGCAGGCCGCCCAGGTGACCGCGGCGGTGGGCTCGACGAAGAAGCCCATCGCGGCGAGCTCGGCCTGGGCAACGCGCACCGCGCCGTCGTCCACCGTGACGACGCGCGCCGAGGCCCTCCGCAGCGCGGCGAGGATCTCACGGCCCCGCGCGGGAGCCGCGATGGCGATGCCCTCGGCGATGGTCCCGGCGCCCCCAACCGGCGAGGGGTCCTCCTCACCCGCGGCGTACGCCTCCGCGAGCGGCGCGCAGGCGGTCGACTGCACCGCGACGACCTGCGGCGTCCCTGAGATCACGCCAGCGCTGAGGAGGTCTGCGAAGCCGAGGAGGGCGCCGAGCAGCATCGTGCCGTTGCCGACCGGCAGGTAGACGACCTCAGACGCGCCGCCGAGCTGCTCGACGATCTCGTAGACCATCGTCTTGGTGCCCTGGTGGAACAGCGGGCACTCCACGTGGCTGGCGTGGAACACGCCGGTGCGTGCGACGTGCTCGTGCGCGGCGTCGGCGGTGTCCTCACGCGAGCCCGGCACCTCGCGGACCGAGGCGCCGTGCGCCGCGATCTGGCGCAGCTTGCCCGCGGACGTCCCGGCGGGGACGAAGACGTCGCAGCCCATCCCGAGCCGCGCAGCGTAGGCGGCGACCGCCGTGCCCGCGTTGCCGCTGGAGTCCACGGCGACGCGATCGACCCCCCATTGCGCCGCCTGGGCCATCATCGCCGCCGCGCCGCGATCCTTGAACGACAGCGTCGGCATGGCGAACTCGAGCTTGAGGTGGACGCCGGGCGCCCGCTCGCCGGCCGCGACGAGCGCCGTGGCGCCCTCGCCCATCGTGGTCCTGCGCCACGTCGCGTCGGACACGTCGACGGCCATGGCGTGGCGGTAGCGCCACAGGCTGAGCTCGGCGCGGTCCACGGCGCCAGGATCGAAGGCTGGCGCATCGGCGATGCGGTAGGGCCGCGCGGGACGCGGCACCGTCGGCCCAGCCGCACGCCGTTCGCCCGTGGCATCGTCGACGTAGGTCAGTCCCACGGACGCGCTCTGCGGCTCAATGGGTGCGGCCCATCTGCAGCGGCGGCTCGACGCCATCTGGGATCGGGCTCCTGTAGGGCCGTCCGGCCGTCCGCTTGGCAAGGTCCTCCTTGGCGGCGCTCAGCAGCCCCTCGTCGCTCATCGCCGCCAGCGCGGTCGCGGCCATCACCTTGGCGGCCTGCACCATGCCCTTCTTGGCGAGCGGCGACTTGCCCTGCGCGGTAAGCTGCCAGGAGTGGCCGGGCGTGCCCACTGCCATCGTCGCGGTGTGCGCCTGCACCGTCGGCACCACCCAGGACACGTCACCGACGTCGGTGGAGCCGATGAGCTCGATGCCCGCGGCGTCGAGGGGCACGACGCGCTCGTGGATCGTCTCGCCCTCCTTCGGGCTCTCGCCGGTCTTGAGGTACGTCGTCGCGATGTCCTGCGGCGAGAGCGTCTGCTGGATGGCGGCGGCGAAGGCGCGGTCCTCGTCGTCGTAGTCCGCCGGGCCGAGGCGCTCGAGCTGGCTCTGCATCGCCTCCTCCATCGGCCGGTTGCCGACGAGGTCGGAGAACGAGGAGAGGAGCTGCCACTCGACCTTGGTGTCGGTCATCATCGCCGCGCCCTGTGCAATGCGCTTAACCCACTCGACGAGATCCAGCATCGGCTCACGCGTGGTGCCGCGCACCGCGTAGCGCACCTTGGCGCGCGCCTGCACCACGTTGGGTGCGATGCCCCCGGTCTCCAGGATCGCGCCGTGCACCCGGGAGCCCGGCGGCATGTGCTCGCGCATGTAGTTGACGCCGACGCTCGTCAGCTCCAGCGCATCGAGGGCGCTGCGGCCGAGGTGCGGCGCGCCGGACGCGTGCGAGGCGCGGCCGGTGAACGTGAAGTCGATGCGCGTGTTGGCGAGCGCGCGAGCCCGCGCCACCTCGTTGACCGAGGATGGGTGCCAGGTGATCGCGGCGTCCACCCCCTCGAAGGCTCCGGCGCGGACCATGAACGCCTTGGCGGCGCCCCCCTCTTCGGCGGGGCAGCCGTAGTACCGCACGCGCCCGGGCAGGTTGTTCCGCGCGAGGTAGTCCTTGAGCGCGGTCGCCGCGAGGAGCGCGCCGGCGCCGAGGAGGTTGTGGCCGCAGCCATGCCCGTTGCCGCCGGAAACCTGCGGCCGCGGCTCGGTCACGCCGGGTTCCTGGCTGAGGCCCGGCAGCGCGTCGTACTCGCCAAGGATCGCGATGATCGGCCCCCCCTCGCCCGCCTCGCCCATCATCGCGGTCGGGATGCCGGCGATCCCGGTCGTTGTGGCGAAGCCCTCGGCGCGCAGCGCCTCCTCGTGCGCCGCGGCCGACTGGAACTCGTTGTAGAGGAGCTCCGGCGTGTCGAACACGCGGTCCGACAGCGCCTCGAAGACGTCCCGCTTGTCGTCGACGAACTGCCAGATGTCCTCGGTGTTGCGCATGGCACGCTCCCTTGCAGCGGTGTCGGTCGGCCCCGGCCTTGACGCGAGGCTGACGCGCTGCACGCGCGCCGGTCAAGCACAACGGTGCTTGTCGCCCTCGCAGAATGTCGGCAGACTTACCCACGGTGGAGGACTGCGAACGGTTGGCACCGCTCTTGCAGTCCGCGACCCCACAGAGGCCGAAGGCCCAACAGGAGGAGCCCACGTGATCCGACGAACTTCCTCAGGCGCGTGCCGTGCAGCGTGCACCGCTGTCCTCGGTGGCGCGCTGCTCACCATGCCGGCGAGCGCCGACACCCCATCCGACACGCTCGTCATCGGCGAGGTCCTCGACAACTTCCTAACCCTCGATCCGGCCGAGATCGGCGAGGTTCTGCCCGGCATCGTCATCGAGAACATCTGCGATCCACTGATCTTCATGGGCTACGACGAGCCGGCGAACCTCGTGCCCGGCCTCGCCGAAAGCTGGGAGGTCTCTGAGGACGGGCGCACCTACACCTTCAAGATCCGCGACGGCCTCACCTTCCCGTCGGGCAACCCGGTGCGGGCGGAGGACGCGGCCTGGTCGATCCACCGCAAGCTGAAGCTCGGCTTCGGCGATGCCATCGGCCTCACCGAGTGGGGCTTCACCGCCGAGGAGGCCGAGGAGCAGTTCCAGGCGACGGACGAGTACACGCTGACGGTGAACGCGCCGGACGTGTTCTCGCCGGACCTCTTCCTGCTCGCCGTCTTCACCAGCGACGATGCGCTCGTGCTCGACAAGGAGTTCCTGGAGCCGAAGGCGGTCGATGGCGACTTCGCCAACGGGTACCTCAAGACCAACACCGCCTGCTACGGCCCGTTCACGCTCGGGACGTACCGGCCGGGTGAGATCATCGTGCTCGACGCCATCGACGACTACTTCCGGCATCCCATCGAGATCGAGCGCGTCGTCCTCCAGCACATCCCCGAGGCGACGGCGCAGCGGCTCGCGCTGGAGCGCAACGACATCGACGTCGCGACCCGCGTCGCCCCGTCCGACCTCGACGCCATCGAGGCGAACCCTGACCTTCGCCTGGTCAACATCCTGCGCCATCGCCTGCAGTACTTCTCGCTCAACCAGAAGCGCGAGGTCTTCAATGACCCCAAGGTGGTCGAGGCCTTCAAGTACCTCGTGGACTACGAGGGCATGGAGGAGACGGTGATGCGCAACCTCGCCGTCTCGCGGCAGGCGTTCGTGCCCATCGGCGCGTTCGGCGCGATCCCGGAGGACGACGAGCCCTACTCCCTCGACATCGAGAAGGCGAAGGCGCTCCTCGCCGAGGCCGGCCACCCGGACGGCTTCGAGGTGACGATGCAGGTGCCGACGCGCTTCCCCTACCCGGACATCGCGCAGCACATCCAATCGAACGCTGCGCAGGCAGGCATCACCATCAACCTCGAGCCACTGGAGTACTCGGTGGTGACCCAGCGCGAGCGCGGGCGCGAGCACGACATCGCGCTCAAGGGCTGGGGCGCGGACTATCCCGACGCGAACGCCATGGCGACGCGCCACGCCTGGAACCCGGACAACCGCGACGAGGCGCAGCTCACCCAGTCGCCGGCCTGGCGCACCGGCTACGACACCGGGCACCTGTCGGACCTCGTGATGGAGGCCCGCCAGGAGCGCGACGCCGAGAAGCGCGCTCAGATGTACGAGGAGATGCAGCGCGAGGTGCTCGCCTCCTCGCCCATCGTCTACATCTTCCAGCGCTATACCAACATCGGCGTCCACGAGCGCGTGAAGGAGTACAAGCTCAACACCTTCAGGCGCTTCTGGGCCGCGACGGTGAAGGAGTAGTCCCATGACGCTGGACTCGCCGGCGGCGGCGGACGCCTCACGCGAGTTCGCCGCGGAGGGGTGGACGCGCCACCTCTCCGTCCCGCTGGCGGTCCTGCGCACCCTCGGCTCGGTGGCGGTGACGCTTCTCGGCCTCTTCACGCTCACCTTCGTCCTCGGCCGCCTGCTGCCCATCGACCCCGTCATCGCCATCATCGGCGACAACGCGGGTCCGGGCGCCTACGCGAAGGTGGCCGAGCAGCTCGGCCTCGACGAGCCGCTCTACGTCCAGTTCTGGATCTACGTCACCGACATGATCCAGGGTGACTTCGGCCGCGCCATCGACACCGGCAACTACGTGACGGCGGACCTGGCACGGGTGTTCCCGGCGACGCTCGAGCTGGCCACCTTCGCCCTCGTCATCGGCACCGGGCTCGGCATCCCGCTTGGCGTGTGGGCAGCGGTCCACCGCGACACGTGGATCGACCAGACGGTGCGCGTCGTCAGCCTCATCGGCTACTCGGCGCCGAACTTCTGGCTCGGGCTGATGGGCCTTGTCCTGTTCTACGCCACGCTCGGCTGGGTCGGCGGGCCGGGTCGGCTCGACATCATGGCCCAGCTCAGCCACGACGCCGGACCGCAGCCCACCAGGATGGTGCTCATCGACGCCGCGCTCGCCGGCCAGTGGGACGTCTGGCGCAACGCCTTCAGCCACATCGTGCTGCCCGCCTCGATCCTCGGCTACGCGGCGCTCGCCTACATCGCGCGCATGACGCGCTCCTTCATGATCGAGCAGCTCGGCCAGGAGTACGTCGTCGCCGCGCGCATCAAGGGCGTGCCCGAGCGGCGAATCGTGTGGCATCACGCGTTCCGCAACATCCGCGTGCAGCTCATCACCGTCGTCGTCCTGTCCTACGCCTTCCTGCTTGAGGGCGCGGTGCTGACCGAGATCGTGTTCGGCTGGCCGGGCTTCGGCGCCTACCTCACCAAGGGGCTCCTCAAGGCGGACATGAACGTCGTGCTCGCCTGCGTCTTCATCGTCGGGCTCATCTTCATCACGCTGAACCTCGTGGCCGACCTCGCCTACAGGGTGCTGGACCCGCGCACGCGATGAGCGACGAGGTCCTGACCCCTCCGGCCGACCGGCCCATCGCACCGTCGGCCCGGGGTCGCCTCGCCGCGTACCTCACGGCGCCCACGGCGCACTCCCTCGCCCAGGCGAGGGCACAGCAGGCCTGGTTCGCTGGGCAGCGCTTCCTGTCGAACCCGACGGCGACGGCCGGGGCGGTCATCGTCGTGCTGCTCGTCGCCATCGCCGCCGCGGCGCCCCTCCTCGCGACGCACGATCCGCTGGACCAGAACATCCGGATGCGCTTGCTGGCCCCCACCGCAGAGCACTGGTTCGGCACGGACGAGCTCGGCCGCGACATCTACAGTCGCGTCGTCTACGGCTCGCGCACCACCTTGATGATCGTGGCGCTCGTCGCCGTCATCGCTGCGCCCCTCGGCCTCGTCGTCGGCACGGTGTCGGGCTACCTCGGCGGCGTCACCGACCTCGTGCTGATGCGCGTGACTGACCTCTTCCTCGCGTTCCCGAGCCTCATCCTCGCGCTCGCCTTCGTCGCCGCCATGGGACCGGGACTCGAGAACGCAATCGTCGCCATCGCGCTCACCGCCTGGCCGCCCATCGCGCGCCTCGCCCGCGCCGAGACGCTGACGGTGCGCACGTCGGAGTACATCGCGGCGGTGCGCATGCAGGGGGCAAGCTGGCCGTTCATCGTGGCGACCAACATCGTGCCCATGTGCGTGCCCTCGGTGATCGTGCGCATCACGCTCAACATGGCAGGGATCATCCTGGCAGCCGCCGGGCTCGGCTTCCTCGGCCTCGGCGCCCAGCCCCCGACGCCCGAGTGGGGCGCCATGCTGTCCGGTGGCCGGCAGTACATCCTCAACGAGTGGTGGCTGTGCGCGATCCCGGGCGTCGCCATCGTCGTCGTCAGCCTCGCGTTCAACCTGTTCGGGGACGGGTTGCGCGACGTCCTCGATCCCCGCAGCGATTAGCCCATGCCCGACGCCCGTCCCGTCCGCATCGCCGTCCTCGGCTTCATGCTCGAGACCAACCGCTGGTCGCCCGTGGCCGACAAGGTCGAGTTCGACGAGCACGGCTCCATGGCGGCGGAGGCGATCGCCGCCGAGATCGAAAGGTCGAACCCCAGCCTCCCGCGCGAGTGGACCGGCTTCAAGGCCGAGATGGACCGCCTGCGGCCGTGGGAGTTCGTGCCCATCCGCCACGCCTATGCCGGCGCGTCCGGGCCCTGCGACCAGGCCTACCTCGACGAGTTCGTCGCCGACATCTCAGATCGGCTGAAGGCGGCGCTGCCGCTGGACGGCGTCTACGTGTGCGAGCACGGTGCTGGCGTCGCGACGGAGGACGACGACCTCGACGGCACGGTGCTGTCCACCGTGCGCGACGCCGTCGGGCCGGACGTCCCCATCGTGGCGACGCTCGACCTCCACGCCCTCGTCGGCGAGAGGATGGTGGCGAGCACCGACGCGCTGTGCGCCTACCTGACCAACCCGCACGTCGACCAGGCCGAGCGCGGCGCGGAGGCGGCCCGCGTCCTCTCCGAGCTCCTCGACGGCCTCACCACGGCGAAGGCGTTCGTGCGCGTCCCCATCCTGCCGCCGCAGGTGCGCCTGCTCACGGCGCGAGGCCCCTACGCGGACGCCGTCGCCATGGGGCAGACGCTGCTCGAGGAGGACCCGCGGCTGCTCAACGTGTCGGTCTGCGGCAACTTTTCCTTCGCCGACGCACCGAAGAACGGCATCACCGTCACGGTGACGAGCCGGGGCGACCAGGCGGCCGCGGACGAGGCAGCCAAGCGTCTCGCCGCCGGCCTGTGGGACGACCGCGAGCGCTTCGAGCCGGAGCTCACCAGCCTTGAGGATGCCGTCGCGCTCATGAAGGCGGTGCACGACGACCCGTCGCGCGAACCCGTCCTGTTCGCCGACGTCGCGGACAACCCTGGCGGCGGCGGCCGCGGCAACACCACGTACGTCCTCAAGGCGTTCCTCGACGCGGGCGTCGCAGGCGTCGCGTTCGTGCCGTTCTACGACCGCGCGCTCGCCGCCGAGGCCCACGCCAAGGGCGTCGGCGCTCGGTTCGACGCGAGGCTCAACCGCCAGGAGGCGAGCGAGCTGTCCCACGAGCTCACCGTGCCGGTTGAGGTCATGGCCCTCTCCGACGGTGAGGTCGTCGGCCGTCGCGGCTCCATGGAGGGCCGCACCGTCGCGCACGGACCCACGGCGTGGCTGAGGCTCGACGATCGCATCGACCTCGTCGTCATCTCCATCCGACACCAGGCGCTCGACCCGGCGCAGCTCGAGCACCTCGGCATCGAGCTTGAGGCACTGCGCGGCATCGTCGTGAAGTCCCGCGGCCACTTCCGCGCCGGCTTCGAGTGGCTGATCCCCAACGAGCGGATCTACGAGGTGGACGTGCCGGGGCTCATCACGCCGGTGCTCTCACGCGTCGACTTCAAGCGCGTTCAGCGGCCGATCTGGCCCCTCGACAAGGACTTCAACTGGTCGCCCCCCGTCGAGGTCGCCGTGCGATGACGCCGATCCTCGAGGTCGAGGACCTCACGGTCCAGTTCCGCACCAACCGAGGCACGTTCGACGCGGTGCGGGGCATCTCCTTCGAGGTGGGACGCGAGCGGGTCGGCATCGTCGGCGAGTCGGGCTCGGGCAAGTCGATGACCGGCCGTGCCATCCTCGGGCTGACGCCGAAGGGCTCGGAGGTCACGGCACGACGCCTCGCGTTCAAGGGACGCGACCTCTTGAAGATGAGCGCCAACGAGATGCGCGAGCTGCGCGGCGGCCAGATCTCCATGGTGATGCAGGACCCGAAGTACTCGCTGAACCCGCTCATCCGCATCGGCGCGCAGATCGCCGAGGCCTACCGCGTCCACGGCGGCGCCGGCGGCTCGGCGGCGCGGGACAAGGCGCTCGCCATGCTGGAGGCGGTCCACATCCGAGACCCCGAGCGGGTCTACAAGCTGTACCCCCACGAGGTGTCGGGCGGCATGGGGCAGCGCGTCATGATCTCCATGATGCTCGCCGGCGACCCGGACCTCCTCATCGCCGACGAGCCCACGTCCGCGCTCGACGTCACCGTGCAGACGGAGGTGCTGCGCATCCTCGACGAGCTGGTCGAGCGGCGTGGCCTCGCCCTCGTGTTCATCAGCCACGACCTCGACCTCGTCGCCGGGTTCTGCGACCGCGTCCTCGTCATGTACGCCGGCCAGATCGTCGAGGAACTCGACGCCGCGGACCTTGCGAGCGCGCAGCATCCCTACTCCCGCGGCCTCCTCGCCTCCCTGCCGCGCCTGGGCCAGCGCCGGGACGCCCTGCCGGTCCTGGAACGCGACCCGCGCTGGCGCGAGGCGGTGTGAGCGCGCCCGCCGATCGAGCGCCCATGATCGAGGCGGAGGACCTCAGCGTCATCTACGGCGCCGGCCGCAAGCGCTTCCGCGCGGTGGACGACGTGTCGTTCGCGGTGGCCGAGGGGGAGGCGTTCGGCCTCGTCGGCGAGTCGGGCTGCGGCAAGTCCACCATCCTGCGCGCGCTGTGCGGGCTCGAGGAGCGCTGGACGGGCCGCCTCGTCATCGACGGCGTCGCGGTGGCGCACCGCCGCCCGCGCGCGTTCCACAAGACCGTGCAGATGGTGTTCCAGGACCCCTACGGCTCGCTGCACCCGAAGAAGACGGTGCACGCGACGCTCATGCAGTCCGTCTCCATCCAGCGGCTCGACGACGGGCTCGCCCGCGTGGAGCGCGCGCTCGTCGACGTCGGCCTCGACCCCGGCTTCCGCTTCCGCTACCCGCACCAGCTCTCCGGCGGGCAGCGCCAGCGCGTCGCCATCGCCCGCGCGCTGATCCTGGAGCCGAAGATCCTCCTCCTCGACGAGCCGACGTCCGCGCTCGATGTGTCGGTGCAGGCGGAGGTCTTGAACCTCCTCGCCCGGCTGCGGCGCGAGCACACCCTCACCTTCGTGTTCGTCAGCCACGACCTCGCGGTGGTGGAGCACATGTGCGACCGCCTCGCCGTCATGCGCGCCGGGCAGATCGTCGAGACGATGGACGTCGCGACGCTGTCGGCCGGGAAGGTGGAGGCGGACTACACGCGCACCCTCTTCGAGGCGTCGCAGGGCTACCGCCGGGCGCCCGCGGCCGAGCCGGCGTGACGGACGTCCTCGCGCTGCCGACGCCCGCGCTGATCCTCGACCCTGAAAGGCTCGAGGCGAACGCGGCGCGCATGCTCGCCCACTGCGACGTGCGGGGCGTCACCCTGCGCCCCCACCTCAAGACGCCGAAGTCGGTGGACGTGGCGCGCATCGCGACCGGCGGGCGCATGTCCACCGTGACGGTCTCGACGCTGGCCGAGGCACGGCACTTCGCCGGGGCGGGGTTCGACGACATCCTCTACGCCGTGGGGATCACGCCCAACAAGTTCGCCGAGGTCGCCGTTATCGGCGAGGCGACGGGAAAGACCATCGTCCTGACGCTCGACTCCGTCGAGATGGCGGCTGCCGTCGCGGACAGCGCGCTCAACAACCCGGTCCTCGTTGAGGTCGACTGCGGCGAGCACCGCGGCGGGCGGCCCGCCGACGACGAGGCGATGACCGAGATCGCGCGACGGCTCGGGACGCAGTGCACCGGCGTGATGACCCACGCCGGCCACTCCTACGCCACCGCCGACACGGACGAGGTGGCGCGCATCGCAGCGGGCGAGGTCGCCGCCGCCGTCCGGGCCGCCGAGCGCATGGGCGCTGCCGGCGCCGAGGTGTCCATCGTGTCGGTCGGGTCGACGCCCACCGTGCTCCACGCGCCGAGCCTCGACGGCGTGAGCGAGGTGCGCGCCGGCATCCACCTGTTCTTCGACCTCAGCCAGTACGGCCGCAACGTGTGCGCGCTCGACGACATCGCCGTCACCGTGCTCGCCACCGTCATCGGCCACAACCGCGCGGCCGGCGTCCTCACCCTCGACGCCGGCGCCCTGGCGCTCTCCAAGGACGTCGGCGCGAACGCGCACCTGCCGAGCGCCGGCTACGGCTGGGTGTGCGACGCGCGCACGCTGGAGCCGCTCGGCCTGTCCGTGGACGTCGTCCACCAGGAGCACGGCACGGTGAGGGTCGCCGACCCCGCAACCTACGAGCGGCTGCCCATCGGCACCGTCGTGCGGGTCCTGCCGGGGCACGCCTGCTTGACCGCCGCCGGCGGATACGGGCGCTACCACCTCACCGACGGTCGCGTGTGGGACCGCATCGACGGCTGGTGAGCCCGGTCCGTCACGCTGCCTGACGCAACGCGTCGTCCGAGACGGCGAGGACGGTGTCGACGTCGCCGTCGTCGTTGAACCCGTGGAAGCCGAAGCGCAGCATGCCGCGGCGGACCGTGAAGGCGACGCCGGACGACTTGTACGCGTCGGCGAGCCAGTTCAGTCGCTCGTCGGCCGTCGAGTAGGCGTTGCCCGTGCCGCGCTCACCGACCGTCACCATGTGGGTGCGCAGCTCGTCCCGTGGCGGGTGGCTGACGGCGAGTCCCAGCGCGCCGAAGCCGTCGCGCAGGCGGTCCGCGAGGCGCACCGCGTGGCGCTCGATCGCCGCCACCCCTGCCGCGGAGAGCTCGCCGAGGGAGGCGTGCGCCGCGGCGATGCCGGGCCAGTTATGGTTGCCGGTCTCGAAGCGCGAGGCGTCCGGCGCGAAGCGAACCTCACTCCCCTCGATCTCCGACTCGTGCCCTGTCCCGCGCGCCACGCTGTAGCGCGACACGTAGGCGGGGGTCAGCCTCTGTGCCCAATCCCGCCGCACGTAGAGGAAGCCGAGGCCCGAGGTTCCCAACAGGTTCTTGGTGGTCGAGGTCGCCAGCGCGTCGATCCGCTCCGCCTCCACGTCATGCTGCAGGACACCCGCGCTCTGCACCGCGTCCACCAGGAAGAGCGCACCGACCGCACGCGCCGCCTCACCGATCGGCGCGAGGTCGGTGCGGAAGCCGGGCGTGAACGTCACCGAGGAGGCGGTGACGAGGCGCGTGCGCGCGTCGATGGCGGCCGCCATCGCGTCGGCGTCGATGGCACCCTCGGACGGTGGGACGTCGCGCAGCTCCACCCCGGTCTGCGCGAGCTTGAGCCAGAGGTAGACGTTGTTCGGGTGCTCGAGCTCCAGACACACGACGACGTTGTCGCCCGGCTGCCACGGCAGCGCGCAGGCGACCGCGTTCAGGCCCTCCGACACGTTCTTCACCACCGCGATCTCGTCCGCCGCCGCATGGATCAGTCCGGCCATGCGCTGGCGCGTCTCTCGCAACATCGGCGCGTAGGCTTCCTTCGCGAACCTTCCGTCACGGATCGCCTCGTTGACCGCGTTGGCCGCGGCGCAGGCGCCCGTCGACATGATGCCGGTCGAGCATGTGTTGACGTAGGTGAGGTTCGTGGCAGCCGGGAAGTCGGGTCGGCGGAGCGGTGTCAGCGCGGTGTCGCTGCGCTCGATGGGTTCGGCTGCAGACATGGATTCCTCCGATCGAGCAGGGTCGATGACACGACGGTTGACACTGCTGAGACTGGTACACCAGTGTGCCGAGATGCTGCAAACCATCGAGCTCGAGCGGGACAGGGCCTATCGCGAGCTGCGCAGCCTCGTCGTCGGTGGCGCCTTCGCCTACGACGAGGCGCTGTCGGAGCGCGCGCTTGCCGCACGGTTCGGACTGTCCCGCACGCCGATGCGCGAGGCCGTCCGCAGGCTCGTCACCGAGGGCTTGCTGACGTCGCTGCCCGCGCGCGGCGTGTTCGTGCGGCGGATGGACGAGCGCGAGCTGACCGAGCTCTACGAGGTCCGCCTCGCCGTGGAGGGCATGGCCGCCCGCCTCGCGGCGGCCAAGGCCAGCAAGGACGACGTGTCCACGATGCGTGCGACCATGGCACTCGTCGACCAAGGCTCGGACGTCCAGACGATCCAGGACGTCGGTTGGACCTTCCATCGCCAGATCTTCTCGGCGGCGGGCAACGCACAGCTTGCTGCGATCTACGAGAGCATCGTCAACCGCATCATCGTGGCCATGCGCATGACGTTGCGGCACGACCCCGCGCGTGTCCGGCGGACCGTCGCCGAGCACCTGGCGATCTTCCGTGCCATCGAGGCACGCAACGCCGCTGGCGCGGAACTTGCCATGCGCGAGCACCTGACCGGCGCGCTCACGAGCCGCCTGTCCATCGCCGATACGCTGTCGGACCCGCCAAGCGGGTCCCACCCTTATCAGACCGTCGAACCGATCGGAGAATGAGCCCATGCGAACCCTGTCCGCCACGCTCGCGGCGCTCCTCACTGCCCTCGCAGCGCCCGCGCTCGCCGGCCCTTCCCTCGATGCCATCGTTGAGCGCGACCGGCTGATCTGCGGCGCCAACGGCAGCCGCGCCGGCTTCTCACTCGTCGGCAGCGAAGGAGAGTGGGAGGGGATGGACGTCGAGGTGTGCCGCGCCATCGCCACCGCGATCCTCGGCGATCCGAACAAGGTCGAGTTCGTCAAGGTCACGAGCCAGACGCGCTTCCCCGCGCTGCAGACCGGCGAGGTCGACATCCTGACCTCCAACACGACCTGGACGCTGTCGCGCGACTCCAAGCTCGGCGTCGACTTCGTCGCCCCCATCTTCTACGACGGCCAGGGCTTCATGCTGCCGAAGGCGCTCGGCGTGTCCGAGGTCGACGCCTTGGACGGGGCCACGATCTGCGTGCTGCCTGGCTCGACGTCGGAGAAGGTGGTCAACGACGTGTTCGAGGCGCGGGGCATGAGCTACACGCCCGTCGTGATCGAGGACCAGAAGGAGCTCAACAACGCCTTCTTCGCCGGTCGCTGCGACGCGCAGGTGCAGTCGACGTCCGGCCTCAGCGCCTCGCGCGCGACGGTCGCCGCCAACCCGCAGGACTACGTCATCCTCGGAGAGGTTTTCTCCAAGGATCCCATGGGCCCTGTGGTGCGCGAGGACGACGCGGACCTGCGCGACATCGTGGCATGGACGGTCTACGCGCTGATGCAGGCGGAGGAGTTCGGCATCACGCAGGCCAACGTCGCGCAGATGGCATCGTCGGACGATCCGGAGATCCAGGAGTTCCTCGGCGCCACCGGCGACCTCGGCCAGTCCCTCGGCCTCGACGCGGACTGGGTGGTTGAGGTGGTCGGCGCGGTCGGGAACTACGGCGAGATCTACGAGCGGACGCTCGGGGAAGGCTCCGCCCTCGGCCTGTCGCGCGGGCTGAACGCCCTGTGGAGCGACGGCGGCCTGCACTACCCGCCGCCGTTCAAGTGAGGGCGAGGGTGCGCGCCGGCCCTCGGGCGGTGCGTGCCCGGCGCAGCACGACCGCGGCGGGCCGGATGCCGCACCGGTGCTGACGAACCCCAAGGTCCGTGCGTTCGCCTACCAGGCGCTCGCCATCGTCGTGGTGGTCGGCTTCGGGGCGTGGCTCATCGCGAACCTCCAGCAGGCGCTCGCCGAACGCAACATCGCGACCGGCTTCGGCTTCCTGGCGCAGCGCGCGGGGTTCTCCATCGGCGAGGGGTTGGTGCCGTTCTCGGCCAGCGACCCGTTTTGGCGGGCCTACGCCGTGGGCATCGCCAACACCCTCACCGTCAGCCTCGTCGGGATCCTCGGCGCGACCGTCATCGGAGCGACGCTCGGCCTCATGCGCCTGTCGGCGAACCCGCTCGTCTCCGGGTTCGCGCGCGGCTACGTCGAGGTGTTCCGCAACACGCCGCAGCTCGTGCAGATCATCTTCTGGTACGCCGTCGTAACGCGCCTGCCCCACCCGCGGGACGCCTTCGTCCCGGTGGAAGGCGTCATGGTGACGAACCGCGGCGTGTACGTCCCGGCAGCCGGCGACCCCGGTGCGTTCGCCCTCGTGCTCCTCGCGCTCGGCGCGGGCAGCCTTGTCGCCCTCTGGCATCACCGCCGCAGCGTGCGGCGTCGGCTCACCACGGGCGAGGAGC
This sequence comes from Acuticoccus sp., assembly GCF_965213555.1. Taxonomy (GTDB): domain Bacteria; phylum Pseudomonadota; class Alphaproteobacteria; order Rhizobiales; family Amorphaceae; genus Acuticoccus. Next base: position 2,872,792 of record NZ_OZ243890.1, on the reverse strand, counting down.
GTACGACGTGGCCAGCGCGTGCAGCGCTCGTCGCGGTGCCGACGGTCGCCACGTGGATCGCGGTCGGCGCGCCGGTCGGTTTGTCGCTGCCCGCGCTCGAGGGGTTCCGCGTCGCCGGCGGCGCCTCCGTCTCGCCGGAGTTCATCGCGCTCGCGCTCGGCCTCGCGCTCTACATCGCAGCGTTCATCGCCGAGATCGTACGAGCAGGCATCCAGGCGGTGCCGCGCGGTCAGGTAGAGACCGCCCAGGCGCTGGGGCTGCGGCCGCGCACGATCAGCCGCTTCGTCGTCTTCCCGCAGGCGCTACGCATCATGGTGCCTCCCGCGACGGCGCAGTACGTCAGCCTCGTGAAGAACTCCTCGCTCGGCGTCGCCATCGGCTACCCGGAGCTGTTCAACGTCAACAACACCATCCTGACGCTGTCCGGCCGCGTGCTGGAGGCCATCGCCATCATGATGGCGGTCTACCTCACCATCAGCCTGTCGGTCAGCGTGCTGATGAACGCCTACAACCGCGCCGTCCAGCTGAAGGAGCGCTAGCGTGGCGCACGTCTTCGGCACGACGCTCGCCGAGGTGCCCGCGCGCCCGGCGCCCGCCCGCCGGGGCGGCGGCGTCATCCATCGACTGTTCGCGACACCGCGCCAGGGCGCGTTGACCGTATGCGCCGGCGCGCTTCTCCTCGCCGGCGCAGGGCTCGCGTTCGACTGGGCCGTCCTCGACGCGGTCGGCCCGCTCGGGACGGCCGAGGACTGCGTCGAGGCGACCGGCGCCTGCTGGGCCATCGTCGGCGAGAAGTGGCGGCTCATCCTGTTCGGAACCTACCCGGGCGAGGCGCTGTGGCGGGCGATGCTCGCCTGCGCGCTCCTCGTGATGGGGGCGGCAGCGAGCGCGGTGCCGCGGCTGTGGTCGCCCTGGCTGGCGCCCGCGTGGGCGCTCCTCATCGCCGTCGTCCTCGTCCTCATGGCAGGCGGCGTACTCGGCCTCGAGCCCGTGCGCACCAGCGCGTGGGGCGGCCTGCCGCTGACGCTCATCCTGTTCAGCGGCACGGTCGCCGCCGGTGTGCCCTCCGCCATCCTCCTGGCGCTGGGCCGCCGCTCGGACATGCCGGTGATCCGCGCCATGTGCGTCGCCTTCATCGAGGTGGTCCGCGGCGTGCCGCTCATCGCGGTCCTGTTCGTCGCCTCGCTGGTGATCCCGCTGTTCCTCCCCGGCGAGATCACCATCGACAAGCTGCTGCGCGCGCAGGTCGGCATGATCCTGTTCTTCGCCGCCTACGCTGCGGAGGTGGTGCGCGGTGGCCTGCAGGCGCTCGACCAGGGGCAGACGGACGCCGCCGAGGCGCTCGGCCTCGGCTACTGGCGCCGGATGGGGCTCGTCATTCTGCCGCAGGCGCTGACCCACGTGCTGCCGGCGCTGATGAACGACATCCTGCGCGCCTTCAAGAACACCACCTTCGTCTCGATCGTCGGCCTGTTCGACATCCTCGGCGCCACGAAGACCGCCATCGCCGATCCCAACTGGATCCGCTACGCTCCCGAGGCGTACGCCTTCGTCCTCGCGCTCTTCTTCGTGTTCTGCACGGCGATGTCCTCGTACAGCCACTGGCTCGAGCGGCGCCTCGACAGGGACAAGCACAGCTCAGCCTGACCCCTTTCCCCGAACTGCGACATATTGCATCATCGAGGATCGTTCAGCGCCGGGACGGAGGCATCCATGACCGACCGACGACGCCTCACGCCCGTTGTTGCGGCCGCCGTCCTCGCCGTCGCGGTCGTGGCACCGGTGTGGGCGACGGAGCGCGCTGGCACCGTCTCCGCGCTCACGGGTCGCGCCACCGCGACGGCCGACGCGGACGAACGCGAGCTCAGCGCTCGCGATCCGGTCCACCTGCGCGAGCTCGTGAGCACGGCCGAGGACGCCCGAGCGACGCTGGGTCTCGGCGAGCACACCGTGCTCCACCTCGGCGGCGCGGTGGAGATCCTCCTGGAGCGCTACGTCGTCGATGCCGGGGGCACGTTCGAGCTGATGGGCGGCGCGGTCGTGCTCGAACACGACGGGCCGCCAATGACCGAGCCGCTGACGATCGACTCCCAGTACGGTCGGATCGTGGTGCGTGGGACGACGGTGTTCGCGGGGCCGAGCCGGGGCGTCTTCGGCGTGTTCGTCCAGGACGGCGTTGCCGAGGTCACGGCGGGCGGGCGCACCGTCGTCCTCGAGGCCGGCGAGGGGACCAACATCGAGTCGCCTGGCGAGGCACCGAGCGAACCACAGCCGTGGGGCACAGGACGCATCGAGGAGGCGTTGGCGAGCGTCCTTTGACGGGGGTCAGCTCGGCGCGCCGCATGCGGTGAGCAGCGCGCGGTACGCCGGCGGGTCGAGCTCGTCGAGCTGCATGACGCCACACCTTGCGACGGCGGTGCGATGGCGCTCGCGCCACGAGGGGGTGAACCTGTCCGGCCAGAATGTGTGGAGGCTGCGGGTCCCAGGCAGACCACGCACGACAAAGCGACCGAGCGGCATCATCGCGTCCGGCTCGACGCAAGAGACCGTGCCCGGGCCTATCAAGACCGTAGTCCCCAGCCGCTTGTTCGCTGCCTCGTAGCGCGAGGCGGCGTTCACCGTATCCCCGTATGCGCTGTAGTCCAGCCGCCGCGGACCCCCGACGTCGCCGACGATCGCGGGCCCCGTCTCCAGCCCGATGCGCGTGCGCCCCAGCCCCAGCGCTGCCGCGTCGGGACGCGCGATGAACGCCTCGCACGCCCGTGCGAGCGCGGCAGCGCAGGCGACGCCCTTGGCGGGGTGGTCCGCGACGTCGAGGGGAACGTTGAACAGCGCGTGCATGGAGTCGCCGATCATCTTGGCGATCATCCCCTCGTGGGCCACGACGATGGCGGACACCTCGTCGAAGTAGGCATCGAGCAGGGCGATGAGGTCGGTCGGTGGCGCAGCGGCGGTCGTCGCGGCGAACCCCTCGATGTCGGTGAACAACGCGGTGAGGTCGCGCTCCTCCCCTTCGAGGCGCATGTCGGCTGGGCGCGATGCGATCCGACGCACGACGGCGGGCGCGAGGTGCTGCTCGAACGCCGCCAGGACACGGGCCGCGCGTCGCCGGGCACGGGCGGCGACGAGGAGCGCACCAAGGGCGTACGCGAGGAGCGCTGCGGCGGCGGGCAGGACAGGGTCGACGAGCACGAGCGCCGTCGCCGTGACGACCCAGGCAGCAAGCGCCCACAGCGCGGCCAGCGTCCCTACGGCGAGCGCGCCGGACAGAGGCGCCATCGATGCTGCCATGAAGACCGCGAGCGCCGGCCCGAGTGCGATGGCCGCGCCCTCGCCGAGCGACACGGACCGTGGCCGCACGGGGAAGAGGCCCGCTTCGATCTGCGCCACCGCATCGGCGTGCAGGTCGACGCTCGCGACGAGCGCACCGTCGCTGCCCGTCCTCAGTCCACCCACCTCGGGCGACGTCGCGCCGAGCAGGACGACGGCGCCGGCGAGCCGCTCAAGCACCGTGGCGTCGCCGCTGAGGACGTCCACCGCGGACACGCGTCGGGCTGCGCGCACTGCGGATGAAACCGGAAGCAGACGCATCAGCCCGTGCTTCCCCAGGGGCAACGTCCGCGCGCCGACCCTGAGGGTGCGCGCCCCCGGGTCGATCAGCAGCGGCGGCCCGCCGGCGCCGACGCGCCAGGTCTCGAGCGCGAGGCCCGGCACGAGCTGCCGTCCGGCCAGGGCGAGCAGCGGGACGCGGCGCACCGCCCCGTCGACGCCGCCGGGCAACGGCATCACACCAAACCCCGTCGCGCCCTCAGCGATCGACGCGGCCGGTGCCTCCGTCCCGCCGAAGCGCCACAGCCCGCCCGGCGCGATCCCGCCGGGGACGAGGATCGGCGGCGAGCGCACAGCCGGGCCGGACGGACGCGGGGCGAGCGCCACGCCGAGCACCGTCGGCATGCGACGCACCGCCTCGGCAAGCGCACGCTCCCCGTCGACGAGCCCTTCAGGAACGACGAGGTCGAGGCCCGGCGCAGCGGCCCGGAGCTGCCTGGCGAGTGCCGCCGGCGAGCGCTGGTCCGGCTCGTCGAGCAGGACGTCGACGCCGAGCGCGCGAGGGTTCGCGGCCGCCACGGTGTCCAAGATGGCAGCGATGCGGTCGTGCCCCCACGGCCAGCGGCCGTGGGCGTCGAGCGCGCGCCGGTCGACGTCCACCACCACGGGTCCCAGCGCGTCGACTGCAGCTCGGGCGAGGAGCGCGTCGAACCCACGCTCACGAAGGCTCGTCCCGGCCGGGTTGACGGACCAGGCGAGCAAGAGCGCGGGCACCGCCACGGCGACCGCTGCAAGGCCAAGCTCGGTCGAGCGCGGTGCCGCGCTCTCAAGCGCCTTCGCGAGCATCGCCCCGACGCGTCGGTCGCGGCGTACGACGTGCGTCTCGACCTTGTTCATCGCCCCTTGCGTCCTGCCAGGGCGTCGGGGGCCACCGGCGCCGGCCGCTACGCCGGAACGGACAGGGCGACCGGTGATCCGACGCGTGCCCGCGCCGACGGCCCTGCCATCAAGCGTTCTCGGTGGCGAGACGCTCCGCCGCCATGGAGCGCAGCTTGGCGCGCTGGATCTTCAGGCCGTTGGCGCTCTGCGTCGTCGGGAACGCCTCGAGGGTGAAGACGCGCAACGGTACCTTGTAGGCCGCGAGCCGCTCGCGGGCGCCGGCGACGATGGCGCCCTCGCTCGCGCCGCCGCCCTCGGCGATGACGAACGCCACGGGCCGCGTCTGCCCGTCCACCTCAACGCCGACGACCTGCGCGTCCGCCACGCCGTCGAGGCCCTTCAGAACGTCCTCGATCTCCGCCGGATCGGTCAGGAACCCCGACAGGCGGATCGCGTCGCCCGCGCGGGCGACGTAGACGAACGTCCCGTTGCCGCGGGTGTAGCCGACGTCGCCGGTCCGGAAGTAGCCGTCCGGATCGACGGCCGCCGCGGTCGCCTCGGCGTTCCCGTCGTAGCCGACGAAGTTCGTCGGCGCGCGGATCTCGAGCTCGCCGGGCTCGCCGTCGGGGAGCAGCTCGCCGGTCTCAGCGTTGCGCACGCGGACGTCGGCGTCGTCGGACGCAGGCCGGCCGCCCCCCTTCAGCCGCTCCCCGCGCGTCATGTCCGCCGGCTGGATCGAGAACAGCGCGTTGACCTCGCTGGAGCCGTAGAGGCCGCACAGCGGCAAGCCGGCCTCGGCCGCGTCGGCGAGGAAGTCCGAAAGCCCCGGGGTGAACGCGCCGAAGCCGCACACCCGCAGGGAGGCGAGCCGCTCCCTGCCGAGCCCGACGAGGCGGCGGAACATCTCGTCCGATCCGAAGAGGTGCGTCAGGCGGCCCTCCTCGACGCGTCGCGCGGTGTCCTCGGCATCGAACATCGCGACGACGTGCGAGGTCGCCCCGCCGGCGATGGCGGCGAGGGCCGCGTTGAGCCCGAACACGCCGCAGAACGGCATCGCGGCGAGGAACCCCGCGTCCGGCGCATCGAAGCCGTAGGCGACGGCGGCGCGCTGGGAGTGCAGCGCCAAGGTGCGCTGGGGGTGGAGGACGAGCTTGGGCGCCTTCGTCGTGCCCGAGGTCGTGAAGATGATGAGCCCGGCGTCCGGATCGCCACGGCCTCCGGCGTCGGGCGTGGCGTTCGCGGGATCGAACGGGACGGTGGTGCGGCCGAGGATCGGGTCGCCCACCTCGCCGAGCACCGCCACCGTGGTGAGCGACGCAAGGTCCGATGCGTCGAGGCTCGACAGCACCGCAGGGAAGTCGATGCGCCGGAAGTCCGGCTGCATCACCAGCATCTTGGCGTTGGACGACAGGAGGATGTGGTGCAGCTCCGAGGAGCGGTAGCGCGTGTTCACCGCGACGAGCGTCGCGTCGAGCCGGGCGAGCGCGAACAGGATCGCCAGCCACTCGATGCGGTTGACGAGCCACACCGCGACCCTGTCGCCCGAGCCGATCCCCTGCCCCCGCAACCAGCCCGCGGTGCGCGCCACCATCGCGTCGAAGTCCGCCGCGCCGAGCGTCGTCCCGTCCTCCAGCACGAAGGCCGGACGGCCGCTGGACGCGGCCCTGAGGGGGATGAGCAGGTCGTCGAGCCTCGGTGCGTCCATCAATAGAGCTCCATCAGCGTCCTGTTGTCCGACAGCGCCGCGGGCTCGCCCTCCCACACCAACGCGCCGGACTTCATGACGACGACGCGGTCGGCGATCTTCAGCGCCTCGCGTACGTTCTGCTCCACGAGGAGGATCGACAACCCCTCCTCCTGCTGCAGTCGCCGGATCGGCGCGAGGAGGTCCTGGAAGAGCTTCGGCGCGAGGCCGATGGACGGCTCGTCGAGGAGCAGGATCCTCGGTCGCGATAGGAGCGCGCGGCCGATAGAGACCATCTGCGCCTGCCCGCCGGACAGCGTGCCCGCGCGACGGTCGAGGAACTCGTTGATCGCCGGCAGGATGGACAGCACCCAGTCGAGGCGCTCGCGCCGCTCTGCCTTGGAGACCGCGGTGGACCACATGGCGAGCCCCATCATCTCGCGCACAGTGAGGCTCGGGAAGACGCCGCGGCCCTCCGGCACCATGGCGAGGCCCTTGGCGACACGCGCCGCGGGGTCGGCGCCGGTGACGACCTCGCCGAACTGGCGTACGGCGCCGCGCTGCGGCGCGAGGAGGCCGAACAGCGTCTTGACCAAGGTCGACTTGCCGGCCCCGTTGTGGCCGATGAGGACGAGCACCTCGTCGGCGGCCAGCGCCAGGCTGACGTCCTCCAGGACGGGACGGCCGCCGTAGCCCACCGTGACGCCGTCCGCCGCCAGGACCTCGCTCACGCCCGCTCCCCGAAGTAGATGGCGGCGAGCTTCTCGTCGTTCAGCACCGCGTCGGGCTCGTCGTCGGCGAGGAGGCGGCCGCGGTCGAGGAAGGCGATGCGGTCGCAGATGCCCACCACGATGTCGAGGTTGTGCTCGATGATGCACACGGTGACGCCCCGCGCGACCTCCTCGCGCACGAGGCCGAGGAACAGGTCGTAGGACGCCGGGTCGAGCCCGGACGCCGGCTCGTCGAGCAGCCACAGCCACGCGTCCATCGCCATGATGCGGGCGAGGGACAAGAACTTGCGCTCCGCGTAGGCGAGGTCCTTGGCCCGCACGCTCCGCTTGTCCGCAAGGTGCGCGCGCTCCAGGACGTCGCGCGCGCGACGGCGCCGCTCGGCATGGGACGGGCCGGACAGGGCGATGGGCGAGGCCCCCGGCTCCATGACGGTGAGGACGTTCTCCTCCACGCTCATGTCGCCGAACAGCCTGAGGTCCTGGAAGGAGCGGGCGATGCCGAGCCGCGCTACGCGGTAGGGCTTCATGCCGCCGATCTCGCGGCCCCTCGCGCGGATCGAGCCCGCCGCCATCGGCAGGTGCCCGGTGATGAGGTTGAACAGGGTCGTCTTGCCTGCCCCGTTTGGGCCGACGAGCCCGGTGACGATGCCCGAGCGCAGGTCCATCGAGACGTCGTCGACGGCCTTCACCCCGCCGAACGCGACGGCCGCGCCGCGGATCTGGAGCAGCGCCTCGGGCTCCGCCTTCACCGCTCGTCCCCAGCCTCGGTGGCGGGGCCCGCACGACCGACAAGCCCGCCCGGGCGGAAGATCATCAGCGCCGCCATGCCGAGCCCGTAGAGGATCTGCTGGATCGCGCCGATCTCGGTCTGCGGCAGGAACTCGAGGTAGGAGAGCGCGCTGGGCAGGACGAGGAGTAGCGCGGCGCCGACGATGGGTCCGGCCTGCGTGCCTGCGCCGCCGATGATGACCATCGCCATCACGAGCACGGAGGTGTCGAGCGTGAAGCTCTCCACGTTGATGAACGAAAGGTACGCGCCGTAGAGCGCCCCGGCGACGGCGGCGATGGCGGCCGAGATCGTCACCGACAGCGTCTTGATGAGGGCGACGTTCTTGCCGAACGCGGCGGCGGCGCTCTCCGAGTCGCGGATCGCCGTCAGGCTGCGGCCGAAGCGCGAGCGCACCAGCAGGCGGGTCACCACGATCACGAGGACGAGGACGACCACCATGAGGATGAAGAAGTCGCGGGGGCGGAACACCTCGAAGCCGGCGATGTCGACGGGCGGGATGCCGATGAGCCCGCCGATGCCGCCGGTGAAGCCCTGCCACTCGGAGAACACCGTGACCGCGAGCACCTGGAGGCCGAGCGAGGCGGCGACGAAGTACTCGCCGCGGACGCGGAGCGCCGGCAGCGCGAGGATGAGCGACAGCACCGCCGCCGCCAACATGGCTGCAGGCACCGTGACGAACACCGACGCGGTGTAGTTCAGCGCTACGTAACCGCCGGTGTAGGCGCCCAGGCCGAAGAACACGGCGTGCGCCAGCGAGTAGATCCCGGCGTAGCCGATGATGAAGTTCAGCGTGACGGCAAGGATCGAGTAGACCGCGATGAGGACGCCGAGGTTGAGCAGGTAGGCTTCCACGGCGTCAGTGGACCCCTGCCCGGCCGAACAGCCCCGACGGGCGCACGAGGATGAACAGGAACAGGATCGCGAACGTCACGCCCTCGGTCCACTGGGACTCGAAGTAGAGGAGCGCGAGGTTCTCGGCGAGCCCGAGCCCGAAGCCGGTCACGAGCGCGCCCGAGACCGAGCCGATGCCGCCGACGATGGTGGCCGCCAGCGAGATCAGCATCACGTGGTGGCCGAGCGCAGGGTTGAGCCCGGACGTCGCGCTGGTGATGATCGCCGCCGGCACCACGAGCAGCGAGCCGAGCGCGAAGGCCGCCGTGGAGATCGCCCGCGGCGACAGGCCGAACACGCGGATGAGCTCCGGGTTGTCGGCGAGCGCGCGCAGGCCCATGCCGATGTGCGTGCGGTGGAGGATGAGCTGGAGCGCGACGAAGAAGGCGACGGCGCAGGCGATGGCGATCCACGCGAGCGGCGAGACGAACACGCCGTCCATCACCTCCACCGAGCGCGACAGCTCCGTCGTCACCGTGACGTAGGACCGGCCGAACACCATGCCGACGAGGTTCTGCACCGCGATGGCGATGCCGAAGGAGGCGACGAACACGGTGAAGAACGAGCCCTCGTGGCGCTGGATCGGGGCGTAGATCAGCCGGTCCATGAACACGCCGAACGCCACCGCGACGAGGCTGCTGGCGCCGATGGAGACGGCGAGCGGCACGCCCGCCGCGTTCGTGGAGGCGAACGTGTAGGCGGCCAGCACGAACGTCGTCCCGTGCGCGAAGTGGAAGATGCGCGTGGAGCCGAAGATCAGCGAGAAGCCGGCCGCGGTGAGCGCGTAGAGCGCGCCCACCTGGAGCCCGGTGATCGCGAGCTGTAGCCAGAGCACGTCAGTTCGCGGCGTCGACCGTGTCGATGGGGACGCCCGCGCCGTCCTCGATCCGGTTGATCTGGATCGGCGCGATGACGGTGCCGTTGTCGAGGAACGAGACGGTGCCGCCCACGAAGTCGAACGTCTCCGTCGCGTCGCGCTCGGCGAGGAGGTTCGCGCCGGTGACCTCCTCCCCCTTCGCCTCGAGCGCCGCGGCGAGCACGCCGAACAAATGCACCGCGTTATAGTAGTTCACGTTGTAGGTGGTCGGGTCGTTGCCGGTCTTGGCCTTGAAGTCCTCGACGAAGCGCTGGGTGACCGGGTCGTCGGAGCCGTAGTCCACGCTCTGCGTCGTGTAGATCATCCCCTCCGCCTCGGGCAGGCCGAGCGCGTCCGGCACCGCGTACCCGGAGTAGGTCACGAGGGGAACCTCGACACCGTTGTCGCGAAGCTGCTTGACGATCTGGATCTGCTGCGCGCCGTAGGAGGCGATGTAGACCGCGTCCGGGTTCGCCGCCCGCACCCGCGCGGCGATGCCTGAGAACTGCTGCGCCGTCACCGGCACGGACAGCACCTCGACGAGCTCGCCGCCGCCCTCGGGCAACGCCTCCTCGAGCTCGCCGAGGATCGCCTGGCCGAACGGATCGTCGATGTAGACGAGCACGACTCGCTGCGCGCCCATCTCCTCGATCATGTACGGGACGATCGCCTGGACCTCGAGGTTCACCAGCGGAATGACGTTCCAGAAGTACTCGCCGAGCTCGGCGAGGTCCGGCCCGACGCCGCCGCCGTTCACCGCCACGACCTCGTTGCGCTGGGCGAGCGTGGAGATCGCCTTCGACACGCCGGTGAAGGCGGACAGGACGTACGGCACCTCGTCCACGTTGACGAGCTTGGTCATGCCGACCACGGCCGGCTGCGGCAGGCCCTGGGAGTCCTCGTAGCGAATGGCGAGGTCGCCGGACAGGATGTCGTCGGCGTTGATGTGCTCGACCGCGAGGTCCGCGCCCGCCATGAAGACGTCGCCGTAGGTGGCGTTGGGGCCCGACAACGGGAACAGCGCGCCGATCTCATAGTCCTCGGCGGCGGCAGTCGTGGGCAGCGCGGCGCACGCCGCGAGCATCGCCGCGGCGACGGTCGTGTGTCGCATCAAGTTCCTCCCCGGGGGGCCGCCGTTCGAGCCGGCGGCGTTGCGTACCCATCGACTCGCGCCGTGGACGTCTGCGCCGCATTTGACCGGGGATGCACGGCAGCTGTCAAACGCAAACTCGCCGCCCGAGGTGGCGCACCGTTGCCGTTGCGCCGTCCGGCATCAGCTCGCGGAAGGAGCCGGGGCCCAGACGCCGCACCAGCCGGTCGAGTGCACCTGGCCGGCCACGATGGCGCACTCGGCCATCTCGGGGTCAGATTCGTTGAGCGAGCTGTACTCGGCGACATGCTCGGCCTGCCAGTGGATACAGTTGGCGCAGAACTGCTCCTTGTTGGCGGTAATGGGCACGTACATCACCGCCTCGGGCGGGATCTTGGTCTGCGCCTGTGCCCGGATGCCGAGACCGGCGGTGGCAGCCACCGCGACGGTCCCACCGATCAGCGTGCGCCGGGAAACACCCTTTGTGTCGCTCATGGTCGTTCTCCCTCCTCGTCCGCGGCCGGGATACTGCAACCGGCCTGAACATTCGATTTATAACGACTAAAAGGGAGGGAAGGTTCAAGAGTGCGACCGAACGCCAGGACCGGGGAACACAGGGCGCACGGCGTCGCCCGTACCACCCCGAGCGTCGCTCGCCGCTCGGGGATGGTACGGAGGGACAGGCGCCGGTCGAGGTGACGTGGCTTGCGAGGCGTCAGCCGTCGCTGCCGCGCGGCGGAGCGGCCAGGCGGAAGACGTGGGCGAGGTCCTTGAAGAACACGCGCACGTGGGCCATCGGGTCGCGCCGGACGAGCTCCTTGTTCATGTACGCCTGCCAAGTGAGGCGCTGCACGTCAGGGTCACGGCAGATGAGGACGAAGCGCTCGCGGAACCTGTCGCTGCGGTACCAGAACCACTGCATCAGACCGAGCACGGTGAACACGCGCCCGTGCGCCTTCTGGAACGTGCGGCGGGCGGTGGCGAGGGCCTTGGCGTCGCCCGTGGCGAGGTACGCTCCGACGGCCTCGGCGGCGACGCGCCCGGTGTACATCGCGTAGTAGATGCCCTCGCCCGACGCCGGCGCCACGACGCCGGCGGCGTCCCCGGCGAGCACGACGTCGCGCCCGTCGTCCCAGCGCTTGAGCGGCTTCAGCGGGATCGGCGCCCCCTCGCGGCGGACCGTCTCGCAGCCGTCGAGCGCCGCGGAGGCTCGCAGGCGGTCGACGGAGCGGCGCAGGGAGAAGCCCTTCCTGGCCGAGCCGACGCCCACCGAGGTCGTCTCGCCGTGGGGGAAGATCCAGGCGTAGAAGTCCGGCGACAGCTTGCCCTGATAGTAGACGTCGCAGCGCGTCCCGTCGAAGGCACCGCTCGCCTCGCCCGCCGGCGAGCGGACGATCTCGTGGTAGGCGTAGACGCAGGGGATCTTGTCGGCGCCGGGGATGCGCGCCGCCCGCGCCACCTTGGAGCGGGCGCCGTCCGCGCCGATGACCGCCCTCGCCCGCACGCGCCGCTCGTCGCCGCCCTCGCGCCAGACGACGGTGGTGCCGTCCGCGTCCCGCTCCAGCGCCTCGAAGGTGCCGGTGCGGCGCACCGCGCCGGCCTGCGCCGCGCGCTCGCGCAGCCACTCGTCGAACACCTCACGGTCGACCATGCCCACGTAGCCGCCGTCGATGGGCATGTCGACGGAGAGCTCCGACGGCGCCACCATCCGCGCGCTCTTCACGTGGGCGACGAGGAGGTGCTGCGGGATGTCGAAGTCCTTGACGAGCCGCGGCGGGATGGCGCCGCCGCAGGGCTTGATGCGCCCCGCCCGGTCGATCAGGCACACGTGGACGCCGGACCGGGCGAGGTCGGCAGCGGCGGTCGCCCCGGCCGGCCCGCCGCCGACCACGACGACGTCGAAGGATTCGATGGCGCTCATGACGTTCCTTCCGGCTGGGTCGCCGACGCGCGGCGCTCGCGGGGACGGGGTAGGGCGTTCGCCATCACGCGAACGGCGAAGACGAGGATGGCCACCTCCACGACGACCAGGGCGACGAGGGGTTCCACCGCCCTGACCTAGGCAGCGGCGACGCGCGCCGCGCTCGGCGCGGCCGTCGTCCGGGATGGGGCGTCGACGCGCACGGCGAGCCTTGCGGCCCACAGGAAGACGAGCGCCTCCACGCCGAACACGATGGCGTAGGCGACCGCGGGATCGGCGAACAGCGAGCGCGTGAGGTCGATGGCCGCCGTGCCGAGGAAGCCGCCGAGGCCGAAGGCGAAGGCTTGCGCGGCGCCCCAGACGCCGAGCCGCACCCCCTCCCCTGCGACGCGGCCGGCGCCGGCGAGCGACATCATGGTGCCGATGGCGGCGACGGCGAAGGCCCCGTTGGCGACCCCGAGGGCCACGACGAACGGCTCGAGCGGCAGCGTCGGCCGCGCGAGGCCGGCGGCCATCAGCCCCGCGAGGGCGAGGGCGGAGGCGATGCAGCCCCCCACCGTCCACGTCTTCAGCGACCCGAACCGGCCGCGGCCGATCCACGTCGCCCCCACCGCCACGAGGAGCATGCCGAGGAGGACGCCGCCGTGCTGCATCCCTGCGAGCTGCGTCGTCTCACCCGGCGTCATCGCGAACACGGTGCCGCCGAACGGCTCCAGGATGAGGTCCTGCAGGTTGTAGGCGAGCATGGACATGAAGACGAACACGGCGAACCGGCGCGCCTCGTCGTCCCGCCAGACCTCGGCGAGCGCGTCGCGGAAGGCGGGGCGTCTTGCGGGGCGCGCTGGCGCATCGACCCGTCCGCGCTCGATGCCGACGACGCCGACCGCGGTCAACAGGAGGGCCGCGGCGCACACCACGGCGGTGACCGCGACGAGGCGGTGCGGCGTGAACGGGTCGAGGAACGCCCCGGCGATGCCGGCGGTGACGGCGAAGCCCGCGATCATCATCAACCACACGATGGTCGCCGCCGCGCCGCGCCGCACCGGCGCGACGGAGGCCGAAAGCAGCGCGAGCAGCGACGTTCCAGCCGCGCCGACGCCGGCGCCGATCAGGGTGAAGGCGGCGACCGCGAGGGCGATGCCGGCGGCGGGGGCCGAGGCCATCCACGCCGTCGCCACCGCGGCGAGGACGCCGCCTGCCGCGAGCGTCGCCATGCCACCGACCACCCACGGCGTGCGGCGGCGCGCGACGTCAGAGCCGTGCCCGAAGCGCGGCCGCAGCGCCTGCAGCGCGTAGTGGAAGGCGACGAGCGCGCCCGGCAGCATCGCCGGCAGCGCGTACTCCACCACCATCACGCGGTTCATCGTCGACGTCGTCAGCACGACGATGGCGCCGAGGCCGGTCTGCACCAGCCCGAGGCGGACGATGCCGAGGTAGCTGAGCGGACGATCTGTCACTGCACGAGCCCCCTCAGGCAGAAGGCGGTGGCGAGCATGCCGAGCACGTAGAGCATGGTCCCCGTGGCGTTGTACCAGGCGGCGCGCTCGGCCGGCGCGCGCAGGAGGCGCACCATCAGCGCGAACTGCGCCGCGAGGAGCCCCGTCACGACGATGGCGTAGACCGGCCGGCCCCACGACAGGAGCAGCGCGACGACCGCGACCTGCGGCAGCGCCATGACCCAGCACGCAAGTCGCGCCGCCCGCTCGACGCCGAGCTGGACCGGCAGCGAGCGCAGCCCCATCGCCGTGTCCCCGCGCACCGACTTGAAGTCGTTGAGCGTCATGATGCCGTGCGCGCCGACGGAGTAGAGCAGCGCCACGAGCACGATGCGCGCGTCGGGCATCGCGGCCACGGCCACCGTGGCACCGGTGAACCAGGGCACGCCCTCGTAACAGATGGCGACGGCGGAGTTGCCCCACCAGCCGTTCCGCTTCAGCCGGGTCGGAGGGGCGCTGTAGGCCCACGCCATGACGACGGCGAACACCGCCGCTGCAAAGCCCACCGGGCCAAGGAGCGTCGCGGCCATCAGCGAGACGGCCGTCCACGCGAGCGCGATGTACAGCCCCCATCGCCCCGGGATGCGGCCCGACGGGATCGGCCGATGCGGCTCGTTGATCGCGTCGACGTGGCGGTCGAACCAGTCGTTCACCGCCTGGCTCGTGCCACACACCAAGGGTCCAGCGACGAGGACGCCGACGGCGAGGGCCGGCACGCGCTCGACCTCGAACGGTGCGCCCGCCGAGATCACGCCGCACCCGAACGCCCACATCGGCGCGAACCAGGTGATCGGCTTCAGGAGCTCGAGGGCGTCGGCGGCCGCGGGCTGGGACATGGCCGGAAGGCTACGACGGGACCCCGCCACCGTCAATCAAGTTTGACAGTGATCATGACAAAGCAAATGGACACGTGACCGACAAGCGTGCTGCGCGTCAGCCCTCGCCATCGAGGTCGAGCGCCCCGAGCTCGTAACGCCGCATCTTGTTGTACAGGCTCTGGCGCGACAGCCCGAGCACCTCGGCGGCGGAGGCGCGGTTGTTCTCCGTCAGCCGTAGCGCCGCCTCGATGCACAGGCGCTCGATGAGGTCCGTCGCGTCGCGCACGAGGTCCTTCAGCGGCACGCGCCCGACGAGCTCGGTGAGCTGTTGGACGGATCGCTCCAGCCCCGCGGAGGATCCCCAGGGTTGCGGGCGTACCGTGCGGACCGACAGCGCGTAGACCTCGCCCCCCTGGGGTTCGCGAACGGCCACCGCTGCGACCTCGACGTCCTCCGAGGCGCCAAGCTCGCCGCGCAGCACGGTGGCGAAGTTGCGCACCGCGTCCTCCTCGCGAAGCGCGCCGAACAGGAGGCCAGCATCGATCCCGGTGCGTCCCAGCCAGCGCGACACCGGCTCGCCGCGCAGCTGCACGACGCTGCCGTGCTGCGTCAGCTCGACGAACGCGGCGTTGGCCGACAGCACCCTGCCGTCCGCGTCGCAGATGACGAAGCCCTCGGGCATGCGGTCGATGATCTCGGCCAGCCTCGGGCTGGGTTCGGACCCGCCCGCACCCTCCGGAACGACGCGCAGCAGCAGGAACGACTTGGTCGCCTGCGTGAACAGTGCGGCGTGGAGGGCCACCGGCCGCCCGCTCGCGGTGGTCCCGGCGACCTCCTCCCCCGTGCCCGTCGCTCGTACCTCGGACAGGAGGTCGCGCACCTTGGTCCGAGCCTCCTCCGAGAAGAGCCCGGTGAGCGAGGCGCTCCCGACCTCCGCAGGGGTCAGGTCGAACAGCCGGACGGCGGCAGGGTTCGCCTCGATCACGCGCTCGCTCGCCGCGTCTGCGATGATCACCGCCTCGGCGATCTGGTGGAACAGCAGCCGGTAGCGCGCCTCCGTGCCGCGCACCCGCGCGTACTCGCGTTCCATGGACTGCTGGGCGAGGACGAGGCGCTGCTGCAGGCTCGCGAGCCCCGACAGCTCGCGGCCTGCTAGGATCTTCGCGCCGTCGTCGCCGAGGTGGATCAACGCGTACTCGACGGGGATGTCGCTCGCCTCGCCGTTCGGGTGGTTGACGTGGCGCCAGCGGCGGAGCCCCTCGAAGGTGTCGGCGAGCAACGCGTCGACCTTCTCGCGGCTCTCCACGGTGACGGTGCTGTCGAACGCACGGCCGATCCAACTGAGCACCGGCGCCTTCAACAGTTCCGACGCGTTCACCGCGAGGTCGACGACGACACCATCGCTGTCCACCACGAGGGCGATGTCGGCGGCCTTGGCGATGGCCGCCATCGCCTCGCGCACCTCGATCGATGGGAGCGGGTTCGCCGTGTGGAAGCGGCCAAGCGCGGGTCCTGACGCTGACCCCGTGGTGACGGATTGGCCGACGGTCAATTGATCCGGCGGTACGACGCGTCGCCCCGCACGAGCGGCACAAGCTGCTCGGCCACGTGGACGGCCTCGTGGGCGTCCACCGCGGAGGCGTCCGCGCCGACCTCTCCAACCCTTGCCGGGATCGTGTTGAACGGCTTCCCGCCGGCGAGGATGGTCACCGGCCGGTCGGCGGTCTCCCGTCGCACCAACGCCACCGCGCGTCGCGTTCCCTCGAGGAAGCGCTCGCAGCTCGCGGACACGCCGACGAGGTCGACCGGGTTCGACTTCAGGTAGGCTGAGACCTCGCCCGCATCGTACGTGGGGAGCGCGTCCACATGCCAGCCAGCGCGGTGCAGGAACGCCTCCACCAGGAACAATCCGAAGGTGTGCTGCTCGCCCGGCGAGGGCACCAGGAAGGCGCGCCGCGGACGCGGGCCGCAGTCGACCCGGTCGAACGCCGGGCTGAAGTGGCGGAACACCTGCTGCAGGGTGCCCAGCCCGATGGTGACGTCCGCGAAGGAGCGCACGTCCTGCGTCCACATCTCGCCGAGGCGGCGGGCGGTCGCGGCGAACAGGTCGAGGAAGATCACCTCCAGTTCGGCGCCCTGCTGGCGCACGAGCTCGGTCCACACGATGCAGTCCTGCGGCCCGCGCGCGATGACGAGGTCGGCGAACGCGGCGACGTCTTCCGGCAGGATGGGCCGAGGGCAGGTGGGGCGATGTAGGGCGGTCGCGTCGCGCGAGTGGACCATCAGGAGGCGGGGGATGATCTCGCCCTCGATGGTCTGGGTGAGCGCCGCGAAGTGATCGAGCCGCGCCGGCCGGTCGAGCTCGTCGCCCGGGGAGCGACGGACGCTCCTGCCGACGAGGTTCAGCTGCTGCGGCCGATCGCTGACTTGAAGACCCGTCGTACCCGCCATGGTGTCCCCCGCAGCCCCTGATTTTTCAGCGAGCGTACAACCGAACGACGATGTTGACGAGCCATGTCGAGCAACATTCCGCATGCCAGGGCTTTCCAACCGGAGCACCACTGACCCCACCTAACTGTCAACCAAGTTTTACGTCAAGGCGCGTTGACACCCAGCCGACCGGGGCCGTAGCATCGCGATATGACGAGCATTTCTAGGAAACTCATCCTGTGACGGAGCGGCCGGGGCGCCCCCGGAGGGCTCGTGCTGCCCCAGCGCTTTACAGCGCCGAGGAGCGTGTCCGTCGCGACGCCACGGTGTGGACGGTCGTGCAGGGCATCCTCGCGCCGCTGCAGTTCGCCGTGTTCCTGGTCAGCCTCGTCCTCGTCGTGCGCGTCCTCGCCACCGGCGAGGGGGAGGTCGCCGCGACCGCGTCGATCATCCTGAAGACCGCCGTGCTCCTCACGATCATGGTCACCGGGGCGATCTGGGAGAAGGTCGTGTTCGGGCAGTACCTGTTCGCCCCGGCGTTCTTTTGGGAGGACGCGGTGTCGATGCTGGTGATCGCCCTGCATCTGGGCTACGTCGCCGCGCTCGTCACCGGACGGCTCGACACGACCGGGCAGATGTGGCTCGCCCTCGCCGCCTACGCCGCCTACGTCGTCAACGCCGCGCAGTTCGTTCTGAAATTGCGGGCGGCGCGGCTGTCCGCGCCGCAGCTCGCCGCGGGGGCAGCATGAGCGCCCCGGGCTGCACCGCCGCGCCCGTGCTGCGCGAGAGGGGCCAGCGCGAGGTGTTCTGCGGCCTCACCGGCATCGTCTGGATGCACCGCAAGATCCAGGACGCGTTCTTCCTCGTGGTCGGCTCGCGCACCTGCGCCCACCTCCTGCAGTCCGCCGCGGGCGTCATGATCTTCGCCGAGCCTCGCTTCGGCACCGCGATCATCGAGGAGCGCGACCTCGCAGGCATGGCCGACGTCGACGACGAGCTCGACCGCGTCGTCGAGCGGCTCGTCGCGCGGCGGCCCGACATCAGGCTTTTGTTCCTCGTCGGATCCTGCCCCTCGGAGGTCATCAAGCTCGACCTGTCACGGGCTGCGGCGCGGCTCGACGCGGTCCACGCGCCGGCGCTGCGCGTGCTGAATTATTCCGGCAGCGGCATCGAGACGACGTTCACCGAGGGCGAGGACGCCTGCCTCGCGGCGCTCGCGCGCACGCTGCCGGCCGCGGACGAGGCCTCGCTCCTCGTCGTCGGCGCGCTGCCCGACGTGGTGGAGGACCAGTTCGCCCGCCTGTTCGCAGCCATGGGGATGGCGCGCGTCGCCTTCCTGCCGGCGCGCCGCTCGGGCGACATGCCCGCGGTCGGGCCGAAGACGCGCGTCCTCCTCGCCCAGCCGTTCCTGCGCGACACCGCGGCGGCGCTCGCGGACCGTGGCGCCAGCCGCATCGCAGCCCCCTTCCCGTTCGGCGCGGAGGGCACGACGCTGTGGCTCCGCGCCGCGGCCGCAGCGATGGGCGTCGCGGACGCGGCGTGCGAGGCGGCCATCGCCCCCGCGAAGGCGCGGGCGGAGGCGGCGCTCGCCCGCATGCGGCCGGCGCTGGAGGGCCGCTCGATCTTCTTCTTCCCCGACTCGCAGCTCGAGCCGCCGCTGGCGCGGTTCCTCGCCCGCGAGCTCGGCATGCGCCCGGTCGAGGTGGGGACGCCGTACCTGCACCGCGAGCACCTGGCCGAGGAGCTCGCGCTCCTGCCGGAGGGGACGGCGCTGTCGGAGGGGCAGGACGTCGACCGCCAGCTCGACCGGTGCCGCGCCGCGCGGCCCGACCTTGCGGTGTGCGGCCTCGGCCTCGCCAACCCGCTGGAGGCGGAGGGGATCCGCACCAAGTGGGCCATCGAGCTCGTGTTCTCGCCGATCCACGGCTACGAGCAGGCCGCCGACCTTGCCGAGCTGTTCGCCCGCCCGCTGGAGCGCGAGCGCCGCCTCGCCCCCCTCGCCGCGGCCCCCTTCAGGGAGGCGGCGGAGTGAAGCTCACCGTGTGGACCTACGAGGGCCCGCCGCACGTCGGCGCCATGCGCGTCGCGACGGGCATGGAGGGGCTGCACTACGTCCTGCACGCGCCCCAAGGCGACACCTACGCCGATCTCCTGTTCACCATGATCGAGCGGCGCGACCACCGTCCGCCCGTCACCTACACGACGTTCCAGGCGCGCGACCTCGGCGCCGACACCGCCGAGCTGTTCCAGACCGCGTGCCGCGAGGCCTACGAGCGCTTCCGGCCCGAGGCGATGATCGTCGGCGCCTCGTGCACGGCCGAGCTCATCCAGGACGACCCGGCCGGCCTCGCCGCGGCGCTGCGGCTGCCGATCCCCGTGGTGCCGCTGGAGCTGCCCTCCTACCAGAAGAAGGAGAACTTCGGCGCGTCGGAGACCTTCTACCGCTTGGCCCGCGCCCTCGCCGACCCTGCCACCGCCGAGGCGCCCCGGGCGAGGCCCACGTGCAACATCCTCGGCGCGACGGCGCTCGGCTTCCGCCACCGCGACGACGTCGCCGAGGTCACGGCGCTCCTCGACCGGCTCGGCATCGCGGTCAACGTCGCAGCGCCGCTGGGCGCGCGCCCGTCCGACCTCGTGCGGCTGCCGGCGGCGGACTTCAACGTCGTGCTCTACCCCGAGGTCGCCGACACCACGGCGCGCTGGCTGGAGCGTACGTTCAAGCAGCCCCGCACGACGGTCGTCCCCATCGGCGTCGGCGCGACGCGCGAGTTCGTCGCGGAGGTGGCACGCCTCGCGGGCGTCGACCCCGCGCCCGCCGAGGCGGGTTCGCGGCTGCCGTGGTGGTCGCGCTCGGTGGACTCCACGTACCTGACGGGCAAGCGCGTCTTCGTGTTCGGCGATGCGACCCACGCGGTGGCTGCCGCGCGGGTGTGCGCCGACGAGCTCGGCTTCACCGTCGTCGCCGTGGGCACCTACGACCGCGCCTTCGGCCGCGACGTGCGCGCCGCCGCCGAGCGGCACGGCGCGGAGGCCCTCGTCACCGACGACTACCTCGAGGTGGAGGAGGCGATCGCCCGCCTCGCCCCCGAGCTCGTGCTCGGCACGCAGATGGAGCGCCACATCGCCAAGCGCCTCGCGATCCCGTGCGCGGTGATCTCCGCGCCCGTCCACGTGCAGGACTTCCCAGCCCGCCGCTCCCCGGTGATGGGGTTCGAGGGGGCCAACGTCCTCTTCGACACCTTCGTGCATCCCCTCACCATGGGGCTCGAGGAGCACCTTCTCGCCATGTTCCGCGAGGACTTCGAGTTCTCCGATGCCGCCGGCCCCTCGCACCTCACCGCCGAGGCACCGGCTGCCGCCGCACCGGCCGAGCCGTCCGGCGACGAGCCCATCTGCTGGGACGGCGAGGCGGAACGCGAGCTGAAGAAGATCCCGTTCTTCGTGCGCGGGAAGGCGCGCCGGAACGCGGAGGCCTACGCCGCGCAACGGGGCCTCGCCGCCATCTCCCTGGAGACTCTGTACGATGCGAAAGCCCACTTCGGCCGCTGACGCGACCCCGGTGCGGGTCGCCATCGTCACGCTCGACAGCCACCTGGCGGGCGTCGTCGAGCGCGCGGCCGAGCGCCTCGCGCCGGAGCTGCCGGGCCTCACGCTGACGCTCCACGCCGCGAGCACGTGGCACGGCGAGCCGCAGACGCTGGCCGACTGCCGCGAGGCGATCGCCTCCGCCGACATCGTCGTCGCGTCGATGCTGTTCATGGACGACCACATCAAGGCGGTGCTGCCCGACCTTCAGGCGCGCGCGGCGCACTGCGACGCCATGGTGTGCCTGATGTCGGCGGGCGAGGTCATGCGCCTCACCCGCATGGGGCGCTTCGCCATGGGCGGCGAGGCGAAGGGCGTCGTCGGCCTTCTGAAGAAGCTGCGCGGCGGCAAGTCCGCGGCGAAGAGCTCCGGCGCCAGCCAGATGAAGATGCTGCGCCGGCTGCCCAAGATCCTGAAGTACATCCCGGGCACCGCGCAGGACGTGCGCGCCTACTTCGTCGCCATGCAGTACTGGCTCGCCTCGAGCAACGAGAACGTCGCCGAGCTGGTGCGCTTCCTCGTCGGCCGCTACGCTGGCGGCGTGCGCGAGGGGCTGGCGCGGTCCATGGAGGCGCGTCCGCCGGCGGAGTACCCGGAGGTCGGCGTCTACCACCCGAGCCTGCCGGCGCGCATGTCCGAGCGGCTCGCCGACCTCCCGCGGCGCGGCACGCGCGGCACCGTCGGCCTCATCGTCATGCGCGCCTACGTGCTCGCGGGCGACACGGCGCACTACGACGGCGTGATCGATGCGTTCGAGGCGCGCGGCTTCTCCGTCGTGCCGGTGTTCGCAAGCGGGCTCGATGCGCGCGAGGCGGTGGAGCGCTACTTCGTCGGCGCCGACGGCCGGGCGAGCGTCGACGCGGTGGTGTCGCTCACCGGCTTCTCCCTCGTCGGCGGGCCGGCCTACAACAACGCGGCGGCGGCCGAGGCGCTGCTGTCGCGCCTCGACGTGCCCTACACCGTAGCCCAGCCCCTAGAGTTCCAGACGATGGAGGCGTGGGAGGCGTCCCCGGCGGGGCTGCTCCCGATGGAGGCGACCATGATGGTCGCCCTCCCCGAGCTCGACGGGGCGACGGCGCCCATCATCTTCGGCGGCCGCTCGGCCGAGGATCCGGCGCAGCGCGCGATGCAGTCCCACCCCGAGCGCGCCGCGCGCCTCGCCGACCGGATCGCGAGGATGGTCACGCTGCGCCAGACCCCGCGGGCGGAGCGGCGCATCGCCATCGTGCTGTTCGCCTTCCCGCCGAACTCCGGCGCAGCGGGGACCGCGGCCTACCTCGGCGTCTGGGAGTCGCTGTACAACACGCTGCAGCGGCTCGCCGTGGAGGGCTACGACGTGACGCCGCCGGCGAGCGTCGACGCGCTGCGCAGCACGGTGCTGGAGGGCAACGCGGCGCTCGCCGGCGCCGAGGCCAACGTCGCCGCGCGCATCTCCGCAGCGGACCACGTGCGCCGCGAGCCGCACCTTGCCGAGATCGAGGCGCAGTGGGGTCCGGCGCCGGGGCGCGTCGGGACCGACGGGCGCTCGCTGTTCGTGCTCGGCGCTCGCTTCGGCAACGTGTTCGTCGGCCTGCAGCCCGCCTTCGGCTACGAGGGCGACCCCATGCGCCTGCTGTTCGAGCGGGGCTTCGCGCCGACCCACGCGTTCAGCGCGTTCTACCGCTGGCTGCGCGAGGACCTCGGCGCCCATGCCGTCCTGCACTTCGGCACGCACGGCGCGCTGGAGTTCATGCCGGGCAAGCAGGCGGGTCTGTCGGCGGAGTGCTGGCCGGACCGGCTCATCGGCGACCTGCCGAACATCAACCTTTACGCGGCGAACAACCCGTCGGAGGGGCTGATCGCCAAGCGGCGCGCCGCGGCGACGCTCGTCAGCCACCTGACCCCTCCGGTGACGCAGGCCGGGCTCTACCGCGGGCTCATCGACCTCAAGGCCTCCCTCGACCGCTGGCGCGCCGGCGCCACCGGCGCCCTCGGCCGGGACGACCTTGCCGCGCTCATCCAGGCGCAGGCCGCACAGCTCGACCTCACCGCAGCCGAGCCCGCGTGGGCCGATGCCGAGGCTGACGTCGACCGCCTGGCGCGCCGCGTCACCGAGCTCGAGACGACGCTGGTGCCGGACGGGCTGCACGTCGTCGGTGCGCCGATGCCGGCGGAGGCGCGCGCCGACCTCCTCGCTGCCATGGCCGAGGCGAAGGTCGGCGAGCGGCCGGCGGCGGAGGCGATCGCCGCGCTCCTCGCCGGCGAGCCGTCCGGCCTGCCGGGCGACCTTGCCGACGCGCTGCTCGCAGCGGACCGGCTCCTCGCGCAGGACCACGAGCTGCCGGCGATCGTCCGCGCCCTCGACGGCGGCTACATCGCGCCGGTCGCGGGCGGCGACCTGGTGCGCACGCCGGACATCCTGCCGACCGGCCGCAACATCCACGGCTTCGACCCCTACCGCATCCCGAGCGCCTTCGCCCTCGCCGACGGCCGTGCCCAGGCCGAACGGGTGCTCGCGCGCCACGCCGCGGACGGCGGCGGGCTGCCCGAGACCATCGCGTTCGTGCTGTGGGGCACGGACAACCTGAAGAGCGAGGGCTGCGCCATCGGCCAGGCGCTGGCGCTCATCGGCGCGGTGCCGCGCTTCGACAGCTACGGCCGCCTCGCCGGCGCGACGCTCGTCCCGCTCGCCGAGCTCGGTCGCCCGCGCATCGATGTCATGATGACGTTGTCGGGCATCTTCCGTGACCTCCTGCCGCTCCAGACGCGGCTCCTCGCCGAGGCGAGCTGGCTCGCCGCCACCGCCGACGAGCCGGTGGAGGAGAACTTCGTCAGGAAGCACGCCCTCGCTGAGGCGGCGGACGGCGTCGACATGGAGACCGCGGCGCTGCGCGTGTTCTCCAACGCAGACGGGGCCTACGGCTCCAACGTCAACCAGCTCATCGACTCCGGCGCCTGGAGCGACGGGGACGAGCTCGCCGAGACCTACACGCGGCGCAAGTCCTTCGCCTACGGGCGCGATGGCCACGCGGCGCCGCACGGCGAGCACCTCGGCCGGCTCCTCGCCCAGGTGGACCTCGCCTACCAGAACCTCGAGTCGGTGGAGCTCGGCGTCACCACGGTCGACCACTACTTCGACACGCTGGGCGGCATCTCGCGCGCGGTGACGCGCCGCCGCGGCGCGGGCGTGCCGGTCTACATCGGCGACCAGACCCGCGGTGGCGGCAAGGTGCGCACGCTCTCCGAGCAGGTCGCGCTCGAGACGCGCACCCGCACGCTGAACCCCAAGTGGGCCGAGTCGATGCTCAAGCACGGCTACGAGGGCGTGCGGCAGATCGAGGCGCACGTGACGAACACGGTCGGCTGGTCGGCCACCACGGGGCAGGTGGAGCCCTGGGTCTACCGCCGCCTGTCGGAGACCTACGTCCTCGACGCCGAGATGCGCGCCCGGCTCGCCAAGCTGAACCCGGCGGCGTCCTCGCGGCTCGCGAACCGGCTCATCGAGGCGCACGAGCGCAACTACTGGCAGCCCGACGAGGCGACCCTCGAGGCGCTGCGCGAGGCCGGCGACGAGCTTGAAGACATTTTGGAAGGCGTCGGCGCCGACGTCGAGGAGGCGGCATGAACATCGCGATCCGCAACCCCATCGGGCGGGGCGACGGCGAGGGCAGCGTGCAGGTCGCGCTCGACCCAACGGTCAAGATCGAGACCGCGAAGGTGTTCGCGGTCTACGGCAAGGGCGGCATCGGCAAGTCGACGACCTCGTCCAACCTGTCGGTGGCGTTCTCCAAGCTCGGCCTGCGCGTCCTGCAGATCGGCTGCGATCCCAAGCACGACTCGACCTTCACCCTCACCAAGAGCCTGGTCCCCACGGTCATCGACGTCCTGGAGGGCGTCGACTTCCACTCCGAGGAGCTGCGGCCCGAGGACTACGTGTTCGAGGGCTACAACGGCGTCATGTGCGTGGAGGCGGGCGGCCCGCCGGCGGGGACCGGCTGCGGCGGCTACGTCGTCGGCCAGACGGTGAAGCTCCTCAAGGAGCACCACCTCCTGGAGGACACCGACGTGGTCCTCTTCGACGTCCTTGGCGACGTGGTGTGCGGCGGCTTCGCCTCGCCGCTGCAGCACGCCGAGCGCGCGGTCATCGTCACCGCCAACGACTTCGATTCGATCTTCGCGATGAACCGCATCGTGGCCGCGATCGTGGCGAAGTCGAAGAACTACGACGTGCGGCTCGGCGGGGTGATCGCCAACCGCTCCGCCGACACCGACGAGATCGACCGGTTCAACGAGGCGGTGGGCCTCAAGCGCCTCGCCCACTTCAAGGACGTCGACGCGATCCGCCGCTCGCGCCTCAAGAAGCGCACGCTGTTCGAGATGGAGCCGACGCCCGAGGTCGAGGCGGTGCAGAACGAGTACCTGCGCCTTGCAGCGCAGATGTGGGCCGGCACCGAGCCGCTGCAGGCGAGGCCCATGAAGGACCGCGCGATCTTCGACTTCCTCGGGTTCGATTGAGGCTGGCCATGGCGCGTCTCAGCCCCACCTACGCCGACCGGCGCGACGAGCTGAAGACCTACTTCGACCGCACCGCGGTCGATGCGTGGGCCAAGCTGACGTCGACCGCGAAGGTGTCGGGCATCCGCGCCACCGTGCGGGCGGGGCGGGACGAGATGCGCGCGACGCTGCTGTCGTACCTGCCGGACGACCTCGCCGGCGCGCGGCTGCTCGATGCGGGCTGCGGCACAGGCGCCCTCGCGGTCGAGACGGCGCGGCGCGGCGCGGACGTCGTCGCCACGGACCTGTCAGAGCAGCTCGTTGGCCTCGCGCGCGAGCGCAGCCCCGGCGACGTCGCCATCGACTGGCGCGTGGGGGACATGCTGGCGGAGGGGCTCGGCGAGTTCGACGTCGTCGTCGCGATGGACTCGCTCATCCACTACCGCACCGCCGACATGGTCGCCGCGCTGTCGGCGATCGCCCCGCGCACGCGCCGCGCGATCCTCATCACCTTCGCGCCGGCGACGCTCGCCCTGTCGGCCATGCACTCGGTCGGCCGCCTCTTCCCGCGCGGCGACCGTGCGCCCGCCATCGAACCGGTGGCCGAGCGCGCGCTGCGCCGGCAGATCGCCCGCGCGCCGGCGCTCGCCGGCTGGCGGGTGGGTCGCACCCATCGCGTCTCGAAGGGGTTCTACACCTCGCAGGCGATGGAGCTCGTGCCGGCATGACCCTGCGGCTCCTCGACTTCCGCCGGATCAGCCCGCGCCTCCTGCCGTTCGCGGACGTGGCGACGGCGGATTTGCCGCTCGGCCGGCTCCTGCGGCTGTCGCTGTTCCAGGTGTCGGTCGGCATGGCGGTCGTGCTCCTGACGGGCACGCTCAACCGCGTGATGATCGTCGAGATGAGCGTGCCGACCGCGCTCGTCGCGGCGATGATCTCGCTGCCGCTCCTGTTCGCCCCGGCGCGGGCGCTCATCGGCTTCCGCTCCGACGAGCACCGCTCGCTGCTCGGCTGGCGGCGCGTCCCCTACATCTGGTTCGGCACGCTGCTGCAGTTCGGCGGCCTCGCCATCATGCCGTTCGCGCTGCTCCTCTTGTCGGAGGGCGGCAACGGTCCGTCCTGGGCCGGCGAGGCGGGCGCGGCCCTCGCGTTCCTCATGGTCGGCGCGGGGCTTCACACGACGCAGACCGCGGGGCTCGCCCTCGCCTGCGACCTCGCCCCGCGCGAGGCGCGGCCGCGGGTCGTGGCGCTGCTCTACGTCATGCTGCTCATCGGCATGGTGGCGAGCGCGCTGCTGTTCGGCCGCCTCCTCATGGACTTCACCAACGTCAAGCTGATCCAGGTCATTCAGGGCGCGGCGCTCGCCACCATGGCGCTCAACCTCCTCGCCCTGTGGAAGCAGGAGGCACGCCGGCCGGACCTCACCGCCCCGACCCGTCCGCGTCGGAGCTTCGCGGACGCCTGGGCGGCGCTGACCGCGGACCGTGCGGCGACCCGGCTCCTCGTCGCCACCGCGCTCGGCACCGCCGGCTTCTCCATGCAGGACGTGCTCCTCGAGCCCTACGGCGGCGAGATCCTCGGCCTCAGCGTCGGGCGCACCACCGAGCTCACCGCGCTCCTGGCGGGGGGTACGCTCGCCGGCTTCGCCATCGCCGCGCGCCAGATGGGGCGCGCCGCCGACCCGCACCGCCTCGCCGCGTGGGGCGTGCTCGTCGGCATCGGCGCGTTCGCGCTCATCACCTTCGCCGCGCCGCTCTCGGTGCCAGCGCTCTTCCAGGTGGGGGTCGCGCTGATCGGCCTCGGCGGCGGCCTGTTCGTGGTCTCCACCCTGACGGCGGCGATGGCGCTCGGCGACGGCGCGCACTCGGGCCTCGCGCTCGGCGCCTGGGGCGCGGTGCACGCCTCCGCCGCGGGACTTGCCATCGCCGTCGGCGGCGCGGTGCGCGACGTGGTGGGGACGCTGTCGGCCTCGGGTCGGCTCGGCCAGGCGCTCGCCGACCCGTCGGTCGCCTACAGCGTGGTCTACCACATCGAGATCGCGCTCCTGTTCGTCACCCTCGTCGCCATCGGCCCGCTCGTGCGCTACCGCATCGAGCCCGCCGCGCCCCCTCGCACGCCGTTCGGCCTCGCCGAACTTCCCAGCTAACCGGCTCCTCAAGGGACCGAAGGGAGGACACCCATGGAACCTACTGGCACCATCACCGAGCACATCGACGTCGCGCTCGTCGTGCTCTACGCGTTCTGGATATTCTTCTTCGGCCTCGTGTTCTACCTGCAGCGCGAGAGCCGGCGCGAGGGTTTCCCCATGGTGCCTGACAACCCGCTGGAGCGGCGGGCGCGGCAGGGCGACCTGTCGCTGTCGACGCCGCCGAAGAAGCGCTTCGTCACCCTGTTCGACGGCCTCGTTTTCACGCCTCAGGAGCGCAAGGACGACCGTGACATCAGCCAGGTGACGGCACGTCCCGCCCCCGGCATGCCGCTGATCCCCACCGGCAATCCCCTCGTCGATGGCGTCGGCCCGGCGTCCTACGCCATGCGCGTCGACGTCACCGAGAAGACGTCGGAGGGCCACAACCGCATCGTGCCCATGCGCGTGTCCACCGAGCACTTCATCGCCGAGGAGGACCCGAACCCGGTCGGAATGCCGGTGTTCGGCGCCGACGGGCGCTTCGCCGGCACGGTCACGGACATCTGGGTGGACCGGTCCGAGGGGCTCATCCGCTACCTCGAGCTCGAGCTGTCCAACCGCGCGGCGCCCGAAGCCGAGGTCGCCGTCGCGGTGGTCGACCGCGAGGTGGCCGTGGCAGCGACGACGCCCCAGGGCGACACCGTGGTCGCCGCCGTCGCGGTGGAGACCATCGAACCGGTCATCATCGAGCCCAGCGCGTGGGCGCAGCGCCGGCTGATGCCCATCGGCTTCAGCGTGGTCAAGGGACATCGTGGTCGCGTCGACGTCGGCGCCATCACCGCGGCGCAGTTCGCCGACATCCCGCACCCGTCCGATCCCTCGAAGGTGACCCTCGCCGAAGAGGAGCGCGTCGTCGCCTACTTCGCCGGCGGCGCCCTGTACGCCACCCCCCTGCGCGCGGAGCCCCTCCTGTGAACGAAGACATCCACGTCGAGGCGATCCGCGGCCTGCCCGAGCCGCTGCCTGCCGGCGAGCGGCTGCTGTGGCAGGGCTCACCCGACTGGCGGGCGCTCGCCATCGAGGTCTTTCACGTGCGCGCGGTGTGCGCCTACGCGTTGGTCCTGATCGCATGGCGTTGGGCGACCATCCTGCACGACGGCGGCACCCATGCCGAGGCCGCCATCGTCGCCCTGTGGCTCCTCCTGCTACCGGTCGTGGCGTGCGCGATCCTTGCCGGCCTTGCCGCGCTCACCGCGGGGGCGACGGTCTACACGATCACCGACCAGCGCGTCGTCATGCGCATCGGCGTCGCGCTGACGGTGACGTTCAACCTGCCCTACACGCGGATCGCCTCGGCGGCCTACAAGCGGTCCTTCTTCGGGTGCGGCGAGATCCCGCTCACGATTGCCGGGAAGGAACGCGTGTCGTACCTTGTGCTGTGGCCGCACGCGCGCCCCTTCCTGCTGAAGAACCCTCAGCCGATGCTGCGCGCGGTCCCCGACGGAGAGCGCGTCGCGAACCTCCTCGCCCGCGCGCTCGCAATCCACGCGCACCAGTCGGCGAGGTCGGTCGCGCCGGAGGACGCGCGAGCCACCGAGCCGGTCAACGCCGGTTCCACCGTGCTGGCGTCGTAGGCTCGTCGACGCTTCAAGGGAGACGCACATGAACCCGTTCCCCAAGTCCAACCCCATCATCGCCTCGCCACGCGCGCTGATGGCGCTCGCGACGCTCGTGGGGTTCGCCTTCGTGTCGGTGGCGCTCGCACGCATCAACGATGTGCCGACGGCGCCGATGCCGCTCGCACCCGTTGTCGAGACGGTGCGCCTCGCCTTCGTCGACGGCGAGGACGGCGGCGTCCTCGCGCTCAACGAGGCGGACGGCTCGGTCCATGCGGTGGTCGAGCCGCTCACCGGCGGCTTCGTGCGGGGCGTCCTACGCGCCCTCGTCCGCGAGCGCATGAAGCTCGGCATGGCCGGCGCCGCCGGCGCCTTCGAGATCAACCGCCTCGCTGACGGGCACATCACGCTGTCCGATCCGGCGACCGGCCTCATCATCGACCTCGGCGCGTTCGGGTCCACCAACATGGCCGCGTTCGCTGCGATCATGGACGGCACGCCGACCGAAGGAGCGGCGCTGTGATCGCCCGCCTGTTCGCCGCCCGCGAGCGGATCGACGTCGGCTGCACGGTCGAGGTGGAGCACACGTTCGAGAGCCTCGCGGCCCACGTGGTCCTCGACGGTGAGATCGCGATCCGCCCGGGCGATGAGGTCACCGTGCATGGCGAGCCCATCCGCGTGCCCTACGGCGAGACCGCGCGCCTGCGCCGCGAGGCGACCGTGACGCGCGCCCACCCCGTGGAGCGGTTCTGGACCCGCCTGACGGGCGACACCGAGTTCATGGAGCTGTGCGAGTTCAGCTTCTCGGAAAGGACGAAGCCATGAATGCCCCGGTCCGTCACGACGCGCTTGGCGGCAAGCGCGAGGTCTCCGACACCACCCGCGCGGCGCAGGAGACGACGATGCTCTCCCCGCGGTTCTACACGACGGACTTCGCGGAGATGGACCGCCTCGACGTCTCCTCGGTGCGGGCTGAGTGGGACGTCCTGCTGGCGGAGATGAAGGCCGACCCCAACCGTGGGCACTTCAGGAAGAACGCCGACTGGGACACCATCGACTTCGACGCGCTGGACCCTGAGCTCCGTCGCGAGCTCATCGACTTCCTCGTCTCCTCGCTGACCGCCGAGTTCTCCGGCTGCGTGCTCTACAAGGAGATGAAGAAGCGCGGGACCAACGCCGACATCAAGGAACTCTTCACCTACATGAGCCGCGACGAGGCCCGCCACGCCGGCTTCATCAACGACGCGCTCAAGGAAGCCAACATCGGCGTCGACCTCGGCTTTTTGACGAAGACGAAGAAGTACACCTACTTCCGGCCGAAGTTCATCTACTACGCGACGTACTTGTCCGAGAAGATCGGCTACGCGCGCTACATCACGATCTACCGTCACCTCGAGGCGAACCCGGACAACCGCTTCCACCCGATCTTCAAGTGGTTCCGCGAGTGGTGCAACGACGAGTTCCGCCACGGCGAGGCGTTCGCGCTGCTGATGCGGGCGAACCCGCACACGACCGCAGGCCTCAACAAGCTCTGGGTGCGCTTCTTCCAGCTCGCGGTCTACGCGACGATGTACGTGCGCGACCACCAGCGCCCCGCCTTCCACAAGGCGCTCGGCATCGACCCGACGGAGTACGACTACAAGGTGTTCGCGTTGACGCGGGAGATCTCGCGCCAGGTGTTCCCGGTGCTCCTCGACATCGACGCGCCGACCTTCCGGCGTGGGCTCGAGCGGCTACGCGTCATCTCCGAGGGGATGGCCGAGGCTTCGGAGCGGGGCGGGCTCGCCGGGCGGGCGCGCAAGGTGGCGCTGGGCGCTCAGGCGGCCGCGACGTTCGCGCGGCTCTACCTCATGCGCCCGAAGACCAACGCGCTGCCCGACAGCGTGCGCCTCGAGCCGGTCTGGTAGCCGTGCTCGTCCTCGCCACCGCCGCGGCGACGGCCCTGTTCGTGTGGTGGTTCTCCACCCTCGCGATCCTGTTCGCGAACGGGCTGCCGCGTCGTGCGGGCGCGTGGACGGCGGTGGCCGCGACGATCCTCCTCGTCGGCGCGCTCGCCGGCCTGGCGCTCACCCGCGACGTCGCGACACAAGGAGGGGCCTACCTCGCCTTCGGCTGCGCCATCGCGGTGTGGGGCTGGCACGAGCTGATGTTCCTGACGGGCCGCATCACCGGCCCGCGAACCATCCCCGCGCCGCCGGCGGCGGAGGGCGTCGACCGGTTCAAGGCCGCGACGGCGACGGTGATCTACCACGAGGTCGCGCTGGCGCTGACCCTCATCCTCGTCGCGGTGCTCACCCTCGGCGGAGCGAACTGGGTCGGGCTCGCCACCTTCGCGACGCTCTGGGTGATGCGGCTCAGCGCCAAGCTCAACGTCTACCTCGGGGTGCGCAACCTTTCGGAGAGCTTCCTCCCCGACCACCTCGCCTACCTGGAGACGTACTTCCGGCGGCAGCGGATGAACGCGCTGCTGCC
This sequence comes from Acuticoccus sp., assembly GCF_965213555.1. GTDB lineage: Bacteria > Pseudomonadota > Alphaproteobacteria > Rhizobiales > Amorphaceae > Acuticoccus. The sequence goes on along the minus strand of NZ_OZ243890.1, from coordinate 2,841,383 downwards.
GTGGTCTGTGGCGGCGGCCGTCGCCGTCGCGGCGGCGACGCTGCACGGCACGTGGGCGAGCGAGGACCCGTTCGTCGTCGTCGGCGGCACGCTGACGGGCACGCTCCTCCTCCTCGCGGTGGTGGAGCACCTCTTCATGGTCGCGCCGTTCGAGGCGACGGCATTGTGGCGCTGGGGCTTCGCCTCGCGTCGGATGACATCACATGGCGGCCTGAAGCGGGCCGCCGACACCCTGGCATAGCGATGAGAACCGGCGAAAGCGGGAGGCGAGGCATGGACTACGAAGGCTTCTTCAGGACCGAGCTCGAGGGTCTGCACACCGAGGGTCGTTACCGCGTGTTCGCCGACCTCGAGCGCCAGCGCGGTGCCTTCCCCCGCGCATCGCATCACGGCCGGGCCGGCGTGCGCGACGTCACGGTGTGGTGTTCCAACGACTACCTCGGCATGGGCCAGCACCCCGACGTCCTCGCCGCCATGCACGACGCGCTCGACAAGTGCGGCGCGGGCGCCGGCGGGACGCGCAACATCTCCGGCACCAACCACTTCCACGTGGAGCTGGAGCACGAGCTCGCCGACCTGCACCGCAAGGAGGCGGCGCTCCTCTTCACCTCCGGTTACGTGTCGAACTGGGCGGCGCTCGGGACGCTGGCCTCGCGCCTGCCGGACTGCGTCGTCCTGTCGGACTCGATGAACCACGCCTCGATGATCGAGGGCATCCGGCACTCCCGCGCGCGAAAGGTGCTGTGGCGGCACAACGACCCGGAGGACCTCGACGCCAAGCTGTCGGCCCTCGACCCGTCCGTGCCCAAGCTCGTCGCCTTCGAGAGCGTCTACTCCATGGACGGCGACATCGCCCCCATCGCCGAGATCTGCGACGTCGCCGACAAGCACGGCGCGATGACCTACCTCGACGAGGTGCACGCGGTGGGGCTCTACGGCCCGCGCGGCGGCGGCATCGCCGAGCGTGAGGGGCTGATGGACCGCCTCACCGTGATCGAGGGCACGCTCGGCAAGGCGTTCGGCGTGATGGGCGGCTACATCGCAGCCTCGGCGGCACTATGCGACTTCGTGCGCTCGTTCGCGTCCGGCTTCATCTTCACCACCGCCCTGCCCCCGGCGGTCGCTGCGGGCGCGAAGACGTCCATCGCGCACCTCAAGGTCAGCCAGGCGGAGCGGGCGCGGCACCAGAACCGCGTCCGCGCGGTGAGGGCGCGGCTCGATGCGCTCGGCATCCCGCACATGGACAACCCGAGCCACATCGTGCCGGTGATGGTGAAGGATCCCGTCAAATGCAAGTGGATCTCCGACCACCTGCTCGACCACCACGGGATCTACGTCCAGCCGATCAACTATCCGACCGTGGCGCGGGGCACCGAGCGACTGCGCATCACGCCTTCGCCGCTGCACACGGACGCGGACATCGACCGCCTCGCCGACGCGCTCGGCTCGCTGTGGTCCCAGTGCGCGCTCAACCGGGTCGCAGCCGCCGCCTGAGCGACGGATCGCGGCCGTCACGCTGCGTCGACCGCGAAGCGGCCGGCGCGCAGCATGGCGAGGACCCTGCGCTGGCCGCCGCGGCGCATCCTGATGCGCGCGGCGCTCAGCTTGTGGCCGCAGTAGTGTACGAAGGCGGCACCGTCCGCGCGCATGGCGCCGACATCGTAGTCCCGCGAGAAGCGTAGCGCCGATCCGGACCGTGCGGCGAGCGCCGCGAACACGGACTGCTCCGAGAAGTGGTGAGTCATCGGCAGCCCGGCGGCGAGCCATCCCTCGATGGCGTCGAGGTCGATGGTCGCCGTGCTGACGAGCGCGCTCCCTGCGTTCAGCCGCGGTGGCAGGGTGACGCCGAAGTCGAAGTCGACGTAGGGGAAGGGGTCGGGATCGGCCCCGAAGACGTTGACGCCGAGCGGACCCACCGCATGGGCGTGGAGCTCGGTGAGCGGCGCGAAGCACAGCGTGTCGGTGTCAAGCAGGAACACCCGGTCCGAGCGCGTGTAGAGCGCGCCGTTGTAGATCTTCGTTGCGAGGTAGAACGCTTCGTTGAACCGGCAGCTCAGGGTGAGCCCTCGCCTGCCGAGTTCCTCGTTCACCCGGGCCTGCGACTCGGTGCGTAGGACGACGCGCACGTTGGGCACATGCGCCTCGACGATGCCTGCATCGCTGGCGTCGAAGGCACGGTCGCCGAAGACGGTGAGCCGCGCCCTCCCCGGATAGTGCATCACGAACGACTTCGCAGCGTAGACAAGGTCCGCCAGCGTCGAGCGGCCGGCGAGGATGTGGACCTCGAGCGCCCCGTCGTCGTCCTGGGGCGCGGCGGGCACCGGCCGCGTGCTGAACACGCTGCGCCTGCGCAGGTGCGAGTAGTAGTAGTGCGGCGCGACGTAGGCGAGCTTGTCGCTCGTCAACACGTTGCGGATCGTCGACAGCCGCATGCCAGCCCTCCCGTACGCCGGACGCCGCCGCCCTGACGCCACTTTAGATTGTGGCATATGCGGGCGGTCCACCGCCATCCCCGACGCCGATCGAAGGCCCACAAACGAAGACCGCCCCCGGCCCTACAGGACCGGGAGCGGTGGGACGCGGTGGAATGGGATAGGCCGCGGAGGCGGCCTGTCCAGCGTTACTGGGACGCGCCGGTCGTCGGAGCGGGAGCGTCCGTCGGAGCGATCGTCTCCGCCTGAGGAGCCTCGGCCGTGCCGGCATCCGTCGGCGCGGCGTCGGCCGGGGGAGCGTTCGCCTCCTCCGGCGTGACGATGACGACGTTGGCGTCGGTGCCGCCGGCCGCGGAGTCCTGCTGTGGCGCCTCGCCCTGCGGCGCGGCCTCGGGAGCAGCGCCCTGCTGGTCCCCGGTCCCCGGCACTGCCTCCTCGCCCTCGGTCACGGGCTCGGTCGGTACCGCCGCTCCGTCGTCCGTGGCGGGCGTGCCGTCGGCCGCGTCGTCGGCCTGCTCGACCGCGGCCGCCGTCGGCGCCTCAGGCACGTCGATGGCCTCCTCCTGCGTCCACATGGGCTCCAGCGTCATCGGCAGGAGCTCCTCGCGGGCGACGACGTTGGCCATCTCGAGCGAGGGCCACTCGTCCAGCATGCGCATGCCGTTCAGCGGCTTGGCCTGACCCTGGTGGCAGGTGGTGCAGTTGATCTTCGGTCCATCGCCGTGGACGCCGATGCGGTAGTCCGGCAGCGTCGCCACCAAGGGGTTGACGTAGTTCACGTTGAGGTCGCGCACCATGTTGATGCCGTACCACGCGGTCCACCGCGTCGGCGGGCTCTGGCTCCAGTCGTAGAATGCCCTGGAGTTGTGGCAGTACGTGCAGTTGACCCCGAGCGACTGGGCCATGTGCATCATCAGCGCGTAGGTCCACTCGGTCTGCTTGATCGACGCGCGGTTGTCGGTGGGCAGCGCGGTCTCCGAGACGACGCGGATGCGCTGCTCCGGGTCCTCGAGGTACGGCCCGTACGGGTCGATGGCGAGCGAGGCGAGACCCGCCTCCGGCGAGGGGCCGTAGAACTCCTTGTAGTAGCCGAGCAGGGCGTTCGAGCCAGGCTCGACGCCGGTCGTCTCGGGCTCCCACCACACGTACTCCGGCAGGTTGTTGCCGCGGTGGCAGGTGTAGCAGGTGACGCCCACCTCGCCGACGTGGTTCGTCCACTCGTTGTTGATGTGCCGCGTCATGTTGATCATCCAACGCGACACGCGCTTCGTGTAGAGCTCGTCCGAGGCAAAGCCGAGGTTGCCGTGGCAGTACGTGCAGCCCTGCTCCGGCGATACCCAGGCGGTGATGGCGAGCATCAGCCGGGTGAACTGGGCCTGGCTGAGGTCGCCCAGCACCTGGACGTTCTCGTAGACGTCCCGCGCCTTGGGACCTTCGGTGATGAGCGGCACCTGGATCTCAGGCGCCTGCATCGCCGCGAGGGTGACCGCCGCGTCGCGCCGCGGGTTCTCGATGTCCGCCATGCCGGTACCGCGGAAGCCCGTCTGAGCGCTGGCGATGGGCGGACGCGAGTAGTCCGGCAGGAGGAACATCGCGATGCCGACGAGGACCACGACGACGGTGGTCAGCGCGGCTCCGAAGCCGAATTTCATTGCACAACCTCCACGGCGTTGGACGGGCCCGGATCGATCAGCGGCGGGTAGACTTCTGGGTACATCGGCGCGAAGTCGTGCTTCACGGCCCACAAGTACCAGTTGTCGACGACGGTTCCGGTCAGCAGGATCCCAATGCCTCCGGTGATCGCGGTCAAGGAGGCAAACCACCACAGCCAGCGGTGCACCGACTCGTAGCTGGCGTTGAACCCCATGCACCAGCGCCAGAACAGCGACGCGCGCTCCGCCGCCGTGCCGCGGTAGACGATCTGGTCGATCTCACGGTCGCCGCCGAGCTTGGTGAGCGCGAGGATGGTGCCCGCGTGCATCCCGAACAGCACCGCCGACCCGTAGAGGAAGACGATCGAGAGGGCGTGGAACGGGTTGTAGAAGAGGTTGCCGTAGCGGATCGACAGCGCCGCGGTCCAGTCGAGGTGCGGGAAGATGCCGAACGGCACCGCCTCGCCCCACGAGCCCATCAGGATGGGACGGAAGAAGCCGAGCACGAGGAACAGGAAGATCGCCGCGGCGAAGCCCCAGGCGACGTGCGTGCCGAGGCCGAGCTGGATGGAACGGCGGTAGATCCTGACCCACCACAAGAGGATCGACACGGTGAGGAAGAAGCCGGCGAGCAGCCACCATCCGCCCTCGTTGAGCGGCATCGTGACCGACAAGACCGTAGGCCGGGGACGGTGGTTCGAGCGCGAGCCACGGGAGCTGGCGCACGAACTCCACCGGGTCCCAGTCCACCGAGGCCCACATGTTGAGCCCGATGATCTCGAACGCGATGAAGCCGCACAGCACCGACAGGAAGCCGGTGTAGCCGAGGTAGATCGGGCCGATCTGGGCGTCGCCGATCTTGCCGAGGAGGTAGGAGAAGGTCGGCCGCCCGGTCCGCCGGAAGGCGGAGCTCGGGACCGGCACCCCCGGCTCACCGCCCGCGGTGCGGACCTGAACCTGCGTGAAGATGTTCTGGTACGTCGCCATGTGCGTGCGCTCCCTCTACGACCAGATCGGAAGGTTGAGCCACCAGCCCCACCACTCGGGCCAGCCGCGGGTCCAGAACGGCCCGGAGATGATGATGCAGATCGCGCTCCACAGCGCCGCGTTGACCGCAAGGAACAGGCCGAGACGGTGGATGCCGAGCGGGCCGATGGAGTAGCCGATGATGTCGCGGAAGAACGCGTTCTCGTGGTCGGGCGTCTTTACGGGCTCGCCGCGCCCCGGGTTCGTCGCCGCGAGGATCAGGCCGCCGTGCAGCGACAGGGCGAGCGCGTTCGCGAAGAAGAACGTCACCGCCAGCATGTGCGCCGGGTTGTAGTGGAAGTGCAGGTACTGGTAGCCGACGTTCGACACCCAATCGAGGTGGGAGAAGATGCCGTAGGGGAAGCCGTGCCCCCACGCCCCCATCAAGAGCGGGCGGAAGACGTTGAGCGTGACGAACGCCAGGATCGCGAACGAGAACACGAACGCGACGTGGTAGCCCATGCCGAGCTTGCGGGCGATCTCGACCTGCCGCAGCGCCCACGACACAAACGCGCCTATGGCGCAGATCGTGATGAGCTGCCACAGCCCGCCCGCGGCGAGCGGGGCGAAGGCGAGGCCGTAGGAGATGTCCGGCGGCGCGATGTTGATCGTCCACGGGTTCCAGGTGTCGCCGATCGCCGCGCCCCAAAGGATGAACGCGGTGCCGAGCACCGTGAAGAAGATCGTCGTGACCCCGAAGAAGCCGACGTAGAAGGGACCGAACCAGAAGTCGAAGAGGTCCCCTCCGACAAGCGTCCCGCCGCGGACGCGATACTTGCGTTCAAAGTTGAGCAATGCCATCCGAATGACCTCCTCCACCCGTGGCCGGGGCGGGCGTTGCGACCCTTACTGTGTTGCGACCTTGCTGATGGGTGCGGGCGAGGCGTCCGGCGGGGTGCCCCCGCGTCGTCCGCACCAGGCGTCGTTGGGTTCTGCCGGGTGTCAGTTCGGGTTCTCGGTCACTGCCGGAACGGCCGGCGTCGCGACCTGAGCCACCCCCGGTCCCTCGATCCAGTTGAACCGGTCGGTGCTCAACAGGATGAAGTGGATGAGGAGCGCTAGGATGAACAGGAAGGCGAACAGCGCCACCAGCGTCCTGCGCGGATCGAAGAGAAGCCAGACTCTCCACATAATCGTCCGCCCTCCTAAGCGATCAGCTGGGTCACGCTCGCCGCAGCGATCGTGATGGTGTCACCGAGCGACGTGTAGCCCTCCTCGCTCGGAAGCCAGGGGCGCCACAGCCACACGAGCACGTGGGCGATGATCGCAACGACGGTGAACAGGACGAAGCTCGTCATGAACACGCCGTGGAACTCCTGGGCCTCCGACTCGGTCAGCCCGGAGAGGGAGACCGGTCTTTCTTCTACTGCCATTGACAGTCCTCCGGCAGACGGCGTTGCCGTCAGTTGCCGCGCACCACCCGCGCGACGGGGTCGGCCGCCATCGCAATTGCGGCCTCTTCGCCCGGCCGCGCGGCCGGGGAATCTCTGCGCCTAGAAGGCGTAAGGGAGCGTCCGGTAGGCGGCGGCGCGCGCCTCGGCGAACACCGACCCGCGCCGGTGGACGGCGAACGCCGATCCCGGGCGGCCGGCCGACAGGCGCCCGGCCAGCGCGCTGGCCAGGAAGAACGGGTAGGTCAGGGCAAGGGTCACGCGGAAGTCGCGGACCCGCTCGTGCCTCGCCGTCGCGCGGAACACGTCGCTCATCGTGGTCTCCTCCCTCCTCGTTCGTCCCCCGCGCCGGACGCATCCCACGCGGTCGTCGGCGTGCCGGTCAGTGCCGGCCCGCGTTGGTCGTCGTCACGCCGGCTCGACGGCCCGCCTGGAGCGGGGGCCGAGGTGGTGGGGCATGACGGTATCCTCGCCCGCCATCCGAGCGGCGCGCTCGGCGGCGTCGCGCAGCGCCTTGGCGGCGGAGATCCTGGTGAGCACCGGCTCGTCCGCCACGGTGGCGTCGAACGCGGCCTGCGCCGCTGCGTCCCAGGCGATCTCGGTGCGCCGGCGCGCCGGCGTCGCGTCCACGGCGTCGAGCGCGTCGCCCAGCGGCAGGATCGCGAACAGCGCGTCGAACAGCGCGTTGCAGACCTCCTGCACGAGGTAGGTCGCCCCCGCGTAGCCCATGAACGGCGTGCCGGTGTGGCGGCGGATGATGGCGCCCGGGAACGAGGCGGGGATGAACATCGCGCGCCCGCCCGCCTCGGCGTTGTACATGCGCTCGTTGTACGAGCCGAAAAGCACCAGCGGCGGCCGCTCGTGGATCGCCTGGCGCACCGCAGCGTTGTCCGGCTTCTTCCCCGCCGTGCGGGCGAACGCGAACTGGCACGGCAGGCCCATGTCGGCCTCGAGGAAGTGCCGCACCCCCCGCGCGTAGGTCTCGGTGGCGACGATGCCGAAGCTCGCCGTGCCGAAGAAGTCCTGCGTCACCGAGCGCCACAGGTCCCACAGCGGCTTGATGGTCGTATGCTTCTCGTGCGTGATGAAGGGTTGCGGGTCGAGCCCGAGGAGCTCGCCCAGCGTCTCCAGGAACTTCGTCGTCGACGAGAGGCCGACCGGCGCCTGCAGGTACGGCCGCTCCAGCACCTCGCACAGGAGGCGGCCGAACTCGCGGTACATGCAGATGTTGACCTCGGCCTCGGCGAGGCGGCGGACGTCGGCGAGGTGGCTGCCGAGCGGGAACACCATGTTCACCTCGGCGCCGATGCCCTCCACCAGGCGGCGGATCTCGGCAAGGTCGGACGGCATGTTGAACGTGCCGTACATCGGGCCGATGATGTTGACCTTCGGCCTCGCCCCGTCCTTGCGCGGCTTGAGGGCGGGCACCTTCTTCGGCCCGTGCTCGGTCCACAGCCACTTCAGCGCGCGGTCAGCGGACTGCCACTGGTCCTCGTCGATGGTGCGCGGCAGGAAGCGCTGGATCGTGGTGCCTTCGGGCGTCACCCCGCCGCCGATCATCTCGGCGATGGAGCCGGTCACGACCACCGACGGCAGCTCCGGGTCGAGCGTGCCCCAGGCGCGCTTCATGGCGCCCTCGGTGCCGGTCTGGCCGAGCTCCTCCTCGCCGAGCCCCGTCACCACGATGGGCAGCTCGTGGGGCGGCAGTGCGTCGGTGTAGTGCAGCACCGAGGTCACAGGCAGGTTCTCGCAGCCCACCGGGCCGTCGATCACCACCTGCAGCCCCTTCACCGCGGTGAAGGCGTAGACGGCGCCCCAGTATCCGCCGGCGCGGTCGTGGTCGAGGACTAGCATCCGACCGCCTCCTGCGCCTTGACGGCGGCGGCGCGCTGCTTGGCGTACTTCGCCTTGAACTGCGGGCGGTCCTGCGGGACCTCCTCCCACACGCCCGCCGCATGGCCCTCGCCCACGCCCTCGAAGAAGGCGCTCATCGCCTCGAAGCGGGCGCGGTTGCCGAGCGCTCCGTTGATCACGGCGGCGAGGGAGCCGGCCCCCGCGGCGCCCATCAGCGGCCGCGCGGAGATGAGGTTGGTGAAGTAGAGCGCCGGGATGCGGCGCGACTTGGCGTGCTGGACGACGGGCGTCGTGCCGATGGCAAGGTCCGGGGCGTGGGCGTCGACGGCGGCGATGTCGGACTCCAGCGAGGCGCGGTAGACGACCTCGACGCCGCGAGCCTCGAGCCACGCGCGGTCCGCCTCGGACCACGGCGTCTTCGGGCAGGCGGTGCCGACGTAGGGCACGGTTGCGCCGGACTCGACGAGGAGGCGCGCCACCAAAAGCTCGGATCCCTCGTAGCCCGACACCGTGATGCGGCCTGCGATGGGCGCCGCGGCGAGCGCGCCGCGGATCGCGCCGACGGCGGCGTCCTGCGCGGCGGCGACCTTGTCGGCGGCCACGCCGCAGGCCTCGCCGATGGCGGCGAGCCAGTCGTGCGTGCCCTCGACCCCCACCGGCGCAGAGCCGACGATGGCGCGCCCCGCGGCACGGAACTCGCGCACCGAGGCGGTGTAGAACGGATGGATCGCGGCGACCGCCGCGCAGTCCAGCGCGGAGTAGAGCTCGCGCCACTCGCGCGTCGGCACCACCGGCCCCGCCGCGAGCCCCATGGGCCGCAACAGCATGCCGATGCCGATGGGGTCGGCCGGGAACACCTCGCCGAGGAGCGTCACGGTCGGCAGGTCCGTCCGCTCGCGCGGCGCTGCGACCGGCCCCGCCTCGGCCTCGGAGCGGGCGTAGGCGAGCATCGCGCCGGCGAGGACGTCCTTGGCCTCCGCGTGGGTCGGCACGCCGAAGCCCGGCACGTCGATGCCGACGATCCTGACCCCGTTGATCGCCTTGGGAAGGAGCTGCAGCGGCACGCCCGACGCCGTCGGCACGCACAGGTTGGTGACGACGACGGCGTCGTAGCGCTCCGGGTCGGCGGTGGCGAAGACGGCCTCGCGGATGTCCTCGAACAGCTTGCCGGTGACGAGCGTCTCCGAGTCGAACGGCACGTACCCGACGGTGCGCTTGGCGCCGTAGAAGTGCGAGGTGAACGTCAGGCCGTAGACGCAGCAGGCCGAGCCCGAGAGGATCGAGGCGGTGCGGCGCATGCGAAGGCCGACGCGCAGCGAGCCGAACGCGGGGCACATGGACTGGGGCTGGTCGTGCGGCCCCTTCGGGTAGTCCGCCGCGTAGCGCTCCAAGGTCTCGCTCTTGCCGGCCGCCTCGGCGGCGGCGCGCATGGTGTCGGCGCCCGCGTGGCAGCCGACGTCGCCATCCTGCGGCACCGGTGAGGCGGCGGGCTCGGCTGAAGGCGCCGCCGCGGCGTTGTCGAGCGGTGCGTCGGCTGCGTCGTCGTAGGCGACGGCGTTCGACGCTGGCGCGCCCCTGCGGGCCTCGTGGCGAGCGATGAGGTCCATGCTCAAACCTCGTCGTAGACGACTTCGAGGGAGCGCCGCTCGACGTGATCGACGCCGCGCATGTCCGCCTGGCTCGCCGGCTTGAGCGTCACGTTCGCCCCGGTCTCGTCGGGCGTGAACAGGCCCAGCAACCCGTCAGACGACAGCGGCGTCGGGTGCACCGGAGGCGCCTCGGCGACGTTGGTGGCGAGCTCCTCGAACAGCGGGGCCCACTCCGAACCCGGCTTGCCGACGATCTGGTAGTTCGCGGACTTCCTGCGGATGTCCTCGTTGGCCGGGATCGCCGACAGCACGGGGATGCCCACGGCCTTGGCGAACGCTGCCGCCTCGCCGGTCCCGTCGTCCTTGTTCACCACGAGGCCCGCGACGCCGACATTGCCGCCGAGCTTGCGGAAGTACTCCACCGCCGAGCACACGTTGTTGGCGACGTAGAGCGACTGAAGGTCGTTGGAACCGACGACGATGACCTTCTGGCACATGTCCCTGGCGATCGGCAGGCCGAAGCCGCCACACACCACGTCGCCCAGGAAGTCGAGGAGGACGTAGTCGAAGTCCCAGTCGTGGAAGCCGAGCTTCTCGAGCTGCTCGAAGCCGTGGATGATGCCGCGCCCGCCGCAGCCGCGGCCGACCTCGGGTCCGCCGAGCTCCATGGCGAACACGCCGTCGCGCTTGAAGCACACATCCTCGATCTTCAGCTCCTCGCCGGCGAGCTTCCGCTTCGAGGAGGTCTCGATGATCGTGGGGCACGCCTTGCCGCCGAACAGCAGCGAGGTGGTGTCGGACTTCGGGTCGCAGCCGATGAGGAGGACGCGCTTGCCCTGCTGCGCCATCATGTAGCTGAGGTTCGACAGCGTGAACGACTTGCCGATGCCGCCCTTGCCGTAGATCGCGATGATCTGCGTCTGCTTGGTCACCGGGGCAGTCGACGGTGCGTCCGGCTCGACCGCCGCCTCTTGCCTCAGGGCTTCGTCCATCGCGGAGTGTCGGTCTGAAAAGTCCATGGGCCGTCAGCTCCAGGTAAGAACCATCTTGAGGCAGTCCGGGTCGTCGAAGGCGGTGGCGTAGGCGTGGGCCGCGTCCGTGGCAGGCGCGGAATGGCTGACGATGCCGTCGAGGCAGAGCGTGCCGTCCGCCACCAACCCGCGCACCGCCTCGAGGTCGGCGGGCTGCCACTGCGCGGCGATGCGCAGCCGCGCCTCCTTCATGAAGGCCGGCGGGAAGGCGAAGCCGATGCGGTCCGCGTAGAACCCGGCAAGGACCACCTCGCCGCCCGGCGCGAGCCGCGCGATCAGGGTGTCGACCAGCGCCGCGTCGCCCGACACGTCGACGATGGTGCGGTAGTCCCGCCGAGGGTCGGCGTCGGGGTGGACCACCTCGTAGCCCCGCGCACCGTCGCGCCGTCGCGGCTCGGTCTCCCACACCGTGGGGACCGGCCCGCCCGCCGCCACCGCGAGGCGCGCAACGAGCCGTCCGAGCGCGCCGTGCCCCACCACGAGGTCCGGCGTGGCGTCGGCGATGGCGTGCCGCGCCGTGGCCGCAAGGGCGAGGAGCGCCGCGTCCGCACCGAGCGCACGGTCCACCGGCACGATTCGGTCGTGAGGGACGACAAGCGCGGCTGCGCTGGCGCCGAACAGGCAACGCACGTCCTCGAAGGCGTGGGTGCCGGGAACGAAGACTTGCGTCCCAGGCCGCACCGACGCGCCCTCGGGCGCCTCGACCACGGTGCCGACGGCCTCGTAGCCGGGCACCAGCGGGTAGCCCATGCCCGGGAAGGCCGGCATCCGGCCGGTCCACAACAGCCGCTCGGTGCCAGTGCTGATGCCCGAATGACGCACCTCGACCACCACGTCCCCGTCCCTCGGATCACGGAGCCGAAGCGGACGGACGTCGAGGCGTCCCGGCTGATCGAAGACGATGGCGGTGGTCTGCATGGCTTCCCTGCCCCGACGCGTGGAGCTTGGCCTCCCGTCGTTGTAGCTGTCATTCTAAATTGACATTCGGAGGTGTCAATTCGGTTTGACGTTTTCAGTCGATCGGACCCTTGCCTTGTGGGCGACGAGGACGTCGCAGGCGGTGGGGTTGCGCGGCGAACGCAGCCTTGCAGCGACGAACCCGGCAGCGCGGACGATGGCGATGAGCTCGCGCGCGGTCCGCGGGCGCCCCGAGCCCATGGCGAAGAGGTAGAAGCTGAAGTACGGCGCGAGGCCCGGGGCAGCCGGCCGACCCGCCATCGGCTCGGCGAGCACGAGGGTGCCGCCGGCTGGCAGTGCGTCGTGGCAGCGCCGCAGGAGCGTCGCAGCACGGGCGTCGTCGTGATCGTGGACGACACGCACCAGCGTGACCACGTCCGCCCCCCGCGGCAGCGGGTCAACCAAGAAGTCCCCGGCCACAGCGCGCACCCGCGGACCGAGGTCCGCCAGGCGCTCGGCTGCCCGCGCCGCCACCGGCGCGAGGTCGAGGACGGTGACCTCGAGGTGCGGATGGCGCTCCGCCGCCGCGCGTGCGAACACCCCGTCCCCGCCGCCGACGTCGAGCAGCCTCGCGTGACGTCTCAGCGAGACCGCTGCCAGCACCTCGCGCGCGACGAACGCCTGGGAGGCCGCCATCAGTTGGCTGTAAGCCTCCTCCGCGCCCGCCGGCACCGCGCTGCCGCCGCGGGCGTAGGGCCAGAACCGGCTCATCGCCTCGCCGTGGCCGCGGCGCAGCAGCGCTACGGGGTCGGCGAGCTCGCGGTAGAACAGGTCATGATGCCGCACCATGGCGATCGCGCCCGGGTTGCCGAGGAGCGCAGCACCGCGTCGTCCGAGCCCCCACCGCCCGCCGCGTCGCGGCTCGACGAGGCGCAGCGGCTCGGCCGCGACGAGGAGTGCGAGGGCAGCCTCCGCGGTGAGGTCGAGCCGCTCGGCAAGCTGCGCGACGTCGATGGGCCGTTCCAACAGGATGGCGAGGAGGTCGAGCTCCACCGCCGCACGCAGCACCTGCGAGTAGACGAACCCTGCGGTGACGTCGAACAGCGCACGAGCCTCGCGCCGGGCGATCTGTCGCCCAAGCCACGTCCCGCTCGCCCGCGCCAGCACGTCCGGGTTAGCAAGGGCGCGGTCGCGCAACTCGAGGAAACGGTCGATCACTTGGTCGATGCGCCTCGATCGCTGGCCGGTGCTCGCTGCTCGCGCAGCGGCCGTCATCGCCGACCTACGCTGGACGGGCGGGACCGCAGCGGGCGCATCATTGGGTCCCTCCGGGGGCGGACGATCGGCGATCTGTGGAACAGGATTGCCTGTCAAACTTGTTTGACGTTACGTTATGTCAAGAGAGTTGGACAAGCGGTTGGGTGCTTGTCAGACGGAGGACCGGGCGCTGGGTACTGAGCGGGTCATCGTCGTCGGTGCTGGCATCGGCGGGCTGAGCGCTGCGGCCGAGCTCGCGGCGCGGGGCTGCGAGGTCGTCGTCGTCGAGCGGGCCGACGCGGTGGGCGGCAAGATGCGCCAGCTCGTGGTCGACGGGCATGCCGTCGATTCTGGCCCCACCGTGTTCACCATGAAGTGGGTGTTCGACGCCCTGTTCGACGCCGCCGGCAGCTCGTTCGACGACCTCGTCGACGCCGATCCGCTGGACCTCGTCTCGCGCAACGCATGGGGACCGGACGAGCGGCTCGACCTGCATGCCGACCCCGAGGCGACGGAGGCCGCCATCGCCCGCTTCGCGGGATCCGCGGACGCCGTCGCCTACCGTCGCTTCCGTGCCGAGACGGCGACGATGTTCGAGGTGTCCAGGGAGCCGTTCCTGCTGTCGAGCCGGGCGACGCCGCTGTCCTTCGTGTCGCGCGAGGGGCTGTCCACGCTACGCACCCTGAGAGCGCTCGAGACGATGTCGGGCGCCCTCGCCCGCACCTTCAAGGACCCGCGCCTGCGCCAGGTGTTCGGCCGCTACGCCACCTACGTCGGCGCCTCGCCCTACGAGGCCCCGGCGACTCTCATGCTCATCGCCCATGTTGAGGGCGAGGGCTGCTGGTCGGTCCGCGGCGGGATCTACGCCATCGCCACCGCGCTGGGCGACCTTGCGGTCCGCCAAGGGGCGACGGTGCGGCTCGGCACGTCGGTGGAGGAGATCCTCGTCTCCCACGGCGCGGTGTCCGGCGTGCGCCTGTCCGACGGCACGACGCTCCTGGCGGACGCGGTGGTCTCCAACGGCGAGGTGTCGGCGATCGGCACCGGACTGTTCGGCCCGGCCGTTGCCGACGCCGTCGCCCCGGTCAAGTCCAGTCAGCGCACCCTGTCGGCGATCACGCTGTCGATGGTCGCCCGGTCCGAAGGCTTCGAACCAGCGCGCCACACCGTGTTCTTCAGCCGCGACTACCGCGCCGAGTTCCGCCAGATCTTCAACCGTCGTTGCTTCCCCGACCCCCCGACGGTCTACCTGTGCGCCCAGGACCGCGGCGGCCGTCCCGATGACGTCGAAGCCGGGCTGGACGAGCGCTTCCTCGCGGTGATCAACGCTCCGGCAACGGCGGACACGCGAGCCCCATCCGACGCGGAGATCGAGGAATGCACGAGGAGCGCCTTCGCGCAGATGGAGCGCTGCGGCTTTCGCCTGACGGGGCACGAGAGCCGCACGGTCACGACGACGCCGGTGGACTTTTCGAGGCTGTTCCCGGCGAGCGGCGGCGCGCTGTACGGCAAGGCGATGCACGGGTGGGCGGCGGCGTCGGGGCGGCCACCGGCACGCACGAGGGTGCCCGGCCTCTACATCGTGGGGGCGGGGGCGCACCCGGGACCGGGCGTGCCGATGGTGGCGCTGTCGGGCCGCAAGGCGACCGAGGCGATCCTCTCGGACTTCGCTTCGAGGCGGACGTCCCGGCCGGCGGCTACCGGTGGTGGTACGTCGACGCGCTGAGCGACGACGGGCGCCACGGCCTCACGGTCATCGTCTTCGTCGGCAGCGTCTTCTCGCCGTACTACAAGCGGAGCGGCCGCACCGACCCCCTCGACCACGTGGCGGTGAACCTGTGCCTCTACGGTCCTGCGCCGCGGTGGACGATGACGGAGCGCGGACGCGCCGACCTGTCGCGCAGCGAACGCCGCCTCGCCATCGGTCCGAGCGCGATCACCTGGGACGGCGATGCGCTGGTCATCGACGTCGAGGAGCGCGCCACCCCCGTGCCGCTGCGGGCGGTGGGACGCATCAGGGTCGTCCCCGAGGCGCGGAACGCGGAGCCGTTTGCGCTCGACCCCGCGGGGCGGCACGTCTGGCATCCCCTCGCCCCGGCCGCCCGCGTCGACGTCATGATGAAGGCGCCGGCCGTGCGGTGGAGCGGGCACGGCTACGTGGACATGAACTTCGGCGCCGAGCCGCTCGAGGCAGGCTTCCGGCGTTGGAACTGGTCGCGCGCCCTGCTGCCGCGAGGCAGCGCGGTGTTCTACGAGGGCGACCTTTCGGATGGCGAGCCGTTCGCGCTCGCGCTGCGCTTCGACGCGTCCGGCCGACCCGAACCGGTGGAGGCGCCGCCATTGCTGGCGTTGCCGCGCACGGTGTGGGGCATCGCACGGGCCACCCGCGCCGACGGGCCCGGGGCGGCCCGCGTCGTGCGCACCTTGGAGGACACGCCGTTCTACAGCCGCAGCGTCCTTGCCTCGCGCCTGTTCGGCGCCGACGCGCCTTCGGTGCACGAGAGCGTCGACCTCACGCGCTTCGCCTCGCGCTGGGTGCAGACGCTGCTGCCGTACCGCATGCCGCGCAAGCCCGGTCGAGAGTGACCGAACCTCAGCGGCTCAATCCGCCCCTTGCTGCGGCTCCTCACCGGCAGCCTCGCGGGCCTTGCGGGCAGCGATCGCCCGGCGCGTCGACCAGATCTGCCAGAGGCAGAAGCCGACGAGCCCGCCGAAGATCATCACCACCTCGATGAGGACGATCGTGCGCGTGGAGATGACGCCCTCCATCGCCCGCTCCTCAAACCGCCGGCTGGCGGATCGGCGCGTTCATCCGCCAGATCGCGAGGTTCAGCGCGCCGGCGAAGGTGACCCACGCGAGGTAGGGCAAGAGGATGAGCGCCGCCTCCACGCGCACCTGGTAGAACAGCGCGATGGTGGCGACGATGGACAGCCAGAAGACGACGAGCTCGAGGAACGCAAGGTCCACCCGCTTGAGCCCGAAGAAGATCGCCGACCACGAGGCGTTGAGCGCGAGGTGCACGCCGTAGACGATGAGCGGCACCGTCGCCTCGCCGGGCGCCGCCGAGCGCCACACGAGGTAGCCGGCGTAGGCGATCAACGCGTAGAGCACCGTCCAGGCCGGGGCGAACAGCCAGTTCGGCGGCGTCCAGGACGGCTTGCGGAGCTCCTCGTACCACGTACCTGGCCGGAAGATGCCGCCGGTGGACGCCGCAGCGAAGTTCACCGCGACGAACGCCAAGAGCGCTCCCCAGTCCTCGATCCCCCCCATCGTCCCCTCGCACGCTGATCGCCGCGATGCCCTGCACCGCCTTCGACAGACGTAGGACGTCTTGCTTCCCCTGCCATGCCCGGAGCGCCCAGAGCGGTTTTGAAGTGAGGGGGGACCACCCAACCCTTAAAAGACCGCTCTCACTCATCGAGCTCGACCATCTGACCTGGGTTTGAGGAGACCTAGGATGCCCTAGTCGGCGGTGAGGGCGGGCGTCTCCGTGATGCGCCGGCCGCCGAGGGAGAGGGCGAACTCCACGATGTGGCGGGCAATCCGCTCGGCGTCCTCCTCGTGGGCGAGGTGTCCGAGACCCTCGACGGTCAGCCGACGCGCGCCGGGAACGAGGCGCTCCACGGCAAGGGATGCGCTCGGTGGCACCGCCGTGTCGCCCTCCGCCGCCACCAGGAGGAGCGCGGCCTTCAGCCGCGGCAGCTCCCGTACGAGGTGCTTGAGGTCCCAGCTCGCCATCATCGCGATGGCACCTGCGACGTGCGCCGGCGCGGCGAACAGCGCCTGGTAGAGCGCGATGCCCTCCGCGTCGAGCCGCGATCCCGTGTTCTCGATGAGGCGGACGACCCGCGCCCGGTCCTGCGCGGCGCGCGCGGTCAGCCGGGGCACCAGGGGGTTCGCGAACAGCGCCTTCGCCATCAGCGAGAACAACGGTCCGGCCGGGCCGCCGAACGGCTCCAGCGCCCCGTTCAGCGAGACGATGCCGGCCGGTGCCACGCGCCCCGCCAGCGCCATGGCGAGCGCGATGGCCGCCCCCGCGGAGTGGCCGACGACGAGCGCCGGCCGCACGTTGAGGGCGACGAGCAGCCCGTCGATGAGCCTCGCCATGGCGTCGAGGGTGACGCGCCGACCCCGTGGGGTCCCGGTGAAGCCATGACCCGGCAGGTCCATGGCGACCACCGTGAAGCGGGACGCGAGGCGAGGCGCGAGGTGGCGCCAGGAGTGCGTGGCGGCGCCGGTTCCGTGCACGAGCAGGCAGACCGGACCCGACCCACCGACCTGAACGTGCCAGCGCAGGCCGCCGGCCTGCCGGAACGTGCTCCACTCGCGCAGCGGCCAGTCGCGCCCCTCACGCGCGAAGTCGGGGTGTCGAAGGCCCATCATGCCAGCACAAGAGGGCTTGGAACGGCCGCGCGCAAGGCCGCGCGCCGGCCTGCACTGGCGGCGTGCGTCAACGGGTTGACGCCGCCCCCTCCGGCCTGAATGGTCGGTTGGCCGGCCAGCCGCCGACGCAACCACAGCAACCGTGTATCCCCTGCGCCCATGACCCTCCCCGTGCGCCACCGCGCGAGCGAACCGCGGTTCGATCGGGCTCGACCAGCGTCAACTCGCTGACCATGGCTCGCACACCGTTCCCGTTCTCCGCCATCGTCGGACAGGACGAGATGAAGCTCGCGCTGTCCATCGTCGCCGTCGATCCGACGGTGGGCGGCGTCCTCGTGTTCGGCGACCGCGGCACCGGAAAGTCCACCGCGGTGCGCGGGCTCGCCGGGCTGCTGCCGCCCATGAAGGCGGTCGAGGGCTGCGCCTACGGCTGCGATCCCATCGCGGACGTGTGCGTCGAGGGTTGCACCTTGAAGGCCGGCAGGCGCGCCCGCACCCACGTGGCGCCGGTCCCCGTGGTCGACCTGCCGCTCGGCGCGACGGAGGACCGCGTCGTCGGGGCCATCGACCTCGAACGAGCGCTGACGTCGGGGCAAAAGGTGTTCGAGCCGGGCCTCCTCGCCCGTGCCCACCGCGGCTTCCTCTACATCGACGAGGTCAACCTCCTGGAGGACCACCTCGTCGACCTCCTGCTCGACGTCGCGGCGTCCGGCGAGAACGTCGTCGAGCGCGAGGGGCTGAGCGTGCGCCACCCGGCGCGCTTCGTGCTGATCGGCAGCGGCAACCCCGAGGAGGGCGAGCTTCGGCCCCAGCTCCTCGACCGGTTCGGCCTCTCGGTCGACGTTCGCACGCCCACCGACCTGCCGACGCGCGTCGAGGTGGTGCGCCGGCGCGACGCCTACGAGCGCGACCGCGAGGGCTTCGCCGCCCTCTGGCGCCGCGCGGACGAGGCGCTCTCGCGCTCGCTGAAGGCCGCGCGGCGCAGGCTGCCGGACGTTGCCGTACCGGACGCAGCGCTGGAGCGCGCGGCGGCGCTCTGCCTCGCGCTCGGCACCGACGGGCTGCGCGGCGAGCTCACCGTGATGCGCGCGGCGAGGACGAAGGCCGCGCTCGACGGCCGCGCCGAGGTGACGGACGAGCACGTGGCGGCGGTCGCGCCGCTCGCGCTGCGCCACCGGTTGCGACGCGATCCGCTCGACGAGACCGGCTCCACCGCGCGGGTCGAGCGCGCGATGGCCGACGTCTTCCCGTGAGCTCGGCAGACGCGGGCCCGGTCGGTGCCGCGGTCGCCGTCGCGGACCTCTTCTCCGTCGATCCCGTCGGGCTCGGCGGCGTCCACCTTCGTGCCCGTGCGGGGCCCCCTCGCGAGGCCTGGCTTTCGGCCCTGCGCGCGCGGCTGCCGGACACGGTGACGGTGCGCAAGCTGCCCGTCGGAGCGACGGACGACCGGCTCATCGGCGGGCTCGACCTTGCTGCCACGTTGTCGGCCGGGCGCCCCGTCCTGCAGCGCGGACTCCTCCCCAGCCTCGACGGCGGCGTCGCCCTCGTGGCGATGGCTGAGCGGCTGGAGCCGCGCACGGTGGCGATCCTTGCGGCCGCGCTCGACCACGGCGAGGTGCGCGTGGAGCGCGACGGGTTCACCCGCTGCGAGCCGGCGCGGTTCGGGATCGTCGCGCTCGACGAGGGCGCATCGGACGAGGAGGGGCTCGCCCCCGCGCTCGCCGATCGGCTGGCCTTCAGCCTCGACCTCGACGGGCTGCGCGGGAACCTTGCGCCGGCGGACTGCGTGGCCATCACGGCGGCGCAACGGCTGTTGCCGGCGGTCCACCTCGACCCATCGTGGACCGACGCCCTCGTGGCGCTTTCGGCGAGCCTCGGGATCGCCTCGCTGCGCGCACCCATCCTTGCGCTGCGCGCGGCCCGCGTGGCCGCCGCGCTCGCAGGACGGGACGACGTCGCCGAGGAGGACGTCGCGCTTGCCGCCGCGCTGGTCCTCGCTTCGCGGGCGACGCGGCGACCCGAGCCCGCCGAGCCGGAGACGCAGGACGACGGCGAGGCCTCGCAGGACGAGCCACCTGACGGGGCACCGCAGGATGCCGGTGGCGACACGCAGGCAGCATCCCCGCCGTCCGACGCCGTCGTCGAGGCGGTGCGCGCTGCCCTTCCTCCCGGCCTGCTCGACGGTTCGTCCGGTCCCGCCTCGCGCGCCCCAGCCGCAGCGCGTGGGCACGGCGCGGCGCAGGCCTCCCGCCGCCGGGGCCGACCCATCGGCACGCGCGCCGGCCGGCTGGTGCCGGGGGCGCGGCTCAGCGTCATCGACACCGTCAAGGCCGCCGTGCCGTGGCAGGCGGTTCGCGGCGAGCCGGACCCCGGACGGCTGAGGATCCGCACCCAGGACTTCCGCATCCGCCGCTACAAGGACCGGCGCGAGACCGTGACCATCTTCGCCGTCGACGCGTCGGGCTCGGTGACGAGCGGGCGGCTCGCCGAGGCGAAGGGCGCGGTCGAGCTCCTCCTCGCCGACAGCTACGCGACGCGCGCTCACGTGGCGCTGATCGCCTTCCGTGGCACCGCCGCCGAGCTCCTGCTACCACCGACGCGCTCGCTCGCGCGGGCGAAGCGGGAGCTCGCGGGCCTGCCGGGCGGCGGCGGCACGCCCCTTGCGGCCGGCCTCGACGCCGCACGCCGGGTCGCCGCCGATGCGCTGCGCCGCGGCCAGACGCCCCGCGTCGTGCTGCTCAGCGACGGGAGGCCGAACATCGCCCGCGACGGCACCACCCAGCGGGCGAGGGCACGGCAGGAGGCGCACGCTGCCGCACGCGCCCTCGCCGAGCTCGGCTGCGACCTCCTCGTCATCGACACCTCGCGCCGTGCCGGCCCCGACGCCCGCGCCCTCGCCGACGCCGCACGGGCCCGCTGCGTGTGGCTTCCCCACGTCGAGGCGCGCGCCATCCGCGACGCCGCGCGCCTCGCCGAGGCCTGAGGCGCATCGAGCCGCTAGACCCGGACGCTTCGGAAGCTCTAGCCTAGAGCAATTCGGCTTCCGGGAGATCGAGCAAATCGGATCGCGGCGTTGGCGATGTCGGGCTCGGGAGGCCGTCGGCCCGTCGACGGTCGTCCGACTCATGCAGCGCGTCCGGGCGACGGAGAGCTTCGAGCTGGCGCGGATCGGCGGGGTCGCAAGCCACTGCCGCGTACGAGGCGACCATCCGAGGGCTGGTGGCCCGCCTCCCATCGATGCGAAGCGAGCGCGAACCGCCTAGAGCGCGGCGATGGTCAGCGCGCCGTAGGCGAGCGCTGCCACCGGCATCTGCACCGGACGCAGGCGCTTGAAGAACAGCGGAGCCTCGCCGCGGTCCGCTGCGATGGGGTCGAGAATGACGAGGCTCGCGAACCCGACCGCGAGCAGCGCCGAGGCGATCGCGGCCGGCGGGACGGCCCCGGTGCCGACGGACAGCGCCGTCACCAGCAGCGACCCGGAGCCGAGGCCGAACAGCCATAGCATCACCAGGAGCTGCGACGTCGTCGGCCCGTTCATCGTGCGGAAGCTCACGCCGCGCCGCACACCGGCGAGGAAGATGACGATCGTTGCGCCCCACAGCAGCGTGAGGTCGACGAAGAGCGGCGCCCACCCGTCGGCCACGAACCCGAGGGCTGCCCCGACGACCATGGGCACCAGGGCGATGCCCCCGAAGAACACGCTCGTGGCGGGGACCGAGCGGGGCTCGGTGACGGTGATGGAGACGGTGTTCTCGTCGAAGGTCATGGCCGCCAAACCGGCACGGCGGCGTCCCAGTTCCCGGGCGGGGCGCGGCGCGGCGCCGCGGTCGGCGCTCAGCCCGTCCGCAGGAGGCCGGCGAGTGGGGCAAGGCCGGCGGTTTCCGGGAACACCGTCTCGCCGAGCGCCGCGCGTCCCATGCCGAGGTGATCGGCGAGGACCCCCTTCAGGACGGCGCGCAGGTCCGTGGTCGGCTTGAGGTCCCTGCCCTCGTGCAGGGCCGCCGGCGTGAGGCCCGGCCAGTCGGCGATCACACGACCGCCGCGCACCGCACCGCCGAGGAGCATCGCGACGGTCGCGGTGCCGTGGTCCGTCCCGTCCGAGCCGTTCATGCGCACGGTTCGGCCGAACTCGGTCATCACCGCGACCACGGTGCTCTGCCACGCCGGGCCGAGCGCGGTGCGCAGCGCGGCGATCGCCACATCGAGTGTGTGCAGCGTGTCGCCGATGCGGCCCTCGACGACGCTCTGGCGCCGGTGCGTGTCGAATCCCGACATGTCGACGAACCCGACGCGGGGGCCATCCTCCTGCGCCATCGCGCGGCCTGCCGCGGTGGCGGCGACGACCACGTCGCGCTGGCGGCGGCGCACCTCCATCCCCATCATGACGTCCTCCACGGCGGACGCCATCTCCACCTCGGTGCCCGTCACCGCCTCCATGGCGATGCCCTCCCCGAGCGCCTTGGCGAGGGCCGGGTCGGTGTGCTCGTACATGGACAGGAGGCGCGCGCGCGTGTCGTGGGAGGCTGCGTCGAACCCGGCGGGCAGCCAGTTGATGACGTCGCGCGCGCCGCGCATGAGGAGCGGCGTCGAGGTCGCCGCGGCGAAGGCGCCGTGCCGGCCCACGCGGTCGTCCGCCGGCAGGAGCGAGAGCGCGCGCCCGAGCCAGCCGTCGCGGTGGTGCGCCTCGGACGCCGTGCCGTTTTCCAGCACGTCCTGCGCCTCGAAGTGCGAGCGCTCGCGATAGGCGGTGTGGCAGGCGTGGACGAACAGCGCCTCGCCGCGGCGGTAGAGCTCGGCGACGGTCTCCATGCGCCGGTTGAGCGCGAAGAAGCCGTCGAGGGGCACGGCAGCGTCAGGCCCCTCCAGCGGCATGGAGAACTCGTCCCGCACCGCCTCGTAGGCGGGGTCGCCGACGGGCGCCACCACGCCGAGCCCGTCCATGCCGCCGCGCAGGATGATCGCGACGAACCGCGGGTCGGGGGCGCCGGCGGCGAGCGCGAGGCGCGGGATCGTCGCCCAGGCGGTGAAGGCGACGCCGCCCCGGAGGACGGCACGACGGGACGGGTGATCGAACACGGCGCTACCTGCGTTGGAATGGCGGGCTCATCAGGAGGAGGACCAACGCCTGACGCTGGTCCTCGGCACGGTCGATGGCCTCGGCGACGAAGGGGTCGAGGTCGTCGCCGAACAGGGCGCGGGCGATGACGCGGACGTCGCCGGCCCCGCCGCCGTGGACCTGGGCGAACTCGCGCGTGTAGTCGACGCGCTCGAGCAGGCTGTCGCCGCCCATGAACGCGGCGTCGGCGTCCGGCCAGCCCGCAGGCGAAGGCGGCTTCCACAACGGCTGTCCGAGCTCAGAGACCCCCTCGACGACGAACTGCGGCGGCAGCTCCGGCAGGTCCAGCGCGCGCCCGCCGGCCACCACGTAGTCGTAGGGCGGCACCATCTTCTCGGGTGCGTCACGCCACGCCTCGGGGTGGCGCACCAGCGCACGGGTCATCGCGCCGAGGTCGGCCCCGCCGGCGATGTAGGCGTCACGCATGGCGCCGATCAGCGCGTCGGACGCATCGTCGCCGGTGACGTGACGGGCGAGCTTGGTCGCAAGGTGCGTCGCGGTGGAGGGGTGAAGCGCCAGGTCCGTGAGCACCGCCGCGAGCTGGCCCTCGCCCGTCTCGCGGTAGGTCTTGCCGAGGATCGTGCGGGCGCCGAAGTCGTGCCGCCGCCGGTCGAACACCGGGTTGCGCCGACGGACGTGGAAGCCGCCGCTCCAGCCGGTGAGGACGAGGGCCAGCGCCTCCACGTCGTCCTGGGTGTAGCCGCCCCCGGCGCCCAGGGTGTGGAGCTCGAGCACCTCGCGGGCGAGGTTCTCGTTGACCTCGCCGGCTCCCCGACGCCGCCCGACGCGGCTGTTCGGACCCACCGAGCGCGCGTTGTCGAGGTAGATCAGCATCGCAGGATGGGGGATCGCCGCGCGCAGCATGGCGCCGAAGTCGCCCAAGACGTGCGGGCGGATCGCCTCGCGCTCGTAGGGCCCGGCGAGGAAGCGCATGTGCAGCCGGAAGCGCTCGATGGCGAGGTGGTTCGACCAGAACAGCACCAGCCGCTCGACGAACGGCGCGTCCGTAGTCACCCCGCGCCGGTAACGCGCGGCGACCTCGGCGAGCTCCATCCTTCGGCCGAGGTCACGGCGCGCGCGGTTCAGCCGCAGGCGCTCAGCCTCGAGCTCCTCGCGCTCCTCGTCCGAGGCGCGACGGCTCGCGCGCCGCGCCTCGCGGTAGGCGCGCTGCTTGTCGATGAAAACCTCGCGCACGTCGGCCGTGGTGGGCAGGCCGGTGATCGTCGCCGCCGCCGCGTCGTCGAGCTGGCGCGCCACGTAGGCGACGGGGTCCGGCCGCGCGCGCTCGAGCTCGCCGGCCTTCGGTCCGAGGCCGAAGCGCGTCGCTGCGATGAGGTCGGGTGAGCGCATGCGAACCTCCGCGGCACGGGACGACGGCACGGATCCAACCAGCGGAGCGGTGCGCCCCGCCGGCTGAATGCGCGCTGAAGGTTCAGGCCCTCAGCGGCTGAAGGATCGACACGTAGTTGGCGACCGCGGCACCGCCCATGTTGTAGATCCCGGCGAGCTCGGGACCATTCAGCTGCATGTCCCCCGCCTCGCCGGCGAGCTGCATGGCGCTGATGACGTGCATGGAGACGCCGGTCGCACCGACGGGGTGCCCCTTCGCCTTCAACCCGCCCGACACGTTGATCGGCAGCTTGCCGTCCGGCTCGGTCCAGCCCTCCTCGATGGCGCGGGCGCCCTCACCCTCGCCGGTCAGCCCCATCGCCTCGTACTCGAGGAGCTCGGCGATGGTGAAGCAGTCGTGCGTCTCCACGAACGAGAGGTCGTCGAGGGTCAGCTTCGCCTTGTCGAGCGCCCGGCGCCAGGCCTCGCCGCAGCCCTCGAAGCGGATGATGTCGCGCTTCGACATGGGCAGGAAGTCCTGCACGTGGGAGGTGGCGCGGAACGCCACCGCCTTACGCATGCCCATCGCGGTCTCGATGTCGGTGAGCACCACGGCGGCCGCGCCGTCGGAGACCAGCGAGCAGTCGGTCCGCTTGAGCGGGCCGGCGACGATGGGGTTCTTGTCGGACTCGGTGCGGCAGAACTCGTAGCCGAGGTCCTTGCGCATCTGCGCGTAGGGGTTCTTGACGCCGTTCCTGTGGTTCTTCGCAGCGATCTTGGCGAGCGCATCGGACTGGTCGCCGTGGCGCTGGAAGTAGCTGCCCGCGATCTGGCCGAACACGCCGGCGAAGCCTGCGGGGATGTCCGCCTCCTCGGCGACGTAGGACGCGCGCAGGAGGTTCTCGCCCACCTGCGGCCCCTTCGTCGTCGTCATCTGCTCGACGCCGACGACGAGGACGGTGCGCGCGTGGCGCGCGGCGATGGACTTCAGCCCCTGCTGGATCGCACCGGAGCCGGTGGCGCAGGCGTTCTCCACCCGCGTCGCCGGCTTGAAGCGCAGGCGGTCGTCGGCCTGGAGGACGAGCGCGGCGGTGAAGTCCTGGCGCGAGAAGCCGGCGTTGAAGTGGCCGAGCACGATCTCGTCCACCTCGTCGGGCCCGATGCCGGCGTCCTCCATCGCCTCGTTGGCGACCCGGGCCACGAGGCTCTCCACCGTCTCGTCGGCGAGCTTGCCGAAGGGCGTGTGCGCCCACCCCACCATCGCTGCGGTCATCGCGTGCCCCATTTCTCGCCGAGGTGCCATCAGGTCGCAGGTTGGTGCTGCGCGCGCCGGATCAAGGGCGCCGCCGAAAGATCGGCGCGGCGTCAGTGCGCGAGCTCAGCGAGCACGAACGCTGCGGCGAAGCCGACGGTGGCAGCGAGCGCGACCCACGGTCCGCCGTTGGCGAACGCCTCGGGGAACATCGTGTCGGCGAGCATGGCGAGGATGCCGCCCGCCGCGAGCGCGAGCACGAACGCCTGGGCGCTGAGCGGCAGGCCCGACAGGAGCGCGTAGCCGGCGACGCACGAGGCGGTGCAGGCGACCGCGACGAGGCCCCAGGCCAGCGCGATGGCGCGCGGCGAGCGGCCCTCCTGGCGCATGCCGATGGTGGAGGCGATGGTGCCCGGGAGGTTGGACAGGAACACCGCGCCGAGGAGGACGTAGCCAAGTCCAGGGCCGCTCTCGGCGGCGAGCCCGATGCCGATGGCGGCGTTCTCCGGCACGCCGTCGAGTACGGTGCCGACGAGGACCGCGGTGCCTGAGATCGTGGCCTGCGCCTCCGTCTCCGGGATGGCGGCGGCCCCCTCCTTGACGTCCTCGGCCGTCCGCCCCTCCCGCCGTGGCGAGGCAGCGGCGGCCCGCTCCAGCACCTGATCGATGACGACGTAGACGAGCGAGCCCGCGAGGAGGCCGGCGACGGCGACGGCGACGTAGCCATTCTCTACTGCCTCGGTCATCAGCTCGCCGGTGAGGGCGACGAGCAGCACGCCGGCGCCGAAGGCGATGATCGAGGCAAGCACGCGCTTCGGTATGCTGACGGTAAGCCCGATCAAGACCCCGAGCGGGAACGCAGACGAGGCAAGGAGGCCAAGGAGAAGCGCGGTCTGCAAGTGGATCCCCCCACCGCTCGCGCCGTTGCATTGCGGGCGCCGAGACGGTTTCTTATGGCACTCCCGCAACGCGATGTCCGCAGCGCCGCGGACTGAAGGTTACGAAAGCATCCCAATGACGTCGACTGCCTGCGTTCGTCTGCTCGTCCTCATGGGCCTCGCTGCATCCGCCCCGCACCCCGTCGCGCTGGCACGGGAGGGGACGATCGAGCGGCTCCTCGACGAGCGTGCCATCATCGCGCTCGCCGACCGGCTCGACGCCGCGGTCGACCGTAAGGACTGGGACGCGGCAAGGGCCGCCTTCGCGCCGACCATCGAGGTCGACCTGTCCGCCGCGGGCGGTCCGACGGGACGCATGCCGTCGGACGAGCTGATCGGGATGTGGGAGACGAACCTCTTCGAGGAGAAGACGAGCTTCCACCTGCGTGGCAACCACATCGTGGCCTTCGAGGGGGCCAACCAGGCACGCTTGACCTCCTCCGCCTACGCCTGGAACCGGCTCGACGGCCTGCCGGGCGGGGCGTTGTGGGAGGTTTGGGGACAGTACGACTACGAGGTCGAGCGCTCCGACGCGGGCTGGGTCATCACGGACTTCACCTTCGTCCCGACGCACGATCGCGGCAACAGGGTCGTCCCCGGCGCTCCGCGGCCCCAGTGAACGGGACGCGGAGCACGTCAGTCCACCGGGACGACGTAGTTCAGCGGCAGGCGCCCGCCGTCTGCGTAGACCGTCTGGCCGGTCATGTAGCTCGCCTCGTCCGAGGCGAGGAAGGCGACGATGGCGGCGACCTCCGCCGGCTGTCCGACGCGGCCGATGGGGGTGCGCGACAGGACCGCGCGCTTGGCGGCAGGATCGCGGTTAACGCTCGCGAGCATCTGCGTGTCGATGGACCCCGGACCCACTGCGTTGACGCGGATGCCGTGGGGCGCCAGGGCGAGCGCTGCGACGCGGGTGAGCTGGGACACGCCCGCCTTGGAGATCGAGTAGGGCACCTGCGCGGGCAGCGCGAAGACCGCGTTCACCGAGCTCATGTTGACGATGGTGCCCGGCGCCTCCCCCTCCTTCACGCGCTCGACCATGTGGCGCGCCACGGTCTGGGAGAGCAGGAACGCACCCTTCAGGTTGACCCGCATGACGCGGTCGAAGTCGTCCTCGGTGAGGTCGAGGAACTCCGCCCCGCCGACGATGCCGGCGTTGTTCACGAGGACGTGGACGCCGCCGAAGGCGTCGAGCGTCGCCGCTACGAGGTTCCTCACGTCGAGCTTCTCGGCGACGTCGCACTCGGTGAAGCGCACGCACGCCTCCGGCCCCATGGCGCGGGCAGCGCGAACGCCCTCCTGGGTGTCGACGTCGGCGAGCATGACGCACATGCCCTCCTGGACGAGGCGTTCGGCCACGGCACGACCGATGCCCCGCGCGGCGCCGGTGACGATGGCGACCTTGTCCTTCAGTCCCCTCACGCCGGTCGCCCGATTGCCGCGAGCGCATCCTCAATGTCGCCCAAGGCGCCGGGATCGTCGATCGTGGGGGGCGTCGCGTACTCCTCCCCGTCGGCGATCTTCTTGATCGTGGCCCGCAGCGTCTTGCCGGAGCGCGTCTTCGGCAGCCGTGGCACCGCCACGACGCGCTTGAAGGCAGCGACCGGGCCCACCTCCGCGCGGACCCTCGCGACGAGCTCGGCCTCGAGTCCCTCAAACGAGGCGTCGGGCCGCAGCACCACGAAGCCGACCGGTGCCTGCCCCTTCAAGGGGTCCTCCGCCCCGACGACGGCACACTCGACGACCGCGGGGTGGGAGGTCAGCACGTCCTCCATGACGCCGGTGGACAGGCGATGCCCCGCGACGTTGATCACGTCGTCGGTGCGCGCGAGGATGAAGACGTAGCCGTCCTCGTCGATCATGCCGGCATCCGAGGTGTTGTAGCACCCGGGAAACGCCTCGAGGTAGGCGGAGTGGAAGCGATCGTCGTCGCGCCACAGCGTCGGCAGGCAGGCCGGCGGGAGGGGCAGGCGAAGCGCCACATTGCCCATGGTGCCAGCGGCGACCTCCTCGCCCTCGTCGGACAGGACGACCACGTCGTAGCCCGGCATCGGCTTGGTCGGCGAGCCGGGCTTGACCGGCATGAGGTCGAGGCCGAGCGGGTTGCCGACGATGCACCAGCCGGTCTCGGTCTGCCACCAGTGATCGATCACCGGTACGCCGAGCGCGTCGCCGGCCCAGGCGATGGTCGCAGGGTCCGCGCGTTCGCCGGCGAGGAACAGCGCGCGCAGGCTCGACAGGTCGTGCTCGGCTGGGAGGCGGCCGTCCGGGTCCTCCTTCTTGACCGCGCGGATCGCGGTGGGCGCGGTGAACAGCGCCGCCACCTTGTGCTCGGCGCACACGCGCCAGAACGCGGCGGCGTCGGGCGTGCCGACGGGCTTGCCCTCGAAGACCACCGTCGTCGCGCCGACGAGGAGGGGTGCGTAGACGATGTAGGAGTGCCCAACGACCCAGCCGACGTCGGACGCGGTGAACATCACCTCGCCGGGAGACACGCCGTAAAGGTTCGCCATGGACCAGGCGAGGGCGACCATGTGGCCCGCGTTGTCGCGCACCACGCCCTTCGGCCGCCCCGTCGTGCCGGACGTGTAGAGGATGTAGAGCGGGTCGGTGCCGGCGAGCGGCTCGCAGGGGACGGTGCGGCCCTCGGCGACGGCCGCCTCGTAGAGCGGTCCGAGGTCGTGGCTGTCGGCGGCGGAAAGGTCGGCCTCGGCCTCTGGCCGCTGCAGGTAGAGCACGGGCGGGCGGACCTTGGCGAGCTCCTTGGCGGCGCTGACGAGGGGCTCGTAGGGGATGACGCGCGAGGGCTCGACGCCGCACGACGCCGCGATGATGAGGGAGGGCGCCGCGTCGTCGAGCCGTGCGGCGAGCTCCTTGGCGGCAAAGCCGCCGAACACGACGGAATGCACCGCGCCGAGCCGGGCGCAGGCGAGCATGGCGACCAGCGTGTCGGGGATCATCGGCATGTAGACGATGGCCCGGTCGCCCTTCCTCAGGCCGAAATCGGCGAGGACGGCGGCCATCGCGCCGACACGGGCGGCGAGCTCGGCGTAGGTCCAAATCGCCGTCGTGCCGGTGAGCGGCGAGGCGTGGATGATGGCCGGCTGGTCGCCGCGCGTGGGTACGTGGCGGTCCACCGCGTTCCAGCACGTGTTGCCCACCGCGTCGGGGAACCAGCGGCCGTAGGCACCGGCGTGCGGATCGAACGCAACCTGCGGCGGCTCCACCCAGTCGATGGCCAGCGCCGCGTTCAACCAAAACGCGTCAGGGTCCGATCGCCACGCGTCCATCGTGGCGTCGTAGCTCCCCGGCATCGCCCCCTCCTCGCCAGCGCTTCTGCGGCGCGATCGGCAGACGATGCCACCAACGCCGCGCGCGCGCAAACGGGGCGAGGGTCAGCCGGACAGACGGGCGAGCTCATCCTTCAGCCGCAGCTTCTCGCGCTTGAGCTGGCTCGTCATCGCCGCGTCGGGGCTTGGTCGTGTCGACAGCGACTGAAGCTCAACCTCGATGGCGGCGTGCCTTCGCTCAAGCGCCGCCTTGCGTGCCTCGACGGACATCGGCCCCTCCGTGCTTAGCTCGCTCACAAGCTAGCACAGGTCAGCCGCGCAACTACATCCTTAGATTGAAACTTTCATTCGGCGGGGACCTGCCTGGAGCTGCCGAGGAGCTGACCGCGTTCGGTGAGCGCGATCACTGCGAGCGTTGCGCACGCGTAGACGAAGTAGCCAAGGAGGAGCGGGCGGACCGTGCCGTCGTAGAGCTGCCCGACGAGCCCGCCGAGGAGGGCGCCGAGGCCGGTCATCACGAAGCCGACGAAGGACGAGCCGGTCCCCGCGATCTCGCCAAGCGGCTCCATCGCAAGCGCGTTGAAGTTCGGCAGGACGACGCCGATGAAGAAGAACATCAACGCCAGGAACCCGATGAGAGCGCTGAAGGGCAGCGCGGGCACGGCGAGAACCGCAAGGTTGGCGCCGGCCGTCAGCAGGACCATGACGAGCACCGCGCCGTGCGACAGGCGACGCATGCCGAGCCTGCCGACCAGCCACGCGCTGACGAGGCTCGCCATGGCCATCGCTCCGGCGACGCTCGCGAACACCGCCGGAAACCAGTCGACGATGCCGTAGACGTCCGCGAAGAGCTGCTGCGAGGAGGCGACGTAGCCCATCACGCAGCCGAACATGCAGCCGGTCGCCACCATGTAGCCCACCGACTGACGCTCGCCGACGATGGTGGCGAGCGCGGCTCCTACGGGGACAGCCGGCCGCACGTCCGGCCCACGGCGCGGGTTCGTCTCAGCGAGGCGCAGCGCGACCCAGACCAGCGTGAGCGCGGCAAACCCTAAGAGGAACATGAAGATCGGCTGCCACGAGCCGAGTTGGGCGATGAGGCTCCCGAGCGCCGGCGCCACCACGGGCAGCATGATGAAGACGGTCATCACGAAGCTCATCACCCGGCTCATCGCGCGCCCCACGAAGCGGTCCCTGATGACGGCGACGGCAACGACGCGCGGGCCGGCACTGCCGAAGCCCTGCACCGCGCGAGCAAGGAGCAGCATCTCATACGAACTCGCGACGATCGCGATCGCCGAGCCCACGACGTGGACCGCGAGACCGGCGAGGATCACCGGCCTGCGGCCGATGCGGTCGGACAGCGGGCCGGCGAGGATGTGACCGCTGGCGAACGCCGCGAGGTAGACGATGACGACGTACTGCTGGGTGTTGTCCTCGACGAGCGCGAAGTCCGCCGCGATGTCGGGGAGGACGACGAGCATGATGTCGACCGACAGTGCGGTGACCGCCATAAGAATGGCCATCATCGCCACGAACTCGGCCATCGTGGTGCCGAGCGGACGAGCATCGTGGGTTATCGCGGGACCTCCCGGTTCTGAGGCGAGGCAAGGCGGCGCTCGCGGCGTGCGAACGCGGCGACGACGAAGGGCATGCCGAGCGACAGGAGCACCATACGCGACATGTGAATGACGGCGACGAATGCGACCTCGAAGTTCAACAGGAACGCGAGCGCGATCATCGCGTCGAGTCCGCCTGGCGCGTAGGCGAGGAAGACCGCGCCGACGGGCATGCCAAGCGCCCAGGCGAAGACCGCCGAGATCGCCATCGCCACCACGAACGCGGCGAGGAAGGCGGCGAGCGAGGCCGCGATCATCCGCGCCAGCCCGGCCCGGCGCACGGTGGCGAACTTCTCGCCCACGGAGATGCCGAGGACGGCGAGCGAGACCGCGACGAGCCACGGCGGGAGCGCAATGGTCATGAGGTCGGTGGCCGACACCACCGCCGCGGCCGCGAGCGGGCCGAGGATGATCGCCGCCGGGAGGCGGATGAGCCGCCCGACGAGCGCCGCAGCGGCCGCGAGGAGGAGCGTCAGCGCGACGTTGGTCAACGTGAGCCCGTCGGCGGCGATGGTGAGCCGCGCCTCGTCCGAGCCGCCGAGCACGAAGGGGATCAGCGCGACGAGGATGAAGAGGCGCGTCGACTGGCTCATCATCACGCGGTCCATCCGTGCGCCGGCCTCGGTGGAGACCTCCATGACGAGGGCGAGGTGGCCCGGGATCGAGCCGCACAGCGCGTCGAGCCGGTCCCAGCCGCCGACGCGGCGGAGCGTCACGTAGCTCGCTGCCGCCGCACCAAGGATGACGAGGACGAGGCCGCCGATCGCGAGCGGCACGGCGGCCATCTGGTCGACAGCCTCCGGGGTCACCGCCGAGCCCGTCGCCGCGCCAAGGATCGCAATGCCGCCCGCGCGCACCGGGCTCGGCATGTGCGTCGGCACACGCAGCGCGACCGCAAGGACGATGGCGACCGCCGGGCCGGTGAGGAACGCCGCGGGGACGCCGAGGAGCGTGAACACGAGGCTGCCGAGCCCGCCGATGGCGAGCGTCGCACCGGCGACCGCCCAGCGCCTGCCCCCGCCGTCGGCCTCGGCCTGGGCCGGCTCGGCCAGGGGCGCGGACGCCGCGGCGGCGTCACCCCGCGAGCCGATGGCTGGACCGTCGGGCAACGGGATGCGACGCGTCCGCGCTCAGCGCGGCAGCGTCGTCGTCCCCATGAGGTCGAGGTCGATGGCGCGGGCGGCCTGGCGACCCTCGCGGATCGCCCAGACGACGAGGCTCTGGCCGCGACGGACGTCGCCGGCGGCGTACACCTTCGGCACCGAGGTGCGGTAGTCCTCGGTGTTCGCCGCGATGTTTGTGCGGCTGTCGAGCTCGAAGTCGCCGCCCGTCAGGTAGGTGTCGAGGATCGGACCGGAGAAGCCGATGGCGACGAGCACGAGGTCGGCGCGGATGTCGAACTCGGTCCCGGCGATCGGCCTGCGCTGGGGGTCGACCCTCGCGCAGCGCACGTGGGTCGCGCGGCCCTTCTTGCCGATGATCTGAAGCGTCGCCACGGCGAACTCGCGGTCCGCCCCCTCCGCCTGGGACGAGGAGGTGCGGAACTTCGTCGGCCAGTACGGCCACACGACGTCCTTCTTCTCGCGGATCGGCGGCATCGGGCGGATGTCGAGCTGCGTCACCTGCAGCGCCCCCTGGCGGATCGACGTGCCGATGCAGTCCGACGCCGTGTCGCCACCGCCGATGACGACGACGTTCTTGCCCGACGCGACGATGGGCGTCTCGTCGAACGGCTCGCGGCCGACGCGGCGGTTCTGCTGCAGCAGGAAGGGCATCGCGTAGTGCACGCCGGCAAGGTCGACGCCCGGCAGGCCCGCGTCGCGCGGCCGCTCCGCGCCGGTGGCGAGGAGCACGGCATCGTGCTCGCCGGCAAGCTCGCGCAGGCGCTCGCCGCCGACGTCCTCGCCGTAGTGGAAGACGACGCCCTCGGCCGCCATCTGCGCCTCGCGCCGGTCGATCCCGTGCTTCTCCATCTTGAAGTCGGGGATGCCGTAGCGCATGAGGCCGCCCGACTTCGCGTAGCGTTCGTAGACGTGCACCTCGTGGCCGACGCGGGCGAGCTGCTGGGCGGCGGCCATCCCCGCCGAGCCCGCGCCGATGACCGCCACCGTCTTGCCGGTGAGCCGGGACGGCGGCTGCGGCACCACCCAGCCGTTCTCGAACGCCTTGTCGGCGATCGCCATCTCGATGGACTTGATGGCGACCGGCGTGTTCTCGATGTTGAGGACGCACGCCTCCTCGCACGGCGCCGGGCAGATGCGGCCGGTGAACTCCGGGAAGTTGTTCGTGGAGTGGAGGTTGCGCGAGGCCTCCTCCCAGTCGCCCGCGTAGACGAGGTCGTTCCAGTCGGGGATCTGGTTGTCCACCGGGCAGCCGGCGTCGGTCTGGCAGAACGGGATCCCGCAGTCCATGCAGCGCGCCGCCTGACGCTCGACCTCGGGCTGCGACAGGGGGAGCGTGAACTCCTTGAAGTGGCGGATGCGGTCGGCCGCGGGCTGGTACTTCAGCTCCTGCCGGTCGATCTCCAAGAACCCCGTGACCTTGCCCATCGTCCCTCCGCCTGCGAGGCATCGTCATCCGTCATTTGGCGTCGTTCTAGGCCATGGGAAGCGCACGCGGCAAACGGACGTAGCGCCGCTCATAGATGAGGACGTGACGGCCGCCTTAACCCGTTCGGGCTCCGGTGCGGCCGTTCTGCCGCGCGCGGCGACGGCCTCGCGCTGCGGGGCAGCTGAGGTGTGCGGGGAGCGGTGGGACGCATGAGACGGCCCGATGGTTGAGTAGCAGTGTGGGTTGCACCACGCGTCCCACCTTCGGCTCGCAACGGCCCTGGACGGCCTACCGCCCCCCTCCTCCAGTCCTCCCCGCAGGCGAAGTGCGGGTGCGGCCAAGCGCCACGAGGTGCGACCCTCGCCGAATTGGCGTCCCGGTGGAGGCCGGTCCGTCGCATGATCGACGCGGGCCGTCCGTTACCGGCCCGCCTCGATCACCGAAGCCCTCGATCCTCGCGGCGGCCGGTCCGGACGCGCCTCCCCTCGGATCGAGCGACGGGGCGGACCATGGCACGCGGCCTTGTGGGTGGGGATAAGTTTGGTAGGATCGGGGCGTTGAGCCGCGAGGGGCTCGACGCTGAGGGCAAAGGCTGCTTCGGTCGGGGGTGAAACAGTTCACATCAGAAGTGTTTCATTAGGCCTATCAAGGCTCTATGGTGGTTGCAATCCCACCCGCAGGAGCGCCGAAGCGAGGAGGCAGCCATGTTGGCCTTGGTAGGTTGGCAAGGAACGATTAACCGCGAAAGCTTCCGGATGTTGAGGAATGGAAAACTTGTTGAGCCCTAAAATGCTTTTGAGCATGATTCATGTCCGCTAGCATGCGCCTTCATGCTGAAGGTCGTATCCCGCTTGGTCTCTCATTGGCCCATCAGAAAATCAAGCTGAGCCCGTATTTTCAGCAAACGGCTAAACGGTCGCGACTTAATCGGAGTCTGCGGCATCTGAAGTCCTCCCCAAAGTAAGCGATTTGTGACATTCCGCGGATTATTTTACTGGTGGAGAGGGGATAATTACAGAGTCATATGCAATGCCGCGAACGATTTCGCTGAGCGCAGTAGCGGGCTTTCGACAACAAGACTTGGACAGATTTTGGGCCGTAGACAACCACATGTGCCAGATCATCGGCGTTCGTTGTCCCTGCGCGCGGGTTTACCTGCGGCCCCTTTACTGATTGCCTATCAAGTTTATCCGTGGAAAACCGAGTTCCACGAGATTTTGAACGGCTCGGGCTCCCGGGATGCGTCCGAGGGTAGGATCGCAACGGGACGATGCAGCCGATGAACTACCTAGCGAACCGATTCGAAGATAAAGGTGACATAGTAGCGGAACGCCGAGCCGCCAGCCACGTAAAATTCGCCGAGCGATGAACGGGGAGGTAAGCCGCGCGTAGGGCGGAGAGTTACTGAAGTTAACATGCTCCGAATTTGAGCGGGGAAGTTCCGAGAAATTCATTCGGAAAGCTGAAAGCGAAGTTCAGATGAGGGATGTTCGGGAACGTCGAGTGGCCTGGTCTTGAGGTCGACGCCGTAGTGGATGCAGGCGCCCAGCTGGAGCAACACTTGCCCATCGCTCGCGTTCTCGCGCTGATGCCCAGGCTTCGACTGGACGGATGCGACGGTGACGATCGACGACCGACAGGACTACGGCGAGGTGCGGCAGAACGCGGTAGGCTTCCTCGACGGCAGGCTGATCAACCTCACATTCACGATGCGGGGACCGACCCGACGGATCATCTCGATGCGGCGGGCTCGCGAGGGCTAAAGGACCAGACGATGGCGAACGATGTTCTTGCTAGGGACCGCGACGAGGCTGCGGTCGAGCTGCGGGAGGAAGTTGCCCGGCTGCGTGCGGTGGTCGAGCGACTGGTGAACCATGACGCCAACCTCACAGTCGCCCGCTTCGTCGTCTCGGACCACGAGGCCGGGCTGCCGGTCGCGCGGAGCACGCTCGATGCCGCGCAGCGTGCCCTCGGCCTGCCGGCGATCGACGAGTAGCGCTACTCCGCCGCCAGCCCCAGGCGCTGGGACTCCATCTCCTCCATGGCGCGGCGGTAGTCCACCGGCATCACCTTGACGAACTTGGGGCGGAACTCGTCCCACCTCTCGAGGATCAGGCTGCCGCGCGCCGAGCCGGTCCAGCGCACGTGGTTCTCGATCATCGTCTTCAGCCGCTCCTCGTCGTGCCGCGTCATGTTGGCGGAGACGTCGACGCGGCCCTTGGTCTCGAGGTCGCCGCCGTGGTGGTGCAGGCGCTCCAGGAGGTCGTCCTCCTCGGCGACGGGTTCGAGGTCGACCATGGCGAGGTTGCAGCGGCGGGTGAAGTCGCCCGCCTCGTCGAGCACGTAGGCGACGCCGCCTGACATGCCGGCGGCGAAGTTGCGCCCGGTGTAGCCGAGCACGGCGACGGCGCCGCCCGTCATGTACTCGCAGCCGTGGTCGCCGACGCCCTCGACGACCGCGACGGCGCCGGAGTTCCTCACCGCGAAGCGCTCGCCAGCGACGCCGGCGAAGTAGCACTCGCCGGCGATGGCGCCGTAGAGCACGGTGTTGCCCACGATGATCGAGTCGGCGGCGACGATGCGCCCGTTCGGCCGAGGGCGCACCGCGATGCGCCCGCCGCACAGGCCCTTGCCCACGTAGTCGTTGGCGTCGCCGGTGAGGGAGAGCGTCACGCCCGCCGCGAGCCAGGCGCCGAAGGACTGCCCGGCGGTGCCCGTGAGGTTCACGGTGATGGTGCCGTCCGGCAGCCCCTCCATGTCGTACGCCTTGGCGATCTCCCCCGACAGCATGGCCCCGACGGCGCGGTCGACGTTGTTGATCGCGCGGTCGATGGTGACGGGCGTGCCGTCCTCGATGGCGGGGCGCGCCTCGGCGATGAGCTCGCGGTCGAGCACCGTCGCGATGGGGTGGAGCTGGACGGTGGAGTGGCGCTGCTCGTCGCGCGGCGCGTCCATCGCGACGAACACCTTCGTGAAGTCGAGCCCGCGCGCCTTGTAGTGGTCGACGAGGCGGCGCTGGTCGAGCGCCTCCACCGCGCCGGTGGCCTCGTCCAGCCGGCGGAAGCCCGACGCGGCGAGCAGGCGGCGCACCTCCTCGGCGACGAAGAACATGTAGTTGATGACGTGCTCGGGCGTGCCCTTGAAGCGGCGCCGCAGCACGGGGTCCTGGGTCGCGACGCCCACCGGGCACGTGTTGAGGTGGCACTTCCTCATCATGATGCAGCCCGTCGCCACGAGCGGCGCGGTGGAGAAGCCGAACTCATCCGCCCCCAAGAGCGCGCCGACGAGGACGTCGCGGCCGGTGCGAAGGCCGCCGTCCACCTGGAGGCGGATGCGCGAGCGCAGGCCGTTGGCGACCAGGGTCTGGTGCGCCTCGGCGAGCCCCATCTCCCAGGGCGAGCCGGCGTGCTTGATGGAGGTGAGCGGCGAGGCCCCGGTCCCGCCGTCGTAGCCCGCGATGGTGATGTGGTCGGCGCGCGCCTTGGCGACGCCCGCCGCGACGGTGCCGACGCCGACCTCCGAGACGAGCTTGACCGAGATGTCGGCGTCCGGGTTGACGTTCTTCAGGTCGAAGATGAGCTGCGCCAGGTCCTCGATGGAGTAGATGTCGTGGTGCGGCGGCGGCGAGATGAGGCCGACGCCGGGGGTGGAGTGGCGGATCTTGGCGATCACCGCGTCCACCTTGTGGCCGGGAAGCTGGCCGCCCTCGCCGGGCTTGGCGCCCTGAGCCATCTTGATCTGGATCTGGTCGGCGTTGACCAGGTACTCGGTGGTGACGCCGAAGCGGCCGGAGGCGACCTGCTTGATGGCCGAGCGCTTCGACGCGCCCGACGGCATCGGGCGGAAGCGGTCGGGATCCTCACCACCCTCGCCGGTGTTCGACCTGCCGCCGATCTGGTTCATGGCGAGGGCGAGGGTTTCGTGCGCCTCCTTGGAGATCGCACCGAGGCTCATCGCGCCGGTGGTGAAGCGGCGCACGATCTCGGCGGCCGGCTCGACGAGGTCGAGGGGGACCGCCTCGCGGCCGAGCTCGGCGGCATCCTTGATGCGGAACAGCCCGCGCAGGGTGTAGCGCCCGGACTCCTCGTTCACCAGGCGGGCGAACTCGTCGTACTTGTCGGCCGCGTTGGTGCGCACGGCGTGCTGCAGGTTCGCCACGGTGTCGGCGAGCCACATGTGGTGCTCGCCGCGGGTGCGGAACGCGTACTCGCCGCCGACGTCGAGGTGGCGCGCCATCACCGCGTCGTCGGAGAAGGCGACCTCGTGGCGCCGCATCGTCTCCTCGGCGATCTCGGCGAGGCCGACGCCCTCGATGGTGGTGGCGGTGCCGAAGAAGAAGCGGTCGACGAAGTGCTGCGACAGGCCGACCGCGTCGAAGATCTGCGCGCCGCAGTACGACTGGTAGGTGGAGATGCCCATCTTGGACATCACCTTGAGGAGGCCCTTGTCGATGGACTTGATGTAGCGCTGGACGACCTCGCGGTCGTCGACCTCCTCGGGGAAGGTGCGGTGGAGGTCCACCAGCGTCTCGAAGGCGAGGTAGGGGTTGATCGCCTCCGCGCCGTAGCCGGCGAGCACCGCGAAGTGGTGCACCTCGCGCGGCTCGCCGGACTCCACGACGAGGCCGACCGACGTCCTCAGCCCCATGCGGATGAGGTGGTGGTGGACGCCCGCGGTGGCGAGCAGCGCCGGGATCGCGATGCGCGAGCGCGACACCAGGCGATCCGACAGGATGATGATGTTGTAGCCCTCGCGCACCGCCTTCTCGGCGCGCTGGCACAGCCGGTCGATCATGCCCTCCATGCCCGCCGCGCCGTGGTCGGCGGAGTAGGTGATGTCGAGCGTCTTGGTGTGGAACTGGTCGTCGGCGATGTCGCCGATCTCGCGGATCTTCTCGAGGTCCTCGTTGGCGAGGATGGGCTGGCGCACCTCGAGGCGCTTCTTCTCCTGACTGCCCTCGAGGTCGAACAGGTTCGGCCGCGGCCCGATGAACGACACGAGGCTCATGACGAGCTCCTCGCGGATCGGGTCGATCGGCGGGTTCGTCACCTGCGCGAAGTTCTGCTTGAAGTAGGTGTAGAGCAGCTTCGATCGGTCCGACAGCACCGACAGCGGCGTGTCGGTGCCCATGGAGCCGAGTGCCTCCTGGCCGGTGATCGCCATCGGGCTCATGAGGAGGCGCAGGTCCTCCTGGGTGTAGCCGAAGGCCTGCTGGCGATCGAGCAGCGACTCGTTGGTGCGCGGCGCCCGGCCGCGCACGGTGCGCTGGTCCTCCAGCACGATCTGCGTCTTGTCGAGCCAGACCCGGTAGGGCTTCTCCGACGCGAGCTCGCCCTTCACCTCCTCGTCGGAGATGATGCGGTGCTCCTCAAGGTCGATGAGGAGCATGCGGCCGGGCTGCAGGCGCCACTTCTTGACGATGCGCTCCTCGGGGATCGGCAGGACGCCGGCCTCCGAGCCCATGACGACGAGCCCGTCGTCGGTGACGCAGTAGCGCGCCGGGCGCAGCCCGTTGCGGTCTAGCGTGGCCCCGATCTGCCGCCCGTCGGTGAAAACGATGGCGGCGGGGCCGTCCCAGGGCTCCATGATGGCGGCGTGGTACTCGTAGAACGCGCGGCGCTCCTCGTCCATGAGCGGGTTGCCGGCCCACGCCTCGGGGACCAGCATCGCCATGGCATGAGCGAGGGAGTGGCCGCCCTGGACGAGGAACTCCAGCGCGTTGTCGAAGCAGGCGGTGTCGGACTGACCCTCGTAGGAGATCGGCCACAGCTTAGAGATCTCCTCGCCGTAGCACGTCGACTTCGCGGTCGCCTGGCGCGCGGCCATCCAGTTCACGTTGCCGCGCAGCGTGTTGATCTCGCCGTTGTGGGCGACCATCCGGTAGGGGTGGGCGAGGCCCCAGGACGGGAACGTGTTGGTCGAGAAGCGCTGGTGGACGAGGGCGAGCGCGCTCTCGAACCGGGGGTCGGCGAGGTCGTCGTAGTACGCGCCGAGCTGGTGGGCGAGGAACATGCCCTTGTAGACGATGGTGCGGCACGACAGCGAGCAGATCACGAAGCCGCGGTCGGCCGGCGCGCGCCCGTCGTAGACCGTGTTGGAGATCACCTTGC
The DNA here is from genome assembly GCF_965213555.1 of Acuticoccus sp. GTDB lineage: Bacteria > Pseudomonadota > Alphaproteobacteria > Rhizobiales > Amorphaceae > Acuticoccus. The sequence continues at coordinate 2,801,666 of NZ_OZ243890.1, read as the reverse complement.
GCAGGATGTAGAGCCGCCGCTCGAAGTCGTCGTCGGTGGCGATGCCCTCGGCGCGCCCCACGAAGAACTGGCGGATGACCGGCTCGGACGCGCGCACGGACGCGGAAAGGGCGTCGGGCGAGACGGGCACGTCGCGCCAGCCGAGGAAGGTCTGCCCTTCGGCGGCGACGACCTCCTCGATGACCTTGGCCTCGCCGGCGTCCTCGCGCGGCAGGAAGACCATCCCGACGGCGTAGCAGCCCGGCGCCGGCAGCGTGAAGCCGAGGCCCGCGGCCGCTTCGGCGAAGAGGCGGTGCGGGAGCTGGACGAGGAGGCCCGCCCCGTCGCCCATCTCGGGGTCGGCGCCGACCGCGCCGCGGTGCGTCAGGTTGACCAGGACCTCAAGGCCACGCTCGATGATGTCGTGGCGTGGGACGTTGTTGATGTCGGCGATGAAGCCGACCCCGCACGCATCGTGCTCGCGGTCGGCGCGGTAGAGGCCGCGGCGGGGCGCGGTGCGCGCCGCGCGGACGGCCGGAGCGGGCCGGGCGGTGTCCGTCATCGTGTCCCTCCTGTGGCCCGCTGGGACGGGGCCGTTTGGCCTGCGCAGGGGCGGGCCGCCGCTTCTTCCCCGCTCGCGCGGGTCGCACTCCTCCGCCCACCCAAGGCGGACAGCGGTCCTCGTCGGGTCGCTAGCCGCGGCGGGCCGGCGGCTCGAGCGCCCGTCCCCAGTGTTCGGAGGCTCGCCTGCACGTGTGAGCTTGACCGACGACGACGATGCTGCACCGTGGACGCCCGATATAGCGCCTCCCCGCCCGCCGGCAAAGCGCCCGTCGGCCGCCGCCCATGACGGGCGAGCGGGACGCTTGTCGACCCCGCGCAACCCTGGGGGCAGCGCGATCTGCCATCGTTGCCGCGGTCCGCCGCGGTCCGTAGAACGCGGCAGGGGCCACGGCCTGCCGCAGCCGAACGGATCAGCCATGGACGAGGACACCCCCGACGACCTGAACGCGCGGCCCGGTGACGCATCGGCCTCCGCCTCGCCCTTCGCGCCCGTCCCGCGTTGGGCGGGCATCGGCATCTTCCTCATCCTGCTCGTGGGGGGACTGGCGTTCGCCCGCCCGTTCCTGGTGCCGGTCGTCCTCGGCACGCTTCTCACGCTGGTGTTCAGCCCGGTGCGCCGGGTGCTCGACCGCACGCTCCCGTCGGCCGCCTCCGCCCTCCTCATCGTCGGCGCGCTGCTCGCGCTCCTCGTAGGCATCGTCGTGCTGCTCGCCGGACCCGTGGCGCAGTGGATCGCGGACGCGCCGCAGATCGCGACGCAGGTGGAGGGCAAGCTGCGCGACCTGCGCGGCGCGGCCGAGGATGTCATCCGCGCCGGCGAGGAGATCGGCGACCTCGCGTCCGGGGCGGACGGGGAGGCACAGGAGGTCGTCGTGCGCGACACCGCGGTCACATCGTCCGTCGCCCTGCTCGCGCCGGCGGTGCTCGGCCAGCTCGTCTTCGTGCTGGCGCTGCTGTTCTTCCTGCTCGCCTCCGGCGACATGATCTACGAGAAGATCGTCCATGTGATGCCGACGTTCCGCGACAAGCGGCAGGCGATCCGCATCGCGTTCCAGATCGAGCGCAAGCTGTCGCGCTACCTGTTGACGATCACGACCATCAACGCAGGGCTCGGCGCGGCGGTCGGCCTTGCGATGGCGGCGTTCGGCATGCCGAACCCGCTGTTGTTCGCGGTGGTGGCGTTCCTGCTCAACTACGTGCCCTACCTCGGCGCGATGGCGGGCGCGCTGCTCGCCGCTGCGGTCGGCCTCGTCTCCTTGGACGAGGTGTACCAGGCCGCGCTCGTCGGGCTCACCTACTTCATGCTGACGTCCGTCACGGGACAGTTCGTCACCCCCTTCTTCGTCAGCCGCCAGCTTCGGCTGAACACGGTGGTGGTCTTCCTGTCGGTGGCGATGTGCGCGTGGCTGTGGTCGGTGGTGGGGATGCTGATCGCGACGCCGCTCCTCGTCACCATCCGCGTGTTCTGCGAGGAGGTGCCGCCGCTGTCGTCCGTCGGCGACTTCCTGTCCGCCCGCGGCGCCGAACGCCTCGACCCCGACGAGGAGGAGGAGGAGGCGCGATCGTGACGAAGCGCGTGCCGGCCGACCGAGCAGCGGGCTTGCCGCGTCAGGAGACCGTCCCGCGACAGGCTCTAGGTCGGCAACTCATGGTGCCGTAGCCAAGGTCGCGAGGAGGCCAGAGCGACGGCGGCCATGAAGTCGCGGGCGAGCGTGTCGAAGCGGGTCGCCACGCGGCGGACGTGCTCGAGCGTGTTGAGGTGCCGCTCGACGAGGTTGCGCAGGCGGCAGAGATCGGGCGCGACGGTGCGCCTGACGCGTACGTTGCGGCGGGTCGGAATGCGCGCCGGCGCCCCGCGCGGCACACCAGTCGATCAACGCCTCGGCGCTGTCACCCCGGTCGGCGACGATGTCGGGCGCAGGGCCAGGCCGTCGAGCACCGGAGCTGTCGCTGTGTCCAAGGCTCGACAGGGCGTCACCACGGAGGGGATCGGCAGGCCAGGCTCGTCGACGACGGCATGGGGCTTTGTCGTCAGTCCCGCACGGGAACGGCCAAAGGCGTCATCCTCGCCCCCTGCCGTCGGCGGCATGCTGATGGCCTTCACGATGGCGCTGTCGATCCGCTGTCACGCGACCGGCTCCCTGCGGGCGAGCGCCTCGGAGATCGCCAGCCAGACCCCGCGCTCAGCAATCCGTTGTCGCAGTTGTCGACCGTCGTCGACGGGCCGTCGCGCGATGGCAGGCCGCGCCAGGACGATCCGGTGCGCGGGACCCAGAACATGCCGCCTCGCCCCCGCCGGTCATCGGCACGCTGCCATCCGGGTGGTGCCAGCGGCAGAAGCGGCTCGATGACCGACCACTCGACTTCGCTCAGATCGTACCGCGCCACGATCAACCTCGCGACTGACGAGACTTTGCGTCATCTTCGCGGCGCTTTCAGCAGCCTCGACCGTGGGTTCGGGGCCTCGTGCGGGTGCGCCGGCGAAAGAGCATCCTGGGTCTTCTCAGATCCAGACCAGATGCTCCAGGTGTCGTCTCCAACCAGGTTGCTCGGCCTGAGCCAGGGCGTTTGGTCGGCAAGGTCTGAAGGAGGTCGCGCGGTGTTGAGGTGGCCAGGAACGGCTGCATGGCTCGGGTCCGCCCTGCCGATGCGGTGGAGTGTTGGCATGGGCCCACACGCGCAGCGACGTCCGGATGAAGCGTTCGGCCTTGCCGTTGGTGCCCGGCGAGTAGGGCCGTGTGCGGATGGACTCGAGCTCGGCGTCCCTCGACACGTCGCGTAAGGCGAAGCTCCGATGGGCGGAACCACCATCGGTCATGACGCGCTCCACCGCGACGCCCGGACGGGCGAAGAAGGCGACCGAGCGCGTGAGGAAGGCGACGCGGTCCCAGCGCCTCTCGCTTAGCAGCACCTTGGTGCGGGCAAGGCGCGAGGCCTCGTCGATGGCCGCAGGCAGCACCTCCCATCCGGTGCCGCGCGGGTCCGACTTGGCCCCCGCGGTTGCCGGTGATGCGGTGGCCGATGCCGTCGATGCCGCCGAGCTCCTCGGCCGCGTGCGGATGTGCCCGGGCGCTCGCGCCCATGGCGGCGCGCTGAAGGCTCTCGTCGAGCGCGGACAGCTTGCCGAGACCCGGGCGTCGTAGGCTCGCGTCGACAGGGGACCGGGGGATCGACAGGCATCGCGCCATGGCCGGTCCTGGAAGGCGTTCTCGTCGCCGGCGCTCGATCTGGCCGACGCGCTCGACCGGGATCGCGTTGCTGCGGCGGGCGGAAGCCGAGCTCCTGTCGTGCAGCCTCCGCTCGTCCTCCGCCGGTGCCGAGCCAGCCACTCGTAGGCGGTACGGGGCGAGATGGCGGCCGCTTCGGCAACGCGCCAGCCGTCCTGCAGCACCCGGCGCACGGAAGGACCCGACCATGATGGGTCTTGCGGAGCATCCTCGTGCACGTTCATCCGGGGCTTCCTGGTCGGGGCTCGTGGGCTTGGCAACCGCGGCCCCACATCCCGACCCTGGATGAACAACCGTGATATCGTCCACATCTTGGAAGCCGCCTCAGTCCAGCGAAGCCGGGAGCGGAACGCGGCGAGCCTCACGAGGGCGAGACGGTGCGCCGAGTCCTCGGTGCGGGTGGCGACGGCGCATGGGCTCGACGTGGCCGAGGCAGCGCTCGACCAAGTTGCGAGGGGTGGTGGAGGAGGGCGCCGAAGGCGGGCCGGCGCTTCCGGCTCGGCATCGGCCGCACGGCCATCCGCCACGGCCGGCGCTGGCCTCGCGCAGGGCGTCGCGGTCATCGACGCGGCCGGCGATCAGGATGATCGGGCCCGACGTCTGCAACGAGATCGACCGCCGAGCGTCCGTCGTGCGCCTGTCCTTGCGTCAGCGTCAGCGCGACAGGACGGCCCTCGGCATCGACGAGGGCCTGGGTCTTGGGGAGCCCGCCGCGCGAGCGTCCCATCGCGGCGTCGTCGGCCCCCTCGTGCCGTCGGCGCCATGCCGATGGACGCGCACCGACGAGCCGTCGACGAACTTGAGGCCTCCGTCGTGCGCCTCGGTGAGTTCGGAAGCGTTCGCGCCACCGCACAAGGCGTGTCGCAGGTCATGGGAAGGCCGAGGCGTTCCGCGCCGTCGGCCCACGGCGTCCCGGTCCGCAGCCGCCGAACGATCCCCGACAGCCCTGTGCGGTCGTCCACCCGGGGCATGCCGCACGTCGGTCGGAAGAGGCGGCTCGATCAGCGCCCGCTGCGCCTCCGCCGCTCGTTCGGCCACGATCTCGCCTCACCCATCCACTTCAGGCTCATTCGTCGGGTTCGTTAGCTTCCGTTATCGAGGACTTGGCCTAGGGTGGGACGGACGGCAAGCGGAGGGGCCCATGCAATACCTGCACACCATGGTGCGCATCACGGACATCGACCAGTCGCTCGATTTCTACTGCAACAAGCTCGGGCTGCGCGAGGTCCGGCGCAGCGAGAGCGAGGCCGGCCGCTACACGCTGGTCTTCCTCGCCGCGCCGGACGACGTCAGCCGGGCCGAGAGCGAGGCGAAGTCGCCGATGCTCGAACTCACCTACAACTGGGACCCCGAGGACTACAGCGGGGGGCGCAACTTCGGCCACCTCGCGTTCCGCGTCGACGACATCTACGCCACGTGCCAGCGGCTCGCCGACCATGGCGTCACCATCAACCGGCCGCCGCGCGACGGGCGCATGGCCTTCGTGAAGTCCCCCGACGGGATCTCCGTCGAGCTCCTGCAGAAGGGAGACAGCAAGCCCCCCGCGGAGCCCTGGTCGTCGATGGAGAACACGGGGACCTGGTGAGCGCGCCGACCGCGGCCGCGACGGCGGTGCGTCAGAAGTCCGTCGCGAGCCCCTTCACCTCCCAGTCGCCGTAGCGCACGGGCTCGGGCCCGGCGCGGCCGCCCTGCTCGGCGGGCGGTGGCGGCGCAGACTCGGAAGCCCGGCGCCGCTCCGCGGCCTCTTCCAGGGCACGGCGGGCGGCGTCGGAGCGCGGACGGGGTACGGCTGACTCGTCGTTCATGGCGCTCAGATGGCGCCGCCAGCGGCGCGGTGCAACACTGCGTGATGGCGCAGCGACGAGGCCGTCGGGCGGTTGCCGTGTCCCGTGCCACGGTTAGGGTGTGATGCGGCCGCTCATCGGCTGAGCACACCCGGAGGAGCCTGTGACCATCGATCGGCGACACCTCATGACCGCGGCGGCTGCCGTCGGTGCCATGACCGCACTTCCCGCGGCGCGCGCCGGCGCGCAGTCGCCGACGCCGCGGCCCTCCCAACAAGCGCCCGCGTTCCAGCGCAGGTCCGTGGGCGATGCGACCGTCACCGGCCTCGCGGACGGCTTCCTCCCCCTCGGCCCCGGAGCCTTCCCGGACGTGGACGAGGCAGCCTTCATCGAGGCGATGCGCGAGGCCTACCTGCCGGCGGACCCGAGCCACGTGACAGCCGTCAACGCCTACCTCGTGGAGGTCGGCGGCCGCACCGTCCTCATCGACGCCGGCGGCTCGACGGCGCTCGCGCCCTCGCTCGGCAACCTGCTCGCGAACCTGTCCGCCGCCGGGGTCGAGCCCGGGAACGTCGACGCGGTCCTCCTCACCCACATGCATCCCGACCACGTCGGTCACCTTGCGAACGACGGCGTCGCGACGTTCCCGAACGCCGAGCTCGTCGTTCACGCCGCAGAGGTCACATTTTGGAGGGACCCTGCCACGCGGTCGGCGATGCCCGAGGCACGCCGCGGCATGGTGGACGCCGCCAACGCGGCCATCGCGCCCTACGAGGACCGCACCACGCTGTTCGAGGGCGACGTCGAGGTGCTCGCTGGGATCGCCGCGCGGCACCTGCCGGGGCACACGCCGGGACACACCGGCTACCGCGTCGGCTCGGGCGACGACACGCTGCTGATCTGGGGCGACATCGTCCACGTGGCGCCGGTGCAGCTGCCCCAGCCGACGCGGGCGATCGGCTTCGACGTCGACCCCGAGCAGGCGGTCGCAACGCGCCAGCGCCTGCTCGACGAGGTGACGTCCGACCGGACCCTGATCGCCGGCATGCACCTGTCGTTCCCCGGCTTCGGCCACATCATGCCGGTCGGCCAGGCGGACAACGCCTACGCTTTCATCCCGACCCGCTGGGAGTACAACATCTAGGCCCCGACGACCGTACCGCCGTCAGAGGAAGGACTGCGGATCGACGTCGACGGCGCGGCGGACGCCGCCGCGCACCGGGACCGCCGCGAGCCAAGGCACCATGACCTCCTGCAGCGGCACGGTGCGGGCGGCGCGCACGAGCAGGCGGTAGCGCCAGCGGCCGCGCAGCACCGCGAGCGGCGCCTCGGCCGGGCCGAGCACCTCCACCGCGCCGTGCGGGGCGGTGCGCGCGAGCTCGGCGGCATGGGCGTGGGCGTCGGCCTTGTCCGGCGCGGAGACGATGACCGCCGCGAGCCTCTGGAACGGTGGCAGACCGCCGTCCCGCCGCGTCGCAGCCTCCTGCCCGTAGAACGCCTCCACGTCGCCCGAGACCATCGCGCGCATCACCGGATGGTCGGGCGCATGGGTCTGCAGGAGGGCGCGGCCGCCCGCGGAGACGCGCCCCGCGCGCCCCGTCACCTGGGTCAGGAGCTGGAAGGTCCGCTCGGCGGCGCGCGGATCCCCGTTGTGCAGCCCGAGGTCGGCGTCCACGACGACGACGCACTGCAGCTTGGGGAACGTGAAGCCCTTGGCGACGAGCTGCGTGCCGACGACGACGTCCGCCTCCCCGCGCTCCACCCTGACGAGCGCCTCGGTCAGCGCCCGCGCCCCGCCCGCCACGTCCGACGACAGCACCTCGAGCCGCGCGTCCGGCCACAGCGCGCGCGCCTCTTCCTCCACGCGCTCCACCCCTGGCCCGCACGGCACCAGCGTGTCCGCGGCATCGCACGCCGGGCAGGCCGTCGGCCGCGCCTCGTCGTGGCCGCAGTGGTGGCAGACGAGCGTGCCGCGCAGGCGGTGGTCCACCAGGGACGCGGCGCAGTTCGGGCAGTGGAACCTGTGGCCGCATCGCCGGCAGACGGTGAGCGGCGCGTAGCCGCGGCGGTTGAGGAACAGGAGGGCCTGCTCGCCCGCAGCGAGCGCCGCCGTCACCGCCGCGCGCACCGGCGGCGATAGGAACGCGGCGCGCGGCGGCGGGGTGCGGCGCAGGTCCACCGCAGCCACGTCGGGCAGGGCGGTGCCGTGGTGCCGCGACGGCAGCACCAGGCGGCGGTAGCGGCCGCGCTCGGCGTTGAGCCGGGTCTCCACCGAGGGCGTCGCCGAGGCGAGGACGACCGGCGCGTTCGCCGCGCGGCCGCGGGCCACCGCCATGTCGCGCGCGTGGTAGATGACGCCGTCCTCCTGCTTGAAGCTCGCATCGTGCTCCTCGTCGACCACGACGAGGCCGAGGTCGTTGAATGGCAGGAACAGCGCCGAGCGTGCGCCGACGACGACGGAGGCCGCGCCGGTCGCTGCATCCCGCCAGAGCGCGACCCGGGCGGCAGGCGGTCGCTCGGAGTGCCACGTGCCGGGCTCGCGGCCGAACCGCTCGGCGAGCCTCGCGGTCACCGCAGGGGTCAAGGCGATCTCCGGCATCAGGACGAGCGCCTGCCGGCCGGCGGCGAGCGTCGTCGCGATCGCCTCGAGGTAGACCTCGGTCTTTCCCGAGCCGGTCACGCCCTCGAGGAGCGTCACGCTGAAGCCGCTGCCTCCGCCGAGCGCCGCCGCGGCCGCCTGCTGCTGCGGCGACAGGGCCCGGACGTGCCCGCGGCACGGTCCGTCGGACGCAGGCTCGGCGGGGGCGTCCACCTCGGCGACGACGCCGGCCACCATCAGCCCGCGCAGCACCGCGCTGGAATGCCCCGCCTCCACCAGCCCCCGGCGAGGCTGCGGGCCGCCGGCGAGCGCGTCGACCACGGCGCGTCGCGCCGGCGTCCAGCGCGGCGGCTCGGCACCGGTCGGCACGAGGACCTTCGGGACCGGCGGCTCGGCGAGCCCCTCGCCGTTGCGCAGCACGAGCTTCAGCACCGCGCCGCGCGGCGTCATCGTGTAGCGCGCCGCGAAATCCACGAAGCGGCGGAGCTCGTCCTGGACACGCACGCGGCTCGCCCGTGCCTTGATGGGCCGCAGGCGCGCCTCCTCGATCGCCTCGTCGGCGGGATCGTCCCACACCACGCCCACCATCGTGCGCCCGCCGAGCGGGACTGCGACCACGTCCCCGGGAGCGAACGGCTCCTGCGTGGTGTAGGTGAGCAGCCCGAGCCGATGGGGCAGCAGGACGGAGCGGCGCGCGGCTGTCATGGCGCGCGCGATCCTGTAGGACGGACCGCGACAGTCAAACGGGCAGAGGCGCACATGCAGTTCTTCGTCGACACGGCGGACGTGGAGGAGATCCGGTCCCTCGCCGAGACGGGCATGCTCGACGGCGTGACCACCAACCCCTCGCTCATCATGAAGGCGGGGCGGCCCATGGCGGACGTCATCGCAGAGATCGCCGGGATCGTCGACGGCCCGGTGAGCGCCGAGGTGACCGCGATCGAGACCGCCCAGATGATCGCCGAGGGCCGTCGGCTCGCCGAGATCGCGCCCAACGTCGCCGTCAAGCTGCCGCTCACCTGGGACGGATTGAAGGCCTGCCGCGCGCTCACCGCGGACGGTCACATGGTCAACATCACGCTTTGCTTCTCCTCCGCCCAGGCGCTGCTGGCTGCGAAGGCCGGCGCCACGTTCGTCTCCCCGTTCATCGGCCGGCTCGACGACCTCGGCCTCGACGGGATGAAGCTCATCGAGGAGATCAGGACGATCTACGACAACTACGAGGAGCTGCAGACCGAGGTGCTGGCGGCATCCATCCGCACCACGAACCACGTGCAGCTCGCCGCCCTCGGCGGCGCGGACATCGCGACCGTCCCTCCGGCGATCCTCACCAAGCTGATCCAGCACCCGCTCACCGAACGCGGCCTCGAGCAGTTCCTCGCCGACTGGAAGACGAGCGGCCAGTCGATCCTGTGACGACACGTTTGTCCGCGAGCGGTCGGTCGAGGCGGCGGCCCGCAGGGGCAACGCTCGTCCATTCGCTCATGCCCCAGCGCGGGCGCTGGCCGGCACGGCATCCGTTCGCATTGCCGGTGCCGCCTTCAGCGCTTGCCAAGCTTCCCGTGGTTGGATCGGCCGGTGCCGAACGACCTTGCGCCCCTCGCCGACGCCGCGCTCCTCGTCGAGCGTGCGCGCTGGCTGTCCGACCTCACTGCCGTACGCGGCCGGGCGAAGCACAGCGCCGAGGCCTATGAGCGCGACACGCGACAGTTCCTGGCGTTCCTGGCCAGCCACCTCGGCGCGCCGGCGGACATGGCGAGCCTGCGTGCGCTGCGCCCTGCCGACGTGCGGGCCTTCCTCGCAGCGCGCCGCGCTGCCGGTGCCGGGCCCCGGACGCTGGCACGCAACCTTGCCGGCGTGCGCGCCCTGCTCACCCACCTCGAGCGCGCTCACGGTGTGAGCGCCGCCCCGGCGCGGGCGGTCGGGGCCCCGGCGCGGCCGCGCGCGCTGCCGCGCCCGGTGCAGGAGGAGGCGGCGCGGCGGATGCTGGAGCCGGGGACGGGCTGGATCTCCCTGCGCGATGCCGCCGTGCTGGCTTTGCTCTACGGCTGCGGCCTGCGCGTCGGCGAGGCGACGGGGCTCGACGCCGCGGACGTCCCCGAGCCGCTCGTGCGCCTGCGCGTCACCGGCAAGGGCGATCGCACCCGTGAGGTGCCCGTCCTGCCGGCGGTGGCGGCGGCGGTGGCGTGCTACCGCGCGGCCGCTCCCTTCGCCCTCGAGGGTGGCCCGCTGTTCCGCGGTGAGCGCGGCGGCCGGCTGTCGCCGCGCACGGTGCAGCGCACGGTGGAGGCATGGCGTCGCGCCCTCGGCCTGCCGGCCAGCGCGACGCCGCACGCCCTGCGGCACGCCTTCGCCTCGCACCTTCTGGCACGTGGCGCGGACCTCAGGGCCATCCAGGAGCTCCTCGGCCACGCCCGCCTGTCGACGACCGAAGTCTACACCGCCGTCGAGCCGACCCGCCTCTTCGACGCTTGGCGCGACGCCCACCCCCGCGCGACGCCCCGGTGAGGCCACCTCCCCGCTGGCTGCGGCGCGCCCCCCTGGTGCGCCGACCGCTGCGCCGGCTGATGAAGCGCGTCGCCCCAACCGGGCCGGTCGAGGCGACCGTGGATGGCCTCGCCTGGTCCCTGGCCCCGCGGGACAACAAGGTCGACTTCGACATCTGGTACAAGGCGCGCCTCGACGAGGCCGAGGAGCGCCGCTTCCTCGCCGCGCACCTTCGTGCCGGCGACGTCTTCGTCGACGTCGGCGCCAACATCGGGCTCTACACCCTGGCGCTTCTGTCGGCGGTGGAGGGCGTCCTCGCGGTGACCTTCGAGCCGCTGGACGCGCTGCGCGAGCGCCAGCGGATCAACCTCGCCATCAACGGCCTGGCGCACCGCGCCCGCGTGCGGTCCGAGGCGGTGGGACCCTACGGCACGATGACGCTCTACGAGGGCCGCAACGCAGGCCGGGCGTCCCTCGTCCCGTTCGCCGGCGCCCGCGCCGTCCGCCACGTCACGGTGCGCCCCCTCCGCTCGCTGCTCGACCGGCCGCCGCGCGCCATCAAGATCGACGTCGAGGGCTTCGAGGACCAGGCGCTGCTGCCCTACTTCGACGAGCTCGCGCCGGCATGGTGGCCCCGCGCCGTGGTCATCGAGACGCTTCACCGCGCCGCATGGCGCCGCAACTGCCTTTGCGAACTCGCCTCGAGGGGCTATCTCATCGAGTTACAGACGGATGAGAACGCGCTGCTCGTGCGGCGTGACCCCTACTAGCTTAGCCTGCGCTAACCCAGCCCGAGTGAGACGATGGTCCAGCTGAGACTCCCCAAGAACTCGCGCATCCAGAAGGGCAAGACATGGCCCAAGCCGGAGGGCGCGACGAACCTCAGGGAGTTCCGGGTCTACCGCTGGCAGGAGGAGGGGGACGAGAACCCTCGCATCGACACCTACTTCGTCGACAAGGACGAGTGCGGTCCGATGATCCTGGACGGCCTGTTTTACATCAAGAACAAGATCGACCCGACGCTGGTGTTTCGCCGCTCGTGCCGCGAAGGCATCTGCGGCTCGTGCTCCATGAACATCAACGGACTGAACGGCCTCTCGTGCACCGCCGGCATGGACGAGGTGTCCGGTCCGGTCGTCCTCTACCCGCTGCCGCACATGCCCGTCATCCGCGACCTGGTTCCGGACCTTACGAACTTCTACGCGCAGCTGCGCGAGATCGAGCCGTGGCTGAAGACCGACACGCCCCAGCCGCAGAAGGAATGGCGGCAGAGCCACGACGACCGCGAGAAGCTGAACGGGCTCTACGAGTGCATCCTGTGCGCCTGCTGCACGACGGCCTGCCCGAGCTACTGGTGGAACGGCGACCGCTACCTAGGCCCTGCCGCGCTGCTGCAGGCGCACCGCTGGATCGTCGACAGCCGCGACGAGCGCACCGGCGAGCGGCTCGACTCCCTCGAGGATCCGTTCCGGCTTTACCGCTGCCACACCATCATGAACTGCGCCAACGCGTGCCCCAAGGGGCTCAACCCGGCGCAGGCCATCGCCGAGATCAAGGCGCTGATGGTCGAACGCCGCGTCTGACGTCCACAGCACGGCAGTGCGCCTGACCCCCAGCGGTCGCTCGAGCGTGCGCCTCCGCCGTCCGGCTTGGCCTTCGAAGAGGCCACCGTGCCCGGGCGCGCGTGTCGCAGCGCGCTCGGCGAGGGGTTGCAGTGCGGTAAAGCGAGCGCACGGACCGCATCCACGGAGGCGCGTGCGGCGGTAACGATCACGGCCGAACGGGGTGCCATCATCACGTTCGAGCGGGACCGGCGGGCGGCGGTGCCCGTCGCGATCCCTACGCCCGCCGCAGCGTCGACCCCCTGAGCCTCGGTGACGCTGCGCGAAGCCGTACCATCAGAGCGTGGCCAGGCGATGCCCGCTGACCCGGTGCCCCTCCTGCGCCAGGACGCCTGCTCGGGCATCCTGGCCGTCGGGGCCGGCGCGCCTACTGCGCAGCGCGCCGGGGATTGATGATCTCGACCTCCGCCGGCCGTGCAGCCTCGATCCTGACCCGCGAGCTGGGCCTTGCAGAGGCAGTGCCCGTCGCAGCGTCCGCGCCCTCCTCGGCCGCTCGTCCCTGGCGCGCGGCGGCCACGGTCTGGTCCGCGGACCGCGACGGGTCGACCGTCGCCGCGTCGCCATCCGCCGGCTCCGACGCGTCGGCAGCTGCCTGCTGCGTCGCGCGGTCGGTCGCCTGCGGCGCGGCGGCTGCCGCGCCTGGCTGCCGCTCGGCGGACGGCTCCTGCTGAGCCGGCGCCGGCTCTGAGGGAGCCGAGCGGGACCCCAGCGGCGTCTCGTTGCCGCTCGATGGGGAGGACCGCGCGACGACGTCGGCGCCCTCCTCAGGCTCGACCCGCGCCGCTGCGGGCTCCTCAACGTCCCCGGCGGACGGCGACTGGCCCTGCTGACCTGCGTCAGCGGGGGAGGTTTGCGCCGCCTGCCCGGCGCTCGCGGCGCCGTCGGCTGGCCGTGCCGCGGCCGACGGAGCGGGGGCGGAGGCGGTCCGATCTTCGACCTGCGGCGCGCCTAGCATGGGCTCGCCCGTCGACGACGGCGCGACGGGATTAACGCCTGCAGTCGCCGCCTCCGCACCCTGCTGAGCCGCAGCCGACCGGGCAGCAGCCGCGGCGCCTGCGTCGGCTGGTCCGGTCGCGGCCTCCGACGGCGCGCCGGCCGCCGGCTCGCCGCCGGCCGGAGCCTGCGATGACTGGGCGGCGCTGGGGTCGGCATCCTCGAAGCGCGGCTCGACGCCCTGCGGCGCGGTCTCGCCAGCAGGCGCCGTGCCTAGCGTCCCGCGGTCGTCGCCGGGCCCCGCATCCAAGGGAACCTCGACGTCGGAGTCGACCGCCGTAGCCTCGGCACCCACCTCAGGGCTTTCGGCCTCCGGCACCACCGCCTCGCTGACCGGCGTGGTGACGGACGCCGGTACCGGCGTGGCGGCGGGCTGCGCGTCGGTGCCCGCGCCAGCTTGGACCATGTTCGGCGTCGACGCATCCTGCGCCTCGCCCGGCTCGACGAGCTGATCGAAGTCCCCATCGTCGTCCGATGCCAATGGGCGAGCCTCGGCCTCGTTGCCCTCGACGCCGATCGGGGCCTGGCCGCCCAACTCGTCGATGTCTCCCTCAGCGATCTCGTCCACCGCCGCCGCGGCGACGCCGGCGACTGGCTCCTCCGCGAGGTCGGCATTGTCGCGCCCTGCGGCGCCACGGGTGTCCCCCTGCGCGACGAGCTCCGCTGCCGCCGCGGCGGCCTCCGGGTTGGGCTCGTCTTCCGCGGCGGCCACGTCGGCGATGACCTCGCGGTCGTCGGTGGAGGCTTCGCCTCCTTGGGCGGGGGCGGGAGCCAGCGTTGCATCCTGGCCCGGCCTATCGGCCGTGGGCGCCTCCGTCGCGCCCTCCGCCGCGGAGGGCTGCTCTGCCGCAGCCTGCGCGACCTGCGTCCCGTCGGCCGGAGCTTCCAGGACCGGCGGCGCGTCCGGGGAGATCGAGGCGAGGTAGGCGACGATGTCCGCGCGAAGCTCGATGTCCTTGACGCCGGCGTAGCCCATGATGGTGCCAGGCACCCATCCCTGCGGGTTCTCCAAGAAGCCGTCGAGCTCCTCGTAGGTCCACTCCTTGCCCTCGCCGTGGGCGACCAGCGCCTCCGAGTAGCCAAAGCCCTCCACGGCGGCGATGGGGCGCCCGACGACGCCATGGAGGCCCGGACCGATGCCGTTCGGCCCTCCCTCGTCGACGGAGTGGCACGCCTGGCACACGACCATGTTCGCCTGGCCGTTCGCCGGGTCGGCGCTCGCAAGCAGCGTACGGAACTCCGACGTGCCCTCGGGGACGGCGCCCGCCTGCGTGCCGGCTTCAGCCTCACCCTGCGCGGGAGCGGCGATCGCGACCTGGGCCTCGCCCTCAGCGACCTCCGCCGGGGCGGCCTCCGGCTCGGGGAAGGGCGGAGCGTCCGGCGTGACCGACGCCAGGTAGGCGATGATGTTGGCGCGATCCTGACCCTCGCGCAGGCCGGCGTAACCCATGATGGTGCCGGGCACCCATCCCTGCGGGTCCTCCAAGAAGCCGTCGAGCTCCTCGTAGGTCCAGCCCTGACCCTCAGCATGCTCCTGCAGCGCGTTAGAGTAGCCGAACCCGTCGACGGCAGCGATCGGACGCTCGACCACGCCGTAAAGACCCGGGCCGATCCCGTCGGCACCGCCGTCGTCGAAGGCGTGGCATGCCTGGCATTGGCGGGAGATGCGCTCGCCCGCGGCGACGTCCGCGCTCGCGAGAAGGACGGCGATGGACGGCTCGGCTTCCTCCCCCGTCGCCTCCTCCTCAGGCTCGGCGACGGCAATGAGGTAGGCCGGCTCCTCCAGCTCCTCCTCCTGGAACAGGATGTCCGACAGGACGCTGAGGCCCATGATGAACACCAAGGCGCCGAGCGCGGCTCCTAGGAACTTGTTGATTTCGTAGCCGCCCATGCCCGCTCAGACCTCTTGTTCGCCGTCCCGTCGTCCACGGCGCAGCTCGCGCGCGCCGCGCCCGAGGCTGCGTCGGTGACCCTTGCGCGATACAGCGCGCCGGGTCCGACCGCCACTAGGCTATAGAGGCCCGTGCCCGACCGTTCAAATGGGACACCGCCGCGCACGTTGCCCCGGCGGGGCGCTTTTTCGCTGAGGCTGTGTCGTGGCTCGCCGCACGGCTCGACCGGTCGGTGGGGCATCGCTAAACCAGCGTCCATCGCAAGGTCGCCACCGTGAACCCCATCGTCCTGATCCCCGCCCGCCTCGGCGCGACGCGGCTGCCGAACAAGCCGCTCCTGACCATCGGCGACGCGCCGCTCGTGGTGCACGTCCTGCGGCGCGCGCAGGAGGCGGACGTCGGCCGCGTCGTGGTGGCCTGCGACGGGCGGGAGGTCGCCGCAGCGGTGGAGCAAGCCGGTGGCGAGGCGGTGCTGACCGGCGAGCATCCGTCGGGCTCGGACAGGATCGCCGAAGCGCTGGCCCGCCTCGATGCGAACGGCGCGCACGACGTCGTCGTCAACGTCCAGGGCGACCTGCCGACCATCGCGGCGAGCGCCATTCGCGCCGCCCTCGCCCCCCTCGAGCGGCCCGAGGTGGACATCGCGACCCTCGCCGCCGTCATCGCCGACGAGCACGAGCGCACCGATCCCAACGTGGTCAAGTGCGTCGCGACGGGCGAGGGTACCGTCCGCCGCGCGCTCTACTTCACCCGCGCCACCGCGCCGTGGGGCGACGGTCCGCTCCTCCACCACATCGGGCTCTATGCCTACCGACGGGCGGCGCTGACGCGGTTCGTGGCGCTGCCGCCTTCCGCGTTGGAGCGTCGCGAGCGGCTCGAGCAGCTGCGCGCCCTGGAGGACGGCATGCGCATCGACGTGGCGGTGGTCGACGACGTGCCGCTCGGAGTCGACACGCCGGCCGACCTCGAGGCGGCGCGACGCGCGCTCGGGGCCATGGCATGACGGGGACGACGAAGGTCGTCTTCCAGGGCGAGCCGGGGGCGAACTCGCACATCGCGGTCAACGAGGCGTTCGCCGACGCCGAGGCGGTTGCGATGGCGACGTTCGAGGACTGCTTCGCCGCGGTGGAGAACGGCAGCGCGCGCTACGCGATGATCCCCATCGAGAACTCCACGGCGGGACGGGTCGCGGACATCCACACCCTGTTGCCGGCGTCCGGCGTCCACTTCGTCGGCGAGCACTTCCTGCCGATCCGCCACCAGCTGATGGCACTCCCGGGGACGCCCCTGTCCCGCATCAGCCGCGTCTACAGCCACGTGCAGGCCCTCGGCCAGTGCCGCAGCACGCTGCGCAGGCTGGGGCTCAAACCCGTCGTGGCCGCCGACACCGCGGGCTCGGCGCGCCAAGTGGCAGCCGATCGCGATCCCACCGCGGCGGCGATCGCCTCGTCGCTCGCGGCCGAGATCTATGGGCTCGAGGTGCTCGCCAACGACATCGAGGACGAGGCGCACAACACCACGCGCTTCGTGGTGATGGCGGCGGAGCCGGAGCCGGCGCCGCGGGACGCGGCGGTGATGACCTCGTTCCTGTTCCGCGTGCGCAACGTGCCCGCGGCGCTCTACAAGGCGCTCGGCGGGTTCGCGACCAACGGCGTCAACATGGTGAAGCTCGAGAGCTACCAGCTCGGCGGGCAATTCTTCGCGTCGATGTTCTACGCCGACGTCGAGGGCCACCCGGAGGACGAGAACCTGTCGCTGGCGCTCGAGGAGCTGCGCTTCTTCTCGGCCAACGTGCGCATGCTAGGCACCTACCCGGCCTCGCCGTTCCGCGAAGCGATCCGCGAGCCGGCGGAGAACCGCTCGCTCCGCCCCTCCCCCGGAGTGTGAGGGTCAGCCGGCCGCGCACAGCGGCGGCCTCATGCCGCATGGCGAACAGCGACAAGCGGCTACGCCGTCGGATCTGGCGCTATGATTACGGCCCCAAGCTTGCGCTTCGGCATCAGCCGCGACCGCTCCCAGCGCGGCACGGGCCGTTGCCGGAGCGCAGAGTGGTGCGATTGGTCCCACCGGTTGGAGCCGGGGGCGTATGGGCGGGTTGCTTCTGCCTCGCCCCGCTGGCGTTCGACGCTTCGACCGCGGAGCTGCTGTTTTGGCTCAGCGTTTCTGCTGCGCTCGTAGGGCTAGGGCTGTTCCTGATCCGTCGCGACTTCGTTCACCTCGAACTCGATCGCGACGGCTTCACGATGGTCGATGGTCTGCGTAGGAGCAGACGGGTCCGTCGAATGCGCTGGAAGGATGCATGCGACTTCGCGGTACTCAAGGACCGGTTGATCGATCGCTGGGGTGAGCGAGATTGCCTCCTTTATGACGATCCGGAGGTGACGGGTCCGACCGCCGAGGAGAACCGCGCGCGGTTCGGGCTTTCCTCGAGCATCGAAGTTGGGTGGAAAGCGCGGCCGCTCGCACAGCTCATGAATGCCTTTGCCGACCGGGCTCGGTCTAGCCCGTGACGGGCTCTGCTACTACCGCGGGGACCTCGACGACGGGGGCGCCGTGGCGGGCGTAAGCGGTGAGGAGGTGGTGGGCGATCGCCACCGGCGGCGGCGCGCCGTTCACCGGGTGCGTGCCGTCGAGCATCGGACCGATGTCGGAGCGATCGAACCAGCGCACGTCCTCGAGCTCACGGTCGCGCGGCTCGATCTCCTGCGACAACGCCTCGGTGAAGCAGCCGATCATCAGGTTGGAGGGGAACGGCCAAGGCTGGCTCGCGTGGTAGGCGACGCGGCCGGTGCGGATGCCGGACTCCTCCCAGATCTCGCGGCGCACCGCGGTCTCGATGGTCTCGCCGGGCTCCATGAAGCCGGCGAGGCAGGAGTAGACGCCCGGCGCGAAGCGGCGCTGGCGACCGAGCAGGCAGCGCTCGCCGTCCACCGCGAGCATGATGACGACGGGGTCGGTGCGCGGGAAGTGGTGCGTGCCGCACGCGCCGCACTCGCGCCGGTAGCCCGCCTGCCCGAGCGTCGTCGGCTGGCCGCAGTTGGCGCAGAACCGGTGCGTCGCGTGCCAGCCGAGCAGGCTGCGCGCCTGCGCGGCGATGCCGAGGAGCTCGTGGGACAGCGCGTCGTCCATGGCGAGGCCGCGCAGGCCGCGGGCGGGCATCATCTCGTCCGGTGGGACGGCGGCGGCGAACAGCGGGCCGTCGGCGGTGAGGCCGAGGAACGTCGCGCCCTCCCAGTCCGCCCCGCGCGCCTCGGCGTCGCCGCGGTCGAACAGCGGAGCGTCGGCCATGATGAGCCGGTCGTCCATGAAGAGCAGCGCGCGGCCCGAAGGGTCGGCGCGCAGGTTGGCGATGAAGGCGGCGTCGTCGCGCCGCTCGGACATGCGGTCGATGGCGTTGCCGCCGAACCCGGTCGCCGCGGAGGCTTCGGTGGGAGGGTAGTGGAGTGTCATGGGAGGCGCGTATAGCACGACCCTCCGAGGGCGCGGGAGGGCGATGTGACGGACGGTGGCACGGGAGCAGCGACGAGCGGCGTCGCGGTGAACCTCGCCGACAAGCTCGCGAGCTTCGACGAGACTTATGCGCCGCGCACGGTCGCGACCTTCAACGGGCACGACATCATGGTGGCGAAGCTCGAGGGACCGTTCCAGTGGCACAAGCATGACGACACGGACGACGTGTTCCATGTCCTGTCAGGCGCGCTCGACATCGAGCTCGAGGACCGCACGGTCCGCCTCGGCCCGGGGGAGGTGTTCGTGGTGCCGCGCGGCACGATGCACCGGCCGGTGGCCCACGGGCGCGTGGAGGTCGTCCTCATCGAGCCCTCGGGGACGCCGAACACGGGCGATCGGGCCACCGCCGCGCCGCGCCGCGTCATCTGACGGGTGAACTGCTGCGGAACGTTCTATAGTCCCCCACGTCGGCGCCGTGCCGGCCGGAGGGCGTCCCATGGATAACCGACCGACGCTGGTGCTGACGGGCGCCTCCCGCGGCATCGGCCATGCCACCGTCAAGCGCTTCTCGACCGCCGGATGGCGCATCATCACCTGCTCGCGCCAGGAGTTCTCCGACAAGTGCCCGTGGCCCGCAGGCGAGGACGACCACATCCAGGTCGACCTGTCGGACCCCGAGAACCTCGGCAACGCCATCGCCGAGATGCGCCGCCGGCTCGAGGCGAACGGCGGCAGGCTCGACGCGCTCGTCAACAACGCCGGCATCAGCCCCAAGGGTGATGGCGGCAAGAGGCTCGATTCCATCGCGACGCCCATGCACGCGTGGCGCACGGTGTTCCAGGTGAACTTCTTCGCGCCGATCATGCTGGCACGAGGGCTGATGAAGGAGCTCAAGGCAGCCGGCGGCTCGGTGGTCAACGTGTCGTCCATCGCCGGCAGCCGCGTGCATCCCTTCGCCGGCACCGCCTACGCGACGTCGAAGGCCGCGCTCGCCTCGCTGACCCGCGAGATGGCGGCGGACTTCGGGCCGCACGGCATCCGCGTCAACGCCATCGCGCCGGGGGAGATCGACACCGCCATCCTGTCGCCGGGGACCGAGAAGATGATCGTCGACATCCCGCTCAACCGGCTGGGCGCGCCGGCAGAGGTGGCTGAGACGATCTTCTTCCTGTGCACCGCGCCGTCCTCCTACGTGAACGGCGCGGAGATCCACGTGAACGGCGGCCAGCACGTCTGACGCCGCGGCCTCGCTGGGATGTCACCCGGAGGAGGGGACCGAGCCGCGCGGACCGCCGGGATCGCTTCGGGTCGGCGCCTCCCCCGGCGGCCATCCCTCACCATCATCGTCCGCACTTCGGACGTCGCCGATGCGGTCGGGCGCCGCGAGCGCCGCAGGCGGCGCGAGCTCGAGCTCCGGCCCCTGCGCCGAGCCGCCGTCGGGCACGCGCCAGACGTAGCGGTCGAGCTCGCCCGTCACCGGTGAGACCGCGTCCCATGCGTCCGAGGCGACGCCGTCGGCGATCCAGGCCGGATCGCGCGGCGCGCGGACCGCCCGGGCGAGCCAGGCGCGCACCTCGCCGTCCGGCCCGCCGGCGAGTGCCTCAACCTCGGCCATGGCCGCGCACACCCTTTGGGACGGACGGTCCTGCAGGAACGGGCGCAGGGCCGCGCGCGCACGGGCGAGCTCGCGCGCCGCCCGTGCCGCCGCGGCAACGCCGAGCCCGCTCTCCACGTGCTCGGGCCGCAGCGCGGCGAGCGCCTCGGCCCGCCGTAGCCGGTCGACCGCGCTCTGCCCCTCCGCAAGCTCCAGCGCGGCGGCGAACAGCTCGGGATGCGGCGACAGCTTGTAGGTGGCGTCGAGGACCCCGCTGGCGCGCCTGGCGGACTGTGGCGCAAGGAGGCGCGCGGCGGCGACGGCCGCGGGCACGAGGTCGCGGGCGAGCTGGTGGGCCTCCACCGCGCAGCGCCGCGCAGCCTCGCCCCCGTCGGACGCCCGGGCAAGCGCGGTGAGGAGCACGGCCCTTCGCCGCCGGTGCGTCTCGCGGTCGATCAGCTTGTGCCGCAGCGCGTCCTCGTTGAGCGCCAGCGCGGCGTCGAAGTCGCGCTCGGCCGTCGCCGCGTGGAAGGCGGCGGCTGCTGCCCACGGCAACGTCGGGTCGAGGCGGTTGGCGGCGCGCGCGTGCGCCCGTGCCGCTGCGGCCTCGCCGGCGCGCTCCGCCTCCACGGACAGGCCGCGCAGCCCGAGGAGGACGGTGTCGTCGCGCTCAGCCATCGCGCGGAACCGGGCCTCGGCCGCGGGGCGGTCGCCGCGCATCTGCGCCACCTGCGCGCCGAGGAGCTGGCTCAGCGCGTGCTCCGGGGCCACGCGCTCGGCGAGGCGGGCTGCCCGCGCCGCGGCGTCGAAGTCGCCTGCGGCGACGGCGACCAATCCCTGGGCGTGGGCTTCGGCGGCGCGACCCCGACGTCGTTCGCGGCTGCGGCGGGCGAGGCGTCCCGGCGTTGCGAACAGCGAGCGCGCGAGGTCGACGAGGACGATGGCCGCCGCGAGCGCTGCACCCGCGAGCACCAGCGCCTCGCTGACCGTCAGCGTCCCGGCGACGCCCCGCCACTCGTAGGCGATGCGGCCGGGTTGCTCGACGACCCAGCTCGCTCCTGCGGCGAGCGCGGCGAAAAGGCCGAGGAGGATGAGGAGACGGATCATCGCAGCTGCCCAACCCGGGAGGCGCGCGCCGACCCTGCCGCGTCAGGCATCGCAGCACAGCTCCGCCAGCGCCTCGAGGAGCGCATCCTCGTCGGGCCGCCGCGCGACGAGGACGCGTCGGTCCGCGACCTCCGCCGCCACGGCCGCGGACAGCGCGACGCAGGGCGCCTCCCTCCAGGGTGCGTTGACCGCGAGGGCTGCGTAGGTCGCCGCGGTGCGCGGGGAGGCGAGAAGGACCGCGTCGACCCTTGGTACCGACGGCAGGGCGGTCGCGGGGCGCATCGCGTAGATCACCCGCCGCTCGGCGCGCTGGCCGCGGGCGAGCAACGTCTCCACCAGCGCGCCCGCGTTGTCCTGCCCTGCGAGGTGGACGATGGGCTGCGGCGCCTCGGCGAGATGCACGGCGAGGGCGGTGACGTCGCCGCTCGCGCTGGTCACGCGGGCGAAGCCGGCGCGTCGCGCCTCGCGCGCGGTCGCGTCGCCGACGGCGTACACCGGCAGGTGGTGGAAGCGCGGGTGGCAAGCGAGGATCGACGCCGCGGTCCGGCTCGTGAGCGCGATGGTGCCGATGCCGCCCGCCGTCCCAGGGTGAGCGACGACCTCGGCGGTGAGGAGCGGCGCGGCGACCGTTCCGTACCCAGCTCGGCGCAGGCGACGCACCGTGTCGTCCGCCTGCGGCCGCGGCCGCGTCACCGCGACGACCGCGCTCACCGACGGCGCCATGGACGCGTCACCGGGCGGGCTCGAAGAACGACGGGCCGATGCGCGCGCGCAGTCGACGGCCGGCCTCGTAGCCCGTTTCGGCCGCCTCCGTGACGCTGCCGCGGGCCGCCACGTCCTCGATGCGGACGCCGTCGGGGGACGCGACGAGACCGGCGAAGGCCACCTGATCGCCCTCCACCGTCGCGAGCCCCGCGATGGGCGTGCGGCACGAGCCGTCGAGGGCGGCGAGGAAGCCGCGCTCCACGGCGACGGCGTGCTCGGTCTCGGTGTGACCGATGGCGGCGCAGGCCTCGATCAGCCTGTCGTCGTCGCGTCGGATCTCGACGGCGATGGCGCCCTGGGCGCAGGCCGGCGGGAAGGCCGTCGCGTCGAGCACCTCGGTGCCGACGTCCTCGAGGCCGAGGCGCTTCAGCCCGGCGAGCGCGAGCAGCGTCGCGTCGCACTCGCCGGACGCGAGCTTGCCGAGCCGGGTCTGGACGTTGCCGCGCAGCACCTCGCAGCGAAGGTCCGGGCGGGCGCGTCGCACCAGCGCCTGACGGCGCAGCGAGGCGGTGCCCACCACCGACCCGCCGGGCAGGTCCGCGAGCCGTTGCCCGTCGCGGCCGATGAAGACGTCGCGCACGTCCTCCCGCGGCAGGAACGCGCCGAGCGTCAGCGCCGCGGGCAGCAGCGTCTCGAGGTCCTTGGCCGAGTGCACCGCGCAGTCGATGCGCCCGTCGATGAGCGCGGCCTCGATCTCCTTGGTGAAGAGGCCCTTGCCGCCGATCTCGGCGAGCGGCCGGTCGAGCACGGCGTCCCCGGTGGTCTTGATGACGACGATCTCGCACTCGTGGCCGTTGGCGCCGAGCGCGTCGGCGACCATGTTCGCTTGCGCGAGCGCGAGCGGGCTGCCGCGGGTGCCGATGCGGATCGTGCTCACGCGAGGGTCCTGAAGCGGGTGGGGATGGCCAGCATAAGCCGCGATACTAGGGGAGCGGCGGGCAAGGCAAAAGCCCGACGGTCATCGCGCGATCCACTCGTCCTCGGGATCGAGACGAGCTGCGATGAGTGCGCCGTCGCCGTGGTCGAAGGACGGCCGGGCGCTGCGACGATCCTTTCCAACGTCGTCTGGGGCCAAGCCGACCTCCACACCCCGTACGGCGGCGTGGTGCCTGAGATTGCGGCCCGCGCGCACTCGCGCACCATCGACGCAGTCGCCGGCGAGGCGCTGCGCGTGGCGGGCGTGGACCTTGCCGAGGTCACCCACGTCGCGGCGACCGCGGGCCCGGGCCTGCTCGGCCCGCTCCTCGTCGGTGCGACCTTCGGCAAGGCGGTCGCCTCCGCGCGCGGACTGGAGTTCGTCGCCGTCAGCCACCTCGAGGCGCACGTCCTGTCGCCGCGACTGTCCCACGGGACGGCGTGGCCCTACGCCGTGGCGCTGCTGTCGGGCGGGCACGCGCAGTTCGTCGCAGCGCTCGGGCCGGGGACCTACCGCAGGCTTGGCGGAACCATCGACGATGCCGCCGGCGAGGCGTTCGACAAGACGGCCAAGCTCCTCGGCCTCGCCTACCCCGGCGGGCCGGAGGTGGAGCGTGCGGCGCGCGGGGGCGATGCGTCGCGCTACGCGTTCCCGACGCCGCTCGCGAGCCGGGAGGGCTGCGACCTCTCCTTCGCCGGCCTCAAGACCGCGGTCCGCCTCGCGGCCGAGCGCACCGCGCCGCTCTCGCCGCAGGACGTGGCCGACATCTGCGCCTCGTTCCAGGACGCGGTCGCACGTGTCCTGACCGTGAAGTCGGCCCGGGCCCTGGCCGCCTTCGCCGACCTCGCCGGGCCGCCGACTGCGCTGGCCGCGGTGGGTGGGGTCGCCGCCAACCAAGTGCTGCGCGAGGCGCTCGCCGGCGTCGCCGAGGCCTACGGCACGACGTTCGTCGCGCCGCCGCTCGCGCTGTGCGGCGACAACGGCGCGATGGTCGCATACTGCGCCATCGAGCGGCTCGCCGCCGGGCTCGCGGAAGGCTCGGCGACGCGCGTGCGCTCCCGCTGGCCCCTGGACGAAGCGGCCGCGCCCCTCCTCGGCGCCGGCAGGCGCGGCGCGAAGGCCTGACCGCTCAGCGGGTGCGGCGGCGGATCAGCCCCTCCTGCGCCGTCGAGGCGACGAGGCGACCGGAGCGGTCGAACAGCATCCCACGGGTGAAGCCGCGCGAGCCCGACGAGGACGGCGTGTCGGTCGCGTAGAGCAGCCACTCGTCGGCCCGGAACGGGCGGTGGAACCACATGGCGTGGTCGAGGCTCGCCGTCTGCATGTCCTTGGAGAACACCGACTTGCCGTGCGGGAAGAGCGCGGTGTCGAGGAGCGCCATGTCGGACAGGTAGGCGAGCGCGGCCTGGTGCACGGCGACCTCGTCCGGCAGCCGGTCGGTGGCGCGCATCCAGATGTTCTGGCGCGGCGGCAGCTTCTCGTCCGACAGGTAGTGCCTAAGGTCTGTGGGGCGCAGCTCCATGGGCCGCTCGCGGGTGAAGTAGCCGCGGATGTTGTCCGGCGCGCGTTCCAGGATGAGGGCGCGCAGCTCGTCCTCGCCGGGCAGATCGTCGGGGTCGACGATCTCGGGCTTCTCGAAGGCGTGCTCCAAGCCGTCCTCCTCGTCGTGGTAGGAGGCGAGCAAGGTGAAGATCGCATGGCCGTGCTGGATCGCGCTGACGAGGCGCGTGGTGAAGGAGCGGCCGTCGCGCAGCCGGTCGACCTCGTAGATGATCGGCACCGCGGGGTCGCCGGGCCGCATGAAGTAGCCGTGCAACGAGTGGGCCGCGCGGCCCTCCACCGTGCGGTTGGCGGCGACGAGCGCCTGGCCGATGACCTGTCCGCCGAACACGCGCTGCCAGCCCACCTGCGGGCTGCGGCCTCGGAACAGGTTGTGCTCGAGCGGCTCGAGGTCGAGGATCGAGAGGAGTTCTGCGACGGCAGGGCGCATGGGGCTCGGCGGGGCGGGACGGTGGGTTGGCGCGACGCTGTCACGCGCCGACGGACCGTGCAACGCACGGCAGGTCTGCGCGAGGCGCGGCCTCGGAGGGTTTGATGGGACGCACCATCGCGGTGGCGGGCGGCGGGATCGTGGGGCGCACCCTCGCCGTGGCGCTCGCTAGCCAGTCGGCGCTGACGGTGCGCCTGTTCGCCGGGCCGCCGCCGCCGCCCGACCCGCGGGCGAGCGCGGTGGCCGCCTCGGCACGCCGGCTGTTCGCGCGCCTCGGCGTGTGGCCCGCCGTCGCCGCGCACGCCGAGCCGGTCCGCGGGATGGTGGTGACGGACAGCGCCGACGGTGACGTCGTGCGTCCCGAGGCGTTGACCTTCGAGGGCGAGGTGGAGGGCCATCCGTTCGCGCACGTGTTGCCGAACGAGACGCTGCGAAGGGCGCTCGCCGAGCGCTGCGCCACGGTCGGCATCGAAGAGACCAACGCCACCGCGACCTTCTACGACGAGGAGCCGGCAGGCGTGCGCATCACCCTGTCGGACGGCTCCGAGGCGCGCGCCGAGGTGCTCGTCGCCGCGGACGGGCGCAGCTCGCGCCTGCGCGCGATCGCCGGCGTCCCCGTGCTGCGCAAGGGGTACGGACAGTCGAGCGTCGTCGGCACCGTGGCGCACGAGCTCCCCCACCACGGCATCGCCACGCAACACTTCCTGCCGAGCGGGCCCCTCGCCCTGCTCCCGCTGCCGGGCCTGCGTTCCTCCATGGTTTGGAGCGCCCGCGACGACGTCGCACGCTCCCTGGCGGACATGGACCCGATGCTCGCCTCGCTGGAGGTCGAGCGCGCGTTCGGGCTCGCGCTCGGGCGCCTGTCCGTCGAGGGTCCGCTCAACGTGCACCCCCTCGGGGCGATGGTGGCGCGAAGCTTCGTCGCGGGGCGCCTCGCGCTCGTCGGCGACAGCGCGCACGTCATCCATCCCCTCGCCGGACAGGGGTTGAACCTTGGGCTGCGGGACGCGGCGGCGCTCGCGGAGGCGATCGTCGATGCCGCACGGCTCGGCGAGGACCTCGCCCTCGCCCTGCCGCGCTACGAGGTCCGCCGCAGGGCCGACACGGTGCAGATGACCCTGGTCACCGACGCGCTCAACGCCATCTTCTCGCGTCGATCGAACGCGCTGCGCGCGCTGCGCTCCATCGGTGTCGCGTTCGTTGAGGAGCGGGACGGGCTGAAGTCGCTGTTCATGCGGGAGGCGGCGGGCCTCGAGGGCGACGTGCCGCGACTGATGCGGGGGGAGGCCATCTGAGCCGTCCTGCGATGCCATCGCGCTCCGACGCTCCTTCAAGCTCCCTGGTCACCTGGAAGAAAGGATCCCATGCCCTCGTTCGCCACCTTCATCATCATCGTCGCCGTCGCGGCGGTGGCCGTCGTCCTCATTCTTGGGCTGTGGAACATGATGCGCGGCGGCTCGCCCAATCGCAGCCAGGCGCTGATGCGGATGCGCGTGCTGTTGCAGTTCGTCGCGGTCGTGGTGGCGATGACCGCGCTCTACCTGACGCAGGGCTGACCGGCGATGGTCCGACTGAACAAGATCTACACGCGCACCGGCGACGACGGCTCAACCGGGCTCGGCACCGGGGAGCGGCGCAAGAAGTTCGACCTCCGCATCGCGACCTACGGCACGGTGGACGAGGCCAACGCGGTGATCGGCTGCGCCCGCGCCGCGGGCGTCGGCGAACGCCTCGACACGCTCCTGCAACGGGTGCAGAATGACCTCTTCGACCTCGGCGCGGACCTTGCGACGCCGGAGGGTAAGGCGCTGCCCTACGAGCCGCTGCGCATCACCTCCGGCCAGGTGGACCGCCTCGAGGCGGAGATCGACGACCTCAACGGCAGGCTCTCGCCGCTCAAGTCGTTCGTGCTGCCAGCGGGCGGCATGGCGGCCGCGCAGCTCCACCTCGCGCGCACCGTTTGCCGCAGGGCCGAGCGGATGATGGTCGAGCTTGCCGAGACCGAACGGGTGGGCGAGGCGGCGCTGCGCTACGTCAACCGCCTGTCGGACCTCCTGTTCGTCGCAGCGCGGGTGGCCAACAGGGACGGCGAGACCGACGTCCTGTGGGTGCCAGGCCAAAGCCGCGGCAGCTGACGTCGACGTCGTCGCCGCCTGTGGCGTCGAAGGTGTTCGGCCTTCGGCCCGATGTTTGACTTGGGACGGGACGGTGCTAGCCTTTAAATGGGCTCCAGAAAAACAATGGACGAAGGGCGGGACATGAAGGTTCTGGTGCCGGTCAAGCGTGTGGTCGACTACAACGTGAAGATCCGCGTGAAGCCGGATGGCTCCGGCGTCGACCTCGCGAACGTCAAGATGAGCATGAACCCGTTCGACGAGATCGCCGTCGAGGAGGCGCTGCGGCTCAGGGAGGCGGGGACGGCGCAGGAGGTGGTCGCGGTGTCCATCGGACCCGCCAAGGCGTCGGAGACGTTGCGCACGGCGCTCGCCATGGGCGCCGACCGCGCGATCCTCGTGCAGACGGACGAGACCGTGGAGCCGCTAGACGTCGCCAAGATCCTCAAGGCCGTGGTCGCCGAGGAGGAACCGCAGCTCGTCATCCTCGGCAAGCAGGCGATCGACGACGACTGCAATCAGACCGGTCAGATGCTCGCGGCGCTGCTCGGCTGGGCGCAGGGCACCTTCGCCTCCAAGGTCGAGGTCGCCGACGGCACGGTGAACGTCACGCGGGAGATCGACGGCGGGCTGCAGACGGTGGAGCTCAAGACTCCGGCCATCATCACCACCGACCTGCGGCTCAACGAGCCGCGCTACGCCTCGCTGCCGAACATCATGAAGGCGAAGAAGAAGCCGCTCGATACCAAGTCGCCCGGCGACTACGGTGTGGAGATCAAGCGGCGGCTCGAGGTCGTCTCGACCGAGCCGCCCGGCGAGCGGCAGGCCGGCGTCAAGGTGACCACGGTCGAGGAGCTCGTGGCGAAGCTGAAGAACGAGGTCGGCGTCATCTGACGGCCGCGCCGAGCGAGGGAGGCATGCGATGACCACACTCTTGATCGCCGAGCACGCCGGCGGGAAGCTCGAGGACAGCACGCTGAAGGCGATGACCGCAGCCGCCCAGCTCGGCGCGCCGGTGGACGTGCTCGTCGCCGGTGCCGACGTCGACGCGGCGGCCGAGGCGGCGGCCCAGTTGGAGGGCGTTCAGGCCGTCCTCACCGCGCAGGGCGAGTCCTACGAGCACAACCTCGCCGAGCCGCTGGCCGACCTGATCGTGTCGCTCGCGGACGGTTACGACGCGTTCGTCGCCCCGTCCTCCACGTTCGGCAAGAACGTGATGCCGCGCGTCGCGGCGCTGCTCGACGTCATGCAGGTCTCCGACGTGATGGCGGTCGAGGGGCCGGACACGTTCCGCCGGCCGATCTACGCCGGCAACGCGGTGCAGACCGTGCGCAGCACGGACGCGAAGAAGGTGTTGACGATCCGCACTGCCTCGTTCGCAGCGGCCGGCGAGGGCGGGTCGGGCGAGGTGAAGTCGGTCGAGGCAGCCGCCGATCCCGGCCTGTCGAAGTTCGTCGGCCAGGAGGTGGCGCACAGCGACCGACCCGAGCTTGCGTCGGCGAAGATCATCGTGTCGGGCGGGCGGGCGCTCGGCTCCTCCGAAAAGTTTGCCGAGCTCATCGAGCCCCTCGCCGACCAGCTCGGCGCGGCGATCGGCGCGTCGCGGGCTGCCGTCGATGCGGGCTACGCCCCCAACGACTGGCAGGTCGGGCAGACCGGCAAGGTCGTGGCGCCCGAGCTCTACATCGCGTGCGGCATCTCCGGTGCCATCCAGCACCTCGCCGGCATGAAGGACTCGAAGGTCATCGTCGCCATCAACAAGGACGAGGAGGCGCCGATCTTCCAGGTCGCGGACTACGGCCTCGTCGGGGACATCTTCACGCTCGTACCCGAGCTGAAGGACGAGCTGGCGAAGGGAGCGTCTTGAGCCTCGGCCGCCGCGATCGCCCCACGAGCGGGCCGACGCGCCTCGACGCGCCCGGACGGTCCGGCTTCGTCGACGACCGTTATCAAGGGTCGGCGGCGGCGGGCATGGAGGACATCGCGAGCGTCGGCGTCATCGGCGCCGGTCAGATGGGCAACGGGATCGCGCACGTGGCCGCGCTCGCCGGTTACACCGTGACCCTTCATGATCACGCGAGCGAGCGGATCGAGGAGGGGCTCGCGACCATCACCGGCAACATGGCCCGCCAGGTCGCCGCCGGTCGCATCGAGGACAGCGAGCGGCAGGCGGCGATCCAGCGCATCACCGCGGCGAAGAACCTCGACGAGTTGTCGGAGATGGACCTCGTCATCGAGGCCGCGACGGAGAACGAGCAGGTCAAGCGGAAGGTGTACGCGCAGGTCTGCCCGCTCCTGAAGCCCGAGGCGGTGCTCGCCACCAACACCTCCTCGATCTCGATCACGCGGCTCGCCGCGGCGACGGACCGCCCCGAGCGCTTCATCGGCATCCACTTCATGAACCCGGTGCCGGTGATGGAGTTCGTGGAGCTCGTGCGCGGCATCGCCACCGCCGACGAGACCTTCCAACTCGCCGCCCGCTTCGTGGACCGGCTCGGCAAGGTATCGGCCCAGGCCGAGGACTTCCCAGCCTTCATCGTCAACCGCATCCTTTTGCCGATGATCAACGAGGCGATCTACACGCTCTACGAGGGCGTCGGATCGGTGGAGGCCATCGACACCGCGATGCGGCTCGGCGCGAACCACAAGATGGGCCCGCTCCAGCTCGCCGACTTCATCGGCCTCGACACCTGCTTGTCCGTCATGCAGGTGCTGTACGACGGGCTGGCGGACTCCAAGTATCGCCCCTGCCCGCTCCTCGTGAAGTACGTCGAGGCCGGCTGGCTTGGCCGCAAGGCCGGCCGCGGGTTCTACGACTACCGCGGCGAGCGCCCCGTCCCGACCCGCTGAGGCCACCTCGTTGCGCCGCCGATCGCCGCGTTCCCTCGTCCTCGCGTGCCTCGCCGCGCTCGTGCTGTCGGCGACGACGCTGACGGCATCTGCCACCGGTTGCGAGGGCCCACGCGAGCCGGTCACCGTCGTCGCCACCGCGCCCGGCGGCCTCGTACTCGCCGACGGACGGACCGTCCGCTTGGCGGAGGTGCGGCTCGCAGCAGGTGCCCAGGACGTCCTGTCGCGCGCGGTGGGAGCAGGGGCGTTCTTCGTTCCGACCCTGTGGGAGGCCGACGTCGACCGGCACGGTCGCGTGCTCGGCGACATAGTGCTCGAAGACGTTGTCGCCGATGACACACCGAAAAGCCTACGCGACGGGCTGCTCGAGGCCGGCCTTGCGCTCGTTGAGCCGACTGTTATGTCCGTGCCGTGCCTGGAGCCGCTGTCCGCCGCCGAGCGTGTGGCGGAGGCAGCCGGCCGCGGGATGTGGCAGGAACCGGGGTTGTCCGCAGGGTCGTCCGACCTCTTGCGGCACGTCGGCGAGGGCGTCGTGGTGAGCGGGACCGTGCGCAGCGTCGGCGGGACGCGGCGGACGCTGTACCTCAACTTCGGCGAGGACTGGGCGACGGACTTCACCGTCCTCGTCCGGCGGGACGGCACGGGCGACTGGCCCGCAGACCTCGCCACGCTCGAGGGTGAGCAGGTTCGCGTAAGGGGTGTCTTGGACGCGTGGAAAGGCGGCATGATCGAGGTGGAGCATCCTGCGCAGGTCGAGCGCTTGCGGGAGCGCGCACCCGGGCAGTGACGTCGCTGGGGCGCCGTCCGGCCTCCCGGGCAGCGCTCGCCGGTGCCCTTGCGCTGGCGCTCGCGGGGTGCGGCGGATCCATCGGTGAGAACGCGCTCGTCGCCTCGCCCGGCCCGTCCGACCTTGCTGCCCAGTCGCGCGTCGCGCCGAGCCGTCCTCCGGTCGTCGCGCGGGGCGAGGAGCACGTCAAGCTGATCGGCGCCTATGGCGGGATCTACGAGAACCCGGCCATCGAGGCGCTCGTGGAGGGCATCGTCGCCCGCCTCATGGCCGTCAGCGACCTCACCGACCGGACCGTGCGCGTGACGATCCTCAACTCGCCCGCGGTCAACGCCTTCGCGCTGCCGAGCGGCGACATCTACGTCACCCGCGGCCTCCTTGCGCTCGCCAACGACGAGAGCGAGCTCGCCGCGGTGATCGCCCACGAGGTCGCCCACGTGGCAGCCGACCATGCGCGGCTGCGCCAGCGTCAGGCCGAGGCGGCAGCGCTTGCCGAGCGCGTCAGCAAGGTGGTCGCCGACCCCGACTTCGCCGCTGACTCGCGCGACACCGCCGAGCTTTCGCGTGCCGTCTTCAGCCAGCAGCAGGAGCTCGAGGCGGACCGCGTGGGCGTGGAGACGCTGGCTGCAGCGGGGTTCGACCCGTTCGCCGCGGCGCGCTTCCTCGAGGCGATGGCCCGCTTTGCGGCGCTGCCGGCGCTGAGCGCGGCGTCCGAGGCGGGCCCCGGGTTCCTGTCCACCCACCCCGCGACGCCGGAGCGCACCGAACAGGCCAAGCGCATCGCCCGCCGCTTCTTCGGGCCGGACGTCGGTCGGAAGGCGCGCGCCCCCTACCTGCGCAGCCTCGACGGGCTGCTGTACGGCGACGACCCCCGCGAGGGCTACGTGCGCGGCCGCGAGTTCGCCCACGTGGACCTCGGCGTCGCCTTCACCGTGCCCGAGGGCTACGTCCTCAAGAACACGTCGAGCGCGGTACTCGCGACGGACGGCGCCACGACGGCGGTCCGCTTCGACGTAGCGCCGGTCCCCCAGGGTACCACGCTGCGTGACTACCTTGGCTCCGGCTGGGTCAAGGGACTGATCAAGGATTCGGTCCGCGAGGAGATGCTTGGGAGCGTTCCGGTCGCGACGGCCTCGGCGCTCGTTGAGGACTGGTCGTTCCGCATCGGCGTCGCGCGCGGCGAGGGGCGGATCTTCCGCTTCATCTTCGCGTCCTCCCATCCGGCCTCCGCGTACGAGGCGGCGTTCCGCGACACGCTCGCCTCGTTCCGCCTGCTGTCGCCGTCCCAGCGCGCGGCCATGCGTCCGCTGCGCATCCGCGTCCTTCCCGTGCGCGAGAACGAAAGCGCCGCGACCCTTGCTGCCCGCATGACGGGCGTCGAGCCGCCCATGGCGTTGCCGCTGCTGCGCGTGCTCAACGGTCTCGGCGAGGGGGAGGACCTCGCGCCCGGCGACCTCGTGAAGATCGTCACCGAGTAGCGGCCGGCCTCACGAGCGGCCGCGGCTCGCGAGGAGCTTGAGGCGCAGCGCGTTCAGCCGGATGAAGCCGGCGGCGTCCTTCTGGTCGTAGGCGCCGCGGTCGTCCTCGAACGTCACGATCGCCTCGTTGTAGAGCGAGCTCGGGCTCGCGCGGCCCTCGACGATCACGTTGCCCTTGTAGAGCGTGAGCCGCACCGTCCCCTCGACGTGGCGCTGGGAGTGGTCGATGGCCGCCTGCAGCATCTCGCGCTCGGGCGAGAACCAGTAGCCGTTGTAGATGAGCTCGGCGTAGCGCGGCATCAGCTCGTCCTTGAGGTGCGCCGCGCCGCGGTCGAGCGTCAGCGACTCCATGGCGCGGTGCGCGACGTGGAGGATCGTGCCGCCGGGCGTCTCGTAGATGCCGCGGCTCTTCATCCCGACGGAGCGGTTCTCCACGAGGTCGAGGCGGCCGATGCCGTTGTCGCGGCCGAGGTCGTTCAGCCTTGCGAGCAGCGTCGCCGGCGACAGCGCCTCGCCGTCGACCGAGACGGGATCGCCGTGCTGGAAGCCGATGGTGACGGTGGTGGCGCGGTCCGGGGCCTCCTGCGGCGAGAGGGTGCGCTGGAAGACGATGGAGGGGGGTGCCTTCGCCGGGTCCTCCAGTACCTTCCCCTCGGAGGAGGAGTGCAACAGGTTCGCGTCGACGGAGAACGGCGCCTCGCCCTCCTTGTCCTTGGCGACGGGGATCTGGTTCTCCCGGGCGAACTCGATGAGGTCGGAGCGCGAGCGGAACGCCCACTCCCGCCACGGCGCGACGACCTTGATCGAGGGGTCGAGCGCCGCGTAGGCGAGCTCGAAGCGCACCTGGTCGTTGCCCTTGCCCGTAGCGCCGTGGGCGACGGCGTCGGCGCCGGTCTGCTGCGCGATCTCGATCTGCCGCTTGGCGATGAGCGGCCGCGCGATGGACGTGCCGAGCAGGTACGTGCCCTCGTAGAGCGCGTTGGCGCGCATCATCGGGAACACGTAGTCGGCGACGAACGCCTCGCGCAGGTCCTCCACGAAGATCTTGCGCACGCCCAGCATCTCCGCCTTGCGCCGCGCCGGCTCGAGCTCCTCCCCCTGGCCGAGGTCGGCGGTGAACGTCACGACCTCGGCCCCCAGCTCCTGCTGCAGCCACTTGAGGATGATGGAGGTGTCGAGCCCGCCTGAGTAGGCGAGGACGACCTTCTTGGGCGGGGATGTATCGGGCATGGGCTCGCTCCGGCAAGGTGGGCGGGCATGTCTCACACGGCTCAAGGCGCTTCAATCCCACGCCGCAAAACGGGCATGAACTTACGAGATTTTTATTTGGATTAAATAGCGCTGATTAAATGGTTCTGGCGTCTCCAAGGAGCCGGTCACGGGGTCGGCGGTGACAGCGGGGTCTACGCCATTCGCTTCGAGGGGTTCATCCATGCCGATCTTGCGACCATCAGGCACGTCCGTCCAACAGAGCGGCTTCCAGAAGTACTGATTGGCTTTGAGATCGCCGTTCGGTCGCGCTAGTTGCTTGTGTTGAGCAGGTCATGACATCGGCATTTGCCAAAGATAGGCATGAGGAATGGAGATTGATGTATGACTACATTTTGGTTGGTCAGCGACCTAACCTCGTGACCTTCTTGAGTTCTTGGCCATCGAAGCCTGGGGCGGAAGACGTGGCGCGACGCTCGGACGGCGGGCTTACGATTGAGGTCTTCGGCGCTTGGAGAGATCGTACCCGCTTCTCAAACGTTTGATGCAGCTGCGAACCGTATAGCGGACATCGCCTTCGCCGCTCCTATTTACGGCGGTCATGGCGGGCTCATTCCCGCAGGCTACGACGCCTTTCGAGTGCCGCTTACGGCGGGACCGGGGCGGCAGACCTCGCAGGCAATCTGGGAGCTGGTCAGAACCGCATCAGGATTGCAGATCGACGGCCTTCGCAACCTTGCTGCCTACGCAGCCCAACCCTCGCCCTACAAACGAACTTTCCCGCTCGAAGCCCCTCCGACTTCGAGGGACTGAAAAGTCGCTCCAACGGCGATATCCTCAACCAAGTACTCAGTAGCGAAGGCGCGAATCAAGTCGCCCTTCCCACTGCGTTCCGCGAGGCATTTGCGCCGCATGTCGCCGACGCGTTGCGTGACCTTGGCCCGACGCCATCGCCATCTTCGAGGCGTTCGTCGATGCCGTTCTGAGCGAGGGCGTTCCGCTCGATGATCCGGTGCGGCTGACCGGGGGGACGGCGAACGATCTCCTCAACGGGGCATCGAACGATGACACGCTCGCGGGCCTCGACGGCGCGATACCCTCAACGGACGCGATGGCGACGATCTCCTCATCGGCAACCGGGGCAACGACACCCTGAACGGCAACGACGGCAACGATGACCTCCTCGGCGGCGACGGACGAGATCGCCTCCGCGGCGGCGACGGCAAGGATAAGCTTTCCGGCAAGCAGGGGAACGACACGCTGCTCGGCGGCAACGGCGACGACGTCCTCAACGGCGGCGGCGACAACGACCTTCTTGAGGGCGTCGGCGGTCAGGACCGGCTGAACGGCGGTCGGGCACGGACGCGCTGCTCGGCGGCGGCGAGGACGACGACCTGTTCGGCGGTGGCGGGCGCGACCTCCGCGACGGCGGCTCCGGCAACGACAAGATCGTCGGCCGGGCCGGAGGGGACGTCATCACCGGCGGCTCGGGCGACGACACGCTGTTCGGTCAGGGCGGCGAGGACACGTTCGCTTCGCGAGCGGCTTCGGCGACGAGGTCATCAGCGACTTCGACGCGGAGGGCTCGCGCGAAAGCATCGACCTGTCGGCGGTGGAATCGATCAAGAGCTTCCGCGACCTCGCCAACAACCACCTCGAGGCACGCGTCAAGAGCACGCTCATCGACTACGGCGACGGCAACACGATCTTCCTGCGCGGCGTCGACGCGAGCCTCCTCACCGGCGACGACTTCATATTCTGAACGCGCGCGGGCCTGGCGGAGCGTCGGGCCCGCGTTCAGCGGCGCACGAAGACCATGCGGGCGAGGGAGTTCTTGCGCCGCGTGAAGGCGAGGCGCGAGTAACGCAGGTAGTCCAGGAAGAAGGCGTACTTCGCCTCCCCCCACTCCGCTACGATGGGCTCGCGCTGCGCCCGGAAGTTCTCCAGCCATGCCTCGAGGGTGAGCTGGTAGGGCTTGGGGTCGTTCTCGAGGTAGATCAGGCGGAACGCATCGGCCGAGCCCATCACGATCTCTTCGATGAAGGGGATGTCGGACTGCGGGAAGATGATCTCGGGCAGCGTCGTCTTCGACGTCTCGAAGTCCACCGCCTCCCACACGATGGTCTGCAGCGAGAAGCGCGCGCCCGGCGTCAGCGCTGCGGCGAGGCGCTCGAAGAAGGCCCGGTAGGTGGCGACCTTCTCCTCGCGCGACATGTGCGGCTTCGCGAAGTGCTCGAAGGCGCCGATTGAGATCGCGGCGTCGAACGGCGCCTCCGTGGTGAACGCGAAGGCGTCCTCGAGCCGCGCCTCGGTGCGCGGCCAGCCGGCGGCCTCGATGTGGGCGAGCTGGTCCTCGGACAGCGTGAGGCCGAGGGCGTGAGCCGCGCCGCGTCGGCTCGCCGCCTCCAGGATCGCACCCCAACCGCAGCCGACGTCGAGCACGCGCGTGCCCTCGCCCACCCGCGCTGCGTCGAGGTGGTGGCGCAGCTTTTCGAGCTGCGCGTCATGCAGCGTCGCGGCCACAGGGGCCTCGGTGAGGGGGTCGTGCCAGCGCGCGCACGAGTAGGACAGCGTCGGGTCGAGCCACAGCGCGAAGAATTGGGTGTCGTTGTCGTAGTGGTAACGGATGGCCTCCTCGGCGCTCATGCGCTGCGCCTCGGCGATCTCGGCCGGCTTGAAGCCCGTCTGACGCGTCATGAGGTCCGCCCCCGTGCTAGATGGGACAGGAGTAGCCGACGAACTTGCGCTCTGCCACCGCCTCACGGTGGCGAACGAGGGAGGGCTTGATGGCCGACGCACTGCCCCGGGTCGCTGACCGCGCGATCCGCACGATCGAGGAGCTGGAGGCGCTCTACGGCGAGCCGCCCGTCACGGCGACGGTGAAGGTGACGCCGGCGATCACTCCGCACTACCGCACGCTCATCGAGGCGTCCCCGTTCGTGGCCCTTGCCACGGTCGGGCCGGAGGGGCTGGACTGCTCTCCCCGCGGCGACGTCGGGCCGGTCGTCGACGTCCTGGGCCCGCGGCACCTCGCGCTGCCCGACCGGCGCGGCAACAACCGGATCGACAGCCTGCGCAACATCGTGCGGGACCCGCGCGTCGCGCTGATGTTCCTCATCCCCGGCTCGGGGACGGTCATGCGGGTCAACGGCCGTGCCGTGGTGTCCGGCGAACAAGAACTCCTCGCGCGCTACGTGCGGGACGGCAAGGAGCCGCGCACCGTGATCCTCGTCGAGGTGGGCGAGGTCTACTTCCAGTGCGCCCGCGCGGTGCTGCGCTCCGGCCTGTGGGACGGTGGCCACGCCGACGTCGCGCGGCTGCCGAGCGTCGGCACCGTCGTCGCAGAGCTCGCCGAGGGCTTCGACGGCGCGCGCTACGACGCCGAGTGGCCGGACCGCGCGCGCCAATCGCTATGGTGACAAGCGGGCCGCAGACGGCTCGGGCGAGCCGGTCTTCTCCGGTCGTCGGAGCGGCTCTCCCGAGGCTGTGCGGCGTGCAAAGTCAAGTCCTTGTTCGGTCCCGGCTAGCCCACCATAATCGCCGCCATGGACCTGTCGGACAAAGCGTACGACCGCATCAGGGCGTCTCGGAAGCGTGGCGCGGGCCGCGACGGTGGAGGCACCGACACCTCCGTCATCGGCCGCACGTGCGCCTTCCGCGGTTGCGAGGAGGACGCGCCCTACCGTGCACCGATGGGGCGCGGGCACGAAGGCCAGTACCACTGGTTCTGCCTCGACCACGTGCGCGAGTACAACCGGAGCTACAACTACTTCCAGGGGATGACGGACGACGACGTCATCGCCTACCAGCGCGACGCGATCACCGGGCACCGGCCGACCTCGCCCATCGGCGTGCGGGGCAAGAAGGCCCGCGCCGCGCGCAACGCGTGGACGGAGGTGATCGACGATCCGTTCGCGCTGTTCGGCGGCAGCGCTGAGCTGCAGCGCGAGCCCGAGCGCCGGCGGGTGTCCGGTCCCGAGCGGCACGCCTTCGAGGTGCTGGGCCTTGATGCCGAGGCCTCGCGCGAGGCCATCAAGTCGCGCTACAAGACCCTTGTAAAGCGTCACCATCCTGACGCAAACCAGGGGGACCGCAGCTCCGAGGACCGGCTGCGCAACGTCATCAATGCCTACAACGCGCTGCGACGCGCGGGGTATTGCTGAGCGCGGCGGCGGACCCATAACTGACGGATCGCCCGACAGGCGGCCCGTCCGTGAGGAAGCCTATGTCAGAGACGCTTGCCGCGTCGACGAGGACGCCGGACATGACCGTGTCCGCGGCGCAGACGTTCGGCATCGACACGGACATGGAGGTCCCAGCCTTCGCCGAGACGTCCGAGCACGTGCCGGAGGTCGATCCGTCCTACGTGTTCGACCCGCCGACCACGAAGGCCATCCTCGCCGGCTTCAAGCACAACCGCCGCGTGATGATCGCGGGCTACCACGGCACCGGCAAGTCCACCCACATCGAGCAGGTGGCC
Organism: Acuticoccus sp.; assembly: GCF_965213555.1. Taxonomy (GTDB): domain Bacteria; phylum Pseudomonadota; class Alphaproteobacteria; order Rhizobiales; family Amorphaceae; genus Acuticoccus. The sequence continues at coordinate 2,763,779 of NZ_OZ243890.1, read as the reverse complement.
GCGCGGCTGAACTGGCCATGCGTGCGGGTCAACCTCGACAGCCACATCTCCCGCATCGACCTCGTCGGCAAGGACGCCATCGTGCTGCGTGACGGGGCGCAGGTCACCGAGTTCCGCGACGGCATCCTGCCCTGGGCGCTGCAGACCAACACTGCGCTGGTGTTCGATGAGTACGACGCCGGGCGGCCGGACGTGATGTTCGTCATCCAGCGCGTGCTCGAGGTGTCGGGCCGCCTGACGCTGCTCGACCAGAACCGCGTGATCCGCCCGCACCCTGCGTTCCGCCTGTTCGCCACCGCGAACACCGTCGGGCTCGGCGACACGTCCGGGCTCTACCACGGCACGCAGCAGATCAATCAGGGTCAGATGGACCGCTGGTCCATCGTCACCACGCTGAACTACCTGCCCCACGACACCGAGGTGGAGATCGTGCTCTCCAAGGCGCCGCACTACCGGGGCAACGGGGGGACCGGCATCGTCGGCAAGATGGTGCGGGTGGCGGACATGACGCGCTCGGCGTTCGTCAACGGCGACCTCTCCACGGTGATGAGCCCGCGCACCGTCATCACCTGGGCGGAGAACGCCCAGATCTTCGGCGACGTCGGCTTCGCCTTCCAGGTGACGTTCCTCAACAAGTGCGACGAGACCGAGCGCGGCATCGTGGCGGAGTTCTACCAGCGCTGCTTCGGCAAGGAGCTCGGTGCGGCGACGACCAACGTGTTGAATTGAGCGTTGTCGTCCCGGAGCGTCGTGAGACGCACGAACGTGTGGCGAATGAGCGGCTACTGCGATGCGTCGAGTACGATGCCGCTTGTTCCTCAAGCGGAGGCTCCCGCGGGCTCGTCATGCGATTGTTTGATCGCCATAGGGAAGACTTCCGGGGTTGGCGGCGTGGCGCCCGGATGACGCGCAGGGGGCTCGTGCGAGCCTCGTCCGTGGGCTGGATTGATCGTCGATAGGACATTGGGTCGATAGGACAGTGGGATGGTAGGACCCGGCGACAACTCCCGGCGCAACCCGAAGGTGGACACGCGCCACGACGCGTTCCGCTCGGCCGTCAGCGGCACCATGCGCGCGATCGCCGGCAATGCGGACCTCGAGGTCAACTTCTCCTCCGACAAGCCGGCGCTCGTCGGCACCACCGCGCGGCTCCCGGAGCCGCCGCGGCGGCTCACCGACAAGGACGTCGCGGTCACCCGCGGCATCGGCGACTCGTTCGCGCTGAAGCTCGCCCGGCACGACCAGGGCGTCCACTCCAAGTACGCCCCCGGCGGGGCGGACGCGCGCGCGGTCTACGACGCGGTGGAAGGCGCCCGGTGCGACGCCATCGGCGCGCAGGCCATGCAGGGCGTCGCCGAGAACCTGTCGGCGATGCTGGAGGACAAGTACTTCCGCGGCAGCTACCACGAGGTCACCGACCAAGCCGATGCGCCGATCGAGGACGCGATCGCCCTCATGGTGCGCGAGAAGCTCACCGGCGCGCCGCCGCCGGAGAGTGCGCAGAAGCTCGTGGAGCTGTGGCGGCCCTGGGTGGAGGAGCGCTGCGGGCAGAACCTCGACGGCCTCGCCAACCAGATCGACGATCAGCGCGGCTTCGCCACCGCGGTGCGCGACATCCTCGCCGCCCTCGACATGGCCGAGACGCTCTCCGAGGAGGCTGGCGAGGACCCCGAGAGCGACGAGGGCGAGGAGGGCGTCGACAGCCCGGACGAGGGCGACGGCGACGCCGGCGAGGAGGACGCGGACGAGAACGCGGCGCCCCAGGACACCGAGCGAACCGGCGAGGAGGAGGCGGCCCAGGACGTCGACGTCTCAGAGTTCACCGCCGAGGACGTGCGCGAGGACGAGATGGGCGACGCCGAGGAGACGACCGACGGCGCGCGCGTCGACGAGCCTGTCGTCCAGGCGCCGCCCGGCTCGGATTACCGGGTCTACACCCGGCAGTTCGATGAGGTCGTGTTCGCGGAGGACCTCTGCGACCAGGCCGAGCTCGACCGCCTGCGCTCGTTCCTGGACCGCCAGCTCACGCCCCTGCAGGGCGCGGTGGCCCGGCTCGCCAACCGCCTGCAGCGCCGGCTGATGGCGCAGCAGAACAGGTCGTGGGAGTTCGACCAGGAGGAGGGCGTGCTCGACACCGCGCGCCTCAGCCGCGTCGTCCTCGACCCGATGCAGCCGCTCGCCTTCAAGGTCGAGCGCGAGTCGGACTTCCGCGACACGGTCGTCACGCTTCTCCTCGACAACTCCGGGTCCATGCGCGGTCGCCCGATCTCCGTCGCCGCGACCTGCGCGGACATCCTCGCGCGCACCCTGGAGCGATGCCACGTCAAGGTCGAGATCCTCGGCTTCACCACCAAGGCATGGAAGGGCGGCCAGTCGCGCGACCACTGGGTGCAGCACGGCAAGCGCGCCGCACCAGGCCGCCTCAACGACCTCAGGCACATCGTCTACAAGGCGGCGGACGCGCCCTGGCGGCGGGCACGGCGCAACCTCGGCCTCATGATGCGCGAGGGGCTGCTCAAGGAGAACATCGACGGAGAGGCGTTGACTTGGGCGCACGAGCGGCTGCTCGGCCGGCCTGAGCAGCGCCGCATCCTGATGATGATCTCCGACGGCGCGCCGGTTGACGACTCGACGCTGTCGGTGAACGCCGGCAACTACCTGGAGAAGCACCTGCGCGCGGTGATCGCCGAAATCGAGGAGCGCTCGCCGGTGGAGCTCATCGCCATCGGGATCGGCCACGACGTCACGCGGTACTATCGCCGCGCGGTGACCATCGTCGATGCCGAGGAGCTCGCCGGCGCCATGGTGAACCAGCTCGCGGACCTGTTTGACGACGAGCGCGAGCCCGCCCGCGGGCGGCCCGCGCGTCGCCGCCGCGCCGCCTGAGCGCGCAGCGCGCCGGGCGTGCGCTCAGGCGCCGGCCTCGTCACGCTCTTGGTCGCGGGCGCAGCTGAGCCGGTCATGCTGTCGCAGCGCGCCGTCGGCCGCTTCGGCGGGACCGCGAAGGTGGGCGACCGGCCCGAGGTCCTCGGCGGTCTCGTGCTACGGGGCCCGCGCGGCCGTGGCGGCTCGTCAGGCCTCCTCGTCGAAGAGGATCGCTTGCTCGCGCGGCAGCGGCCGGCGGCTTTCTCGCCGGGGCGGCGTTCCGCGGCTCCTGCAACAAGCAGGACGTCATCTGGGCGTCGCAGATCCAGGGCATCCGCGCCTTGAGCTCCGAGAGCGAGGCGCCCCTCGAGGTCGAGAGCAACCCGCTTCCGATCGCCGCGGCCGCGGGCGCTCCGGACCGGCAAGCGCACCTGATCGGTGCGATCGCCGCCGCGCTCGACGCTGTTCGCCGATCCGATCGTCAGGTGGGGAGGCGATCTACGGCGACGCGCGGGTCTATCCCGCGACCATCCGGCTCGACGATCGGTTCAGCGAGGTCGCGAGCTCGACACCGGGACCAGCCTTCGCATGGTCCAGCGCCGCAATCGGCCGAGCCTGCGCGCCGCCGACAACGAGCGCACACCAAAGCCGGCAAGGTCCGGTCGAACATCACGCGTCTCAAGGGCGGCACGCCCTACTGCTGCTTGGAGGGCCGGTCGTGCGCGCCGATCGTCCTGCCGGTGCCGCAGGCCGGGCTGCTGAAGCCGCTGCATCTCGATCGCGGCGCCTGAGCCCCGGAGGCGATGCTGCCTGGTGCGATCGTCTTGAACTGGGGGCGACGGTCGGCCCTGAGACGATGCCGTGATTGAGCGATGCTTCATGCCGGTATGTGGTCGAGCCGGCTCCCGACGCTAACTGCCCGTCCAGTCAGCCAGACGAAGCGAGGAATGGTGGACGCGGCAACCACGAGCGATGAGATCTTCGCCTTCGACAACAGCTACGTCCGGCTGCCCGAACGGATGTTCGCCAGGGTCTCGCCGGCGCCCGCCCGGGAGCCACGCCTCCTGCTGCTCAACCGCCGGCTCGCCGAGGAGCTCAGGATCGATCCGGACCGGCTGGGGCGCCCGGACGCTGTCGAGGTCCTTGCTGGCAACCGCATCGCCGAGGGCTCGGACCCGATCGCCATGGCCTATGCCGGGCACCAGTTCGGCAATTGGGTGCCGCAGCTCGGTGACGGTCGGGCGGTCCTCCTCGGCGAGGTCATCGACCGGAACGGCCAGCGGCGCGACGTTCAGCTCAAGGGCTCCGGGCGCACTCCCTTCTCACGCATGGGGGACGGCAAGGCACCGCTCGGGCCTGTCCTGCGCGAGTTCATCGTCAGCGAGGCGATGGCGGCGTTGGGGGTCCCGACGACACGCTCCCTCGCCGCGGTCGCCACGGGGGAGCGGGTCTACCGCGAGGACGCACTTTCCGGCGCGGTCCTGACGAGGGTCGCCGCGAGCCACGTGCGGGTCGGCACCTTCCAGTACTTCTACGCCCGGGACGACGTCGAGGCCCTGAAGGCGCTGGCCGACCACGTCACGGCGAGACACTATCCCGAGGTCGCGGACGCGGAGGCGCCGGCGCTTTCGCTCTTCGAGGCGGTGAAGGCGCGCCAGGCCGATCTCGTCGCGCGCTGGATGGGGGTGGGCTTCATCCACGGCGTCATGAACACCGACAACATGACGATTTCCGGCGAGACCATCGATTACGGCCCCTGCGCCTTCATGGACGCCCATCGCGAGGGCCAGGTCTTCAGCTCGATCGATGTCGGCGGGCGCTATGCCTATGGCAACCAGCCCCGCATCGCCCACTGGAACCTGGTGCAGCTCGCGCAGGCCCTGCTGCCGCTATTGCCGGGCTCGAAGGAAGCAGCGGTGGAGCGGATGCAAGCGTCGGTCGACGCCTTCCCCGAGCTCTTCCAGACAGCATGGCTTGGCGTGATGCGGCGCAAGCTGGGGCTGTCCCCGGTGGCCGAGGCGAGGGCGGTCGAGGAGGATGCCGGTCTCGCCGCCGACCTTCTGTCGACGATGGAGGCGAATGGGGCGGACTTCACGCTGACGTTCCGAGGTCTCGCGGCCCTCGCCCCGCCGGAGACGGCCGACGGCCAGGCGGTCCGCGACTTCTTCGCCGATCCCGGCGCGTTTGATGCCTGGGTGGGACGCTGGACGGCGCGTCTTGCCGCCGACCCGATGTCTCCCGCCGAGCGACGGGTCGCCATGAACCAGACGAACCCGCTCTTCATTCCGCGCAATCACCGCGTTGAAGAGGCATTGGCGGCGGCTGAGGAGGGGGACCTCGGCCCGCTCGAAACCCTCCGTGCCGTGCTGGCGCGCCCCTTCGAGGACCAGGCCGAGCATGTCCACCTCGCCCAACCTCCGCTCTCGGAGGATGCCGCCTACCGCACCTTCTGCGGGACCTGAGTGGCAGCGCGGTCGATCCCGCCGTCTCGACACATTGAGGTATGCCCACGGCCTCGAAATCATTCTCGCTGCGCTGCACACGCGGCCCTCGGCACCGCCCCCACGCCTCGCGCGGCGAGGTCCTGCCTGAGCGCGTTCCGGTCGAAGGCCTGCCGATCCTCCGCGACGGTGACCCCAGCGACCCCGAGGCGACGCTGTCGCCATCGCGCTATTACGACGAGCACCGGGGAAAAATCGAGGGGGTCGTCGCGCCGCGTCGACCCGCTGCCTTGACGGCCGCGACCGCTGCCGCCCGTGAAGCACGGTCACGGCGGACGGCGACGTGGTCGTTCCGCCGAAGCCCGGCGCGTCTGTCTGAAGAACGCGTTCGGCAGCCCGACGACGACCGGCAGCTGCCCGGACACGCACGAGTTCCGCTCGGGCTCGTGAACGTTGCAGTCGATGGCGATCGAGTCCGTGATGCCGGACGTGCCGCACTTCGCCGTGGCCACCGGTCGCGTCGTCGATCGCGTCAGCTGACAGATGCAGCGGTCGGGGTTGCTTACCGCCACCGTCGGTCTGATCGGTCAGGGTGAGACGGCAACGGCCACCCGCCGCAGACCATCGAGGTGTGGCAGGTGTGGGATCTTGCGCAGCGCATGAGCGCGCAGCTCTGCGTCATGCCCGACGATGTCGCCGGGCGGGACATGACGGCGGCACTCGCGATGGCTGCCGCGCTCGGATTGGACGGGCGCGTCGCGGCCGAGGTCTTGCCCCTCATCGAGCGTGTCGCAGTGGAGGATCTCAACGAGCAGATGGGAGTGCGGTTATACCAGCGCGCCTAACGCGAAGGTGAGCGCAGCCTCCCAGGGCTCCCTCGCCGCCCACAGGGTTGCCGGCGTCCGCGAGGCGATCGGCGCGGCCGGTGGCACGGTCACCGACCTCGCGCCGACCGCGCCCGACCTCAGTTCGGTCGAACGGACCTGCGGCAGCGAACGCGTCGCCCGCGCCTACAGCGTGCTCGCCGTGGGGGAGCGCCCTCCCGCTACCTTGGCCGCCCGGACCTCACCGCCGAGCGGTTTTTCGCCTGCCCCTTCGGCATGCCTGGCAGGCGCATGTACCGCACCGGTGACATCGGTCGCAGGCGTCGCGATGGGACGCTCGAGTTCGTCGGCAGGGCCGACAGGCAGATCAAGCTGCGTGGGATCCGGATCGAACCCGGCGAGATCGAGGCCGCGCTAGTTCGATGCCCCGGCGTCCACCAGGCCGCGGTGGTCCTTGAGGGATCGGCTGTGCAAGGCCGGCTCGTCCCCTATGTCACGGCGCTCCCGTCCGGCGGCGTCGACGCTCATGACCTTCGGCATCAGCTCGGACGCGTCCTCCCGCGATACATGGTTCCCCAGGCATTCATCTTGACGGACCGCATCCCGCGCCTGGCCAATGGCAAGCTCGACCGGCGAGCGTTGCTCGAACTGGGCCTGCGCACAGGTGCCGAGCGGACGCCTCCTGCGTCGCCGCTCGAGGCCACCGTGTGTCGGCACATCGAGGAGCTCACATCGACCTGCAGTCATCGGCGTACTCGATGACTTCTTCAGCCTCGGTGGGGACTCGATCCTTGCCATGAAGCTGGCTTTGCGCCTGACCAACGACCTCGGGCTGCACGTCCCCCTTCGCGTTATCATCGATTGCCCGACCCCGCGCTCGCTCGCGGGCGCGATCGCGGCCTGCGCCCATGAGGGGGACGCTTACCACCCTGTCGTGCGTCTTTGCGGCGGAGGCGGAGCGCCACCCCTCTTCTGCATCCACGCCGCCTCCGGGCTTTCGAGCATCTACCATCCGCTCGCAGATCGCCTCGCCCCGGGCATCCCGGCGTTCGGCTTCGAAGCCCGTGGTGTCGACGAGGGTCTCCGCTCCCACGAAAGCATCGCTGAGATGGCCGCCGCCTACATCGAGGCGCTGCGCGAGATCCAGCCCCATGGTCCCTACCAGCTGCTTGGATGGTCGTTCGGCGGCGGCGTCGCCCACGAGATGACGCGGCTCCTCGAGCTCGGGGGAGAGCATGTCGCCGTCCTCCTCCCCCTTGACACCTACTTCAGCGACTTCGGAACGATGTCCGATGGGCGCAGCGAAGGTTCGACGCTCGACAAGCTAGGTCCTCATACCCCGGCGATGCCACAGCGACGTTACCCGCGGGGCTCGACGCCGACTGGCGCGAACGGATCGGCCGTGCCGCCGACCGTGCTGGAGGTCTGGTCACCCGCCACGCGCCCGGCCGCGTCGCTGCCCCGCTCGTCTTTGTGCAAGCGAGCGACAACCGGGACACGGACCTCAAGGCCACGCTTCGGAGCGTGGCCGCGGGACCCGTCCACGTCGAGCCGCTGGCGGCCGGCCATGACGCGCTCCTGTCGCCCGAGACAGTGGCCACGCTTGCGGACGCGATCAATCGCCACCTGAGGTGACGCCGGCCCGGCCTGTCCCCCCGTCCACGGTCGACCGGCGTCACATCCCATCGCCACGCCGTCGAGACCTTGTCGAAACAGCCCGAACGGGTCGGGCTGGTCCGTCGCGACACCTCCCGGGACGTTGCAGTTAGCCTTCCTTCTCAAGGCCCCAGGGGACGAACAGGAGGGCGTTCGGAACCCCTGTCACCTCGTTGCGCCACGCGACGGGCGTCACGAACTGGCCCGTGTTGATGTAGGGCATGAACTCGTAGAACCGCTTCTGGAGGTCGTCGATCACCTCCCGCTGCTCCTCTTCGGTGGTGGCGTCCATGAAGGCTGCACGCAGCCGCTCGGTCTCCTCGTCCTCGGGCCAGCCGAACCAGGCCGAGACCGGATCGCCGGTGGCGACCAGCGGCGAGTTGGTGAGCGGGCTCGACATGGGCACCCCCGTCCACCAGGTGGGGAACAGGTGCCAGCCGACGTTGGGGCTCTCCCTCGGGTCGTCGTCGCGGGCACGGCGGCTTGTCAGCGTCGACCAGTCCATGGCCTGCGCGTCGACGTTGACGCCGATCTCCTCGAGCTTGCCCACCATGACCAGCATGTTGTTGTAGATGATCTGCTGGTCCGTCGGCAGCATCACCACCAGCGGGTCCTCGAAGTTGTAGCCCGCCTCGGTGAGCAGCTCCTTGGCGCGTTCCTTGTTGGGCTCACGCCAATCCTGCGCGTGGTTCTCGTTCTCGAAGGGGGAGTCGCACATGAAGACGGAGTAGCAGACCGTCTCGAAGTCGGGGTTGCCGACCTGGGCGGCCAGGAACTCGCGCTGGTCCACGAGGAGCTGCAGCGCTTGGCGCGCGCGAGGGTCGTCGAAGGGCGGGTAGAGGTGGTTGGGGCGGATGTGACCCATCTTGCCCAGCGGGTCGAGCACCTTGACGGTGATGTTCGGGTCGGCCTGGAGCACGGGCACGAGGTCCATGGGCGGGATCTCGTAGACGTCCACCTGGCCGGACTGCAGCGCCTGGGTCGCGGTGTTGGTGTCGGGGATGTAGATCCACTCCACGGTGTCGATGTTCACGACCTTGCCGCCGGCAAAGCCGTCCACGGGCTCGTCGCGGGGAACATAATCCTCGAACTTGCGGTAGACGACGCGGTCGCCGGGCACCCAGGCCTCGTCGTCGAACACGAACGGGCCTGAGCCGATCATCTCGGTCACCTGCTCGTTGGGATCGGTGCTCGCCTCCTCCTCGCGCATGACGGGCAGCGGCGCGGTGGGGTTCGCCAGAACCTGAAGCATGGGCCCGAAGGGCTTGCTGAGAACGATCTCGAAGGTCCTGGCGTCCAACGCGTTCATCGCCTCAACGCGCGGTAGGAGCGCCTGGCCGTCCGCCCGCCTCGCCGCCCAGCGCTGGATCGACGCCACCACGTCGGACGCCTCCACGGGGGAGCCGTCGTGGAACAGAAGCCCCTCGCGCAGCGTGAACGTCCAGGTCAGGTCATCCTCGCTGACCTCCCAGCTCTCCACCATCTGCGGCTGCGGATTGAGCTCGCTGTCCATGGCGAACAGCATGTCGTAGACCATGTATCCGTGGTTCTGGGTGATCGCCGCGGTGGTCCAGACCGGGTCGGTGATCTTCAGGTCCGCCTGGGGCACCACCCTGAGGACGGTTTCCGCCAGCGCGGGACCGGCGAGGCAGGTGGTCGAGACGGCGAGGACCGCCGCCCTCATCATGTGTGTTCGCATCTTGCTCCCCTTTTTGTATTTCGTCGGGATGGTCGCCAACCGGCGCGGCTTCCCGCAGCTGGGACCCGCCCCGCCGCCGCCTCGTGTGGCCCTCCAAAGGCGTAAGACGGCCGCGGGGAAGCTCGAAACATCGCCTCAATGGGGCTTGACCAGGTGGCCGGGCGCGATCTCCTCCAGCGGCACCAGCTCCGGCTCGAAGCCCCAAGGGCGCAGCGGCGATGGGATCTCGTCCGTGGCAAGGCGCCGCTCCTTGCGGCGCCGGCGCGGGTCGGCGACGGGCACGGCGGCCATCAGCTTGCGCGTGTAGGGGTGGCGCGGGTCTTCGAACACCGCCGCGCGCGGGCCGATCTCCACGATCTCGCCCAGATACATGACCGCCACGCGATGGCTGATGCGCTCCACCACGGCGAGGTCGTGGGAGACGAACAGGTAGGAGATGTCGAACTCCTCCTGCAGGTCCATCATCAGGTTGACGATCTGCGCCTGGATCGAGACGTCAAGCGCGGAGACCGGCTCGTCGGCGATGATGAGGTTGGGGTTGAGCGCCAGCGCCCGGGCGATGCAGATGCGCTGCCGCTGGCCGCCGGAGAACTCGTGCGGGTAGCGCCTGCCGTGCTCGGCCTCCAGGCCGACCCGCTGCAGAAGGTCCACCACCCGCGCCTCCAGCACCGACCCGTGTGCGAGGCCGTGAATGCGCATGGGCTCGCCGATGAGGTCCATGACGGACAAGCGCGGGTTGAGCGAGGCGAACGGGTCCTGGAAGATCATCTGCATCTGCCGGCGGACAGCCTCCATGCCGCTGCGACCGACCTTGGTGATGTCACGCCCGTTGAAGACGATGCGCCCGCGGGTGGGCTCCTGCAGCCTCAAGATCGTGCGCGCCGTGGTCGACTTGCCGCAGCCGCTCTCGCCCACCAGCGCCAGCGTCTCGCCGGGTTGGAGGCTGAAGGAGACGCTCTCCACGGCGTGGATCGCAGCCTTGGGTCGCCCGAAGAGGCCACCGCTGATGGCGAAGCGCGTGACGAGGCCGTCCACGGTGAGCATCGGCGGCGCGTCGGCGTGCACCGTGTCACGCTCCTCGGCCTGCGCGGGATCGCGTGTTGCGGCCTCGCCTTCCTCGACGTCGATGAAGCGGACCGGGCGTGGGCGGCCGCACATGGCGCCGAGCCGGGGCACGGCGTTGAGCAGGCGCCTCGTGTAGGGGTGCTCCGGCGCGTGGAAGACGTCCTCCGCGCTGCCGACCTCCACGATGCGGCCATGGCGCATCACGACCACGCGTTCGGCCATCTCCGCCACGACGCCCATGTCGTGGGTGATGAACAGCACCGCCATGCCGATCTCGTCCTGCAGCGAGCGGATGAGGTCGAGGATCTGCGCCTGGATGGTGACGTCGAGGGCGGTGGTCGGTTCGTCGGCGATGAGGAGCGCCGGGCGGCAGGCGAGCGCCATGGCGATCATCGCCCGCTGGCGCATGCCGCCGGAGAGCTGGTGCGGGTACTCGCCCATCCGCTTGCGCGCTTCGGGCATGCGTACCAGCTCCAGCATGTCGAGCGCGAGCCGCTGCGCCTCCGCCTTCGACTTGCGCTGATGGAGGCGGATCACCTCCACGATCTGGAAGCCAACGGCGAGCACCGGGTTCAGCGAGGTCATGGGCTCCTGGAAGACCATGGAGATCTCGTTGCCGCGGATGGCGCGCAGCGTGCCGATGGGTTCGGTCACGAGGTCCACGACGTTGCCGCCTCGACGGCGAAAGCGGAGTTGGCCGCTTGTGATCTCCCCTCCGCCCAGCTCGGTGAGGCGCAGCAGGGCGAGCGCCGAGACCGACTTGCCCGAGCCGCTCTCGCCCACCAGCGCCAGGGTCTCGCCCTTGTCGACGTGCCAGGAGACGCCGTCCACCGCCTGCGTGCTACCGCCGGCGCCGGGGAACGCGACGCTGAGGTTCTCCACGGCGATGAGGCGTTCGGCGGCGAGCGCGGTCATCCGTTGCGCGCCGAGCGGCGAAGGCGGGGGTCGAGCGTCTCGCGCAGACCATCCCCCAGGAGGTTCACCGACAGCACCACCAACGACAGGAAGAGGCCCGGGAAGAGCAGGAGCCACCATGCGATGGTCACGTAGGTCCGTCCCTCGGCCATCATGTTGCCCCAGGAGGGGATGGCAGGCGGCGTGCCGGCCCCGAGGAAGGACAGGATCGCCTCGATGATGATGGCCGAGGCCGCCACGTAGCTGGCCTGCACGATGAGCGGGGCCAGCGTGTTGGGCATGATGTGCACGAACAGGATACGCGGCAGCTTGGCGCCGAGCGACACGGCCGCGTCCACGAAGAGCTGCTCGCGCAGGGTGAGCACGACGCTGCGCACCAAGCGCACCACGCGTGGGATCTCCGGGATCGCCACGGCCACGATGACGGTCCACACGCTGGAGCGGGCGATCGCCACCAACGCGATGGCAAGGAGGATCGCGGGGATCGCCATCAGGCCGTCCATGATGCGCATGATGATGGCATCGAGCACCCGGATGAAGCCCGAAAGCAGGCCGATGACCATGCCTGCCGAGCAGGCGATCACGGCCACCACCAGGCCCACGAACAGCGAGACACGCCCACCGTGGACGGTGCGCGAGAACACGTCGCGGCCCAGATGATCGGTGCCGAACCAGTTCTCCGCGCCCGGCGGCTTGAGCCGGTTCAGCGGGTCCAGCAGTCCCGGATTGTGGGTCGCGATCCATGGCGCGAAGAGCGCGGTGAGGACCATCACGCTCAAGATCGTGAGGCCCAGGAGCACGGTGGGATGGGCGCGGAACCAGCTCCAGCCGCTTGCCAGGCGCGACGTGCGAGCCCTCTCGGCGAGGGCCATCAGTAGCGGATCCTCGGGTCGAGCAGGATGTACGTCGCGTCGATCACCAGGTTGATGAGAACGTAGACCGCCGAGAAGATGAGGATGACGGCCTGGATGATCGGATAGTCCCGCCGCAGGATCGCATCCACCGTGAGACGGCCCAGGCCCGGGATGGCGAACACGCTCTCGGTGACGACGACGCCACCGATGAGGAGCGCGATCCCGATGCCCACGGTGGTGACGATGGGCACCGAGGCGTTCCTGAGGGCATGGCGGAACAGGATCGGCACGATGCCGAGACCTTTGGCGTGGGCGGTGCGGATGTAGTCCTGGTTGATCGCCTCCAGCATGGAGGCGCGCGTGATGCGCGCGATCAGCGCGACGTAGGTGACCCCTAGCGCCAGCGTGGGAAGCGCGATCGAGCGGAAGAAGCCCGCCGGGCTCTCGAAGATCGACACGTAGCCCATCACCGGCACGAGCTGGAGCTGCGCGGCGAAGACGATGATGAGCACGTAGGCGAAGACGAACACCGGCACGGAGAAGCCGAGGACGGCGAAGCCCATCACCAGGCGGTCAACCCAGGAGCCAGCGCGCCAGGCCGCGACGATGCCCATGGGCACCGCAATGATGACGCTGAACACGATGGTCGTCGTCGCCAGGGCGAGCGTCGGCTCGATGCGCTGGGCTATCAGCTCGGCGACCGGCCGCTCCGAGAAGATCGAGGTGCCGAGGTCTCCCTGGAGCATGCCGCCGGCCCAGCTCAGGAACTGGGTGTGGAAGGGCTTGTCCAGGCCGAGCGAGGCTCTGATCCGCTCGACGTCGGCCTGGGTCGCAAGGTCGCCTGCGATGATCGCCGCAGGATCGCCCGGAGCAAGGTAAAGTAGACCGAAGACGAAGAGCGCGACGAACGTCATGACCAGTATGGTCGAGGCGACACGGCGCAAAATGAGAGGAGCCACGGTCTCAGCAACTCCCGCTCAACATCGCCGCGACCGCGGCATCCGTGCGACCGCAAACATAAAGGAACCGCGCTGACCCATCGTCTTGCCTCGCGAAGTGACGGTCTCGACGAGTATGTCGGCGAAGCGGTTCTGTGTCGAGACGGTGTTCCCAGGAGTGACGGCTGCAAGGTCCGTGCCGACGCGGATCGGCGCGTGCCCATGTCAGACCGGCGGGCGGTGGGCGGCCCACGGGCGGGCCTCCTCGAAGGCGCGGCTCGCTTGCAGCACTCGGAGGTCCTGAAAGCGGCCGGCGACGATCTGCAGGCCCACCGGCCGCCCGTCCGCGGTGAAGCCACAGGGGCAACTCGCCGCCGGCACCCAGCCTTGGTTGAAGGGGTAGGAGAAGCCCGCCCAGCGCAGCCAGTCCCAGTCGTGCTGCGGCCAATGCTCTGGGATGATGCGGCCGACGGGGAAGGCAGCCACCGACAAGCTAGGCGTCAACAACAGGTCGTAACGCCTGAAGACGTCCTGGACCGTGCGGGCGAAGTCCAGGCGCTTCTGTCGGTGCTGCACGAGATCAACCGCCGAGTAGCGACGGCCATCCTCGATGCAGGCGAGCAGGCCAGGGTCCATCCGCTCCCCGAACGTGTCCACGTAGGGACCCATGTTGCCGGCCATGCTCGTCGACCAGTAGCAGCGCTCGGTGTCGATGGGGTCGTCCCAAAGCGCGCCCACCTGCTCCACCTCGCAACCGAGCTCGCGGAAGGCCTCCACCGCGTGGAGCACGGGTTCAGCCACTTCGGCATCGACCGGCAGGTAGCCAAGGTCGGGACTGAACGCGACCCTGAGGCCGGCGATGGGCTTGTCGAGCTCGGCGAGGTAGTCCGCCGGCGCGCCTTCCAAGGATGTGAAGTCACGGTCGTCGGGGCCGGCCATCGCCCCCAGCATGAGCGCAGCGTCGGCGACGGTCCTCGTCATGGGTCCGGCGTGCGAGTTGAACTCGTTGTTGGACATCGGCGCGATCGGCACCCTGCCGAACGACGGCTTCAGTCCGTAGATGCCGCAGAAGGCGGCCGGCATGCGGATCGAGCCGGCGCCGTCCGAACCCTGGTGCAGCGGCCCGATGCCCGCCGCGGCGCACGCCGCGGCGCCGCTGCTCGAGCCGCCGGCGTTGAAGCCGTGCCTCCAGGGGTTGTGGGTGCTGCCCGTCAGGGGACTGTCGCCGCAGCCGATCCAGCCGGCCTCCGGCACCGTGGTCTTGCCGATGGAGATCGCACCGGCGTCGCGCAGGCGCTCCACCAGGGGCGCGTCCTCCTGCGGGACCCGCTCGGCATAGACCCAGGAGCCGGCCATGGTCCGCACGCCCTTGGTCATGGTGAGGTCTTTGATGGTCACCGGCAGCCCCTCGAGGGGTCCGAGGGGTTCGCCGCGGGCGACTCGCTCGGCGCTCGCCTTGGCCGCGTCGCGGGCGGCATCGAACGTGGAGGTGCAGATCACGTTGAGCGTGGGCTGGAGCGCCTCGGCCCGAGCGAGCACGGCGTCCATGAGCTCCACGGGCGAAAGCTGCTTGGTCGCGATGAGCGAGCGGAGCTCGACGGCAGAAGTGAAGCAGAGGTCGGTGTCCGTCATCGCCGTGTCGCCTTCTTCAAGTCGCCTGATGCGAAGCGCTTCGTTCGAGCCGCAAGGTCAGTGCCAGCCCATGCGAACCCACAGCACCCGGGCGCGGCGTGCGCGAACCGAACGCCTCGTTCGTGGCAGTGGGACCACGGCCGTGCGAGGTAGGGGTGATCGAAAGATGTGCGCTCATGCGGCCACCACCAGCGTCGAGGCTCTGAGCTAAGGCCGTTTTCGCGACCCCGACAACAGGGGGCGTGCCAGCCGCCATCGAGTGGCAGCGGGCGACGGGTTGCTTTACGAATTAGCGGCGGCATCGCAGGAGGTCTCGTGGAAGGGGTGGCGGTCGTCGGTCTCGGCGCGATGGGCCTTGCGATGGCACGCACGCTCGCTGACGCGGGCTTCGCCGTCACCGGCTACGACATCAGCGCGGAGCAACGAGAGGCGTTTGCGCCGAGCGTCGCGTCGCTCGGAGACCTCGCGTCCACGCATACCGTGGTCCTGTCGCTCCCCGACGACGCCGCCGTGGTGGCCGTGGTGGACGAGCTGATGGATCGGCTCGAACGCGGCGCGGTCATCGTCGACACATCGACGATCGGCGCGGAGACCGCGCGCCGGATGCAGGCCGATGCAGCCTCTCAGGGTGTGGGCTACGTGGACGCGCCCGTTTCAGGTGGTCCGGCAGGAGCGGCGTCGGGCACGCTCCTCATGATGATCGGCGGCGCGGACCGCGACGTCGACATCGCCACGTCGGCGGCGCGGACCGCGACGTCGACATCGCCATGCCAATCCTAGCCGCGCTCGCGCGAAAGGTGGTGCGGTGCGGCGGGCCCGGTGCCGGCGCGGTCGTGAAGCTTGCCAACAACGTCCTGTGCGCAGGCCATCTCCTTCTGGCGGCCGAGGCGTTGCGGCTTGCCTCGGCGGGCGGGGTCTCGGCCGAGGCCATGCTCACTGCGGTGAACGCAGGCTCCGGCCGCAGCGCCGTGACCGAGGTGAACCTGCCGCGTTGGGTGCTCTCCGACGCCTTCGACAGCGGCTTCTCGATGGGCCTGATGGCGAAGGACGTCGCCCTCGCTGCACGACTTCCCGGTGCAGGGCGCCTCTGCGAGGACCTTGCTGCCCAATGGAGCGCAGCGGCAGCAAGGCTCGGCTCGGGCGAGGACTTCAACAGGATCGTCGAAGGTTCCGGGCATGAATGAGGGCGATGTCGCCAGCCTCGTGGGAGGCGCGATGCTTCCCGGCTGCGGCGAGCCCGTTGTGATCGAGGATGCCACCACCGGGATGGTCGCAACGCGCTACGCCGACGGCGGCGAAGCAGCGGCCGAGGCAGCGCTCTGCGCGGCCGAAGAGGGCGGCCGTGCGTGGCGGGCGCTGTCGGCCTCGCGACGGGGCGCGGTGCTGACGCAGGCCGCGCGGCGCATCGCGGCGGCGGGGGAGGACCTTGCGGCACTCGAAAGCCGCACGGCCGGCAAGCCGATCCGTGATGCGCGCGCCGAGGTCGCCAAGGTCGCGGAGATGTTCGCGTTCTACGCGGGCTTTGCCGACAAGCTGTTCGGCGATGTGGTGCCCGTCGCGACGTCGCACCTCAACATCGTGACGCGCGAGCCGCTCGACACCGTGGTCCAGCTCACACCGTGGAATGCTCCGATATTCACCGCAGGATGGCAGCTCGCCCCGGCACTCGGCGCCGGCTGCGCTGCCATCCTGAAGCCGTCGGAGCTGACGCCGCAGTCCTCCATCGCGTTGGTGCGGCTGCTGCACGAAGCCGGCGTCCCGGACGGAGCCGTCAACGTCGTCGCCGGTCTCGGCCCCACGTCCGGCCAGCGGCTCGTGTCGGACGAGCGGGTCGGCAAGGTGGTCTTCATCGGCTCGGTGGGTACGGGGCGAAGGGTGGCAGCGGCGGCGGCGATGGCGGGACGGCCAGCGCTGCTCGAGCTCGGTGGCAAGTCGGCCAACATCGTCTTCGCCGACGCCGACCTGAGGCGCGCCGCGAGGGCCGCGCAGGGGGCGATCTTCGCCGCCGCCGGCCAAAGCTGCACCGCCGGCGCTCGGCTTCTGGTTGAGCGCTCCGTCTACGAGCGGATGGTGGAATGGGTGAGCGCGGGGACCGCGCGGCTGAAGGTGGGGCGCCCGGACGATCCCGCCACCGAGGTGGGACCCATCAACAATCGCCGTCAGTTCGAAAGCGTGCTTCAGACGATCGAGGCCGGCACAGCGGACGGCGCGCGGCTGGTGACGGGGGGGCGAACGGACGATCGCGACCTTGCGCGAGGGTTCTTCGTGCGCCCCACCGTGTTCGCCGACGTGACGCCGGAGATGATGATCGCGCGGAAGGAGATCTTCGGTCCGGTCCTTTGCGTGACGCCGTTCGACACCGAGGACGAGGCCGTCGCGCTGGCGAACGAGGGCGCGTTCGATCTCGCCGGCGCGGTGTGGACGAGGGACGTGTTCCGCGCCCACCGCATGGCGCGAGCGATCCGGGCCGGCACGGTGTGGGTCAATGGCTACCGCTCGCTTTCGGTCATGTCCCCGTTCGGCGGCATGCGCGGATCGGGCTTCGGCCGCTCGTCAGGCATCGATGTTCTGCGCGAGTACACTCAGGCGAAGAGCGTTTGGATTGAGACCGACGAAACGGCGGTGGCGCCATTCGGGTATGACGTCCCCTGATCGGCGACGTCGGACGAGCCGCTTGAGTTGGTCGACGCCGTCGGAAAAGGTTTGACGCGGATCTCGCCAGTCCGTCCGCGGCGCCCGCGGTGAGAAGGAACCAACAATGTCCGAGGTGCTTTGGGAGCGCATGAAGGCGCACGAGCTGCGCGATCTTGCGGCGAAGAACGCCGTCGTCATCGTGCCCGTGGCGTCCATCGAGCAGCACGGGCCGCATCTGCCGACCATGACCGACACGCGCATCGGCCGCGAGATCGCGGTGCGTGCGGCTCGGCGGGCATCCCCCAAACGGGTGGTGGTGGTCACACCCGTCGTCTGGTGCGGACTATCGGAACATCACATGAGCTTCGGTGGAACGATCACGCTCTCGCCGGAGACCTTTCAGCGCGTCCTGCGCGACGTTGTCGGTGCGCTCGTGCGGCTCGGCTTTCACGACATCCTGCTGTCGAACAGCCACGGCGGCAATCACATCGCGATGCAACATGCGGCGGAAACACTGTCGATCGAGCTTCGCGCCACCATCATCGCGACCACTTACCTGCGCGAGGCGGCGGAGGCGATCACGCCGCTCCTCGACGACCAGGCGGGCGTCCACCACGCCTGCGAAGCCGAGACCTCCATGATGCTCGCCCTCGAGCCCGACCTTGTCGATGCCAGCGCGCTGGATCGCCTTGCCACGCCCGCCGACCCTCCGCTGCTTCTTGCGGGCAAGGCCTCGTTCCGCTGGCGCCCGTTCAGTGGCGCGACCCGGAACGGTGTGATCGGCAACCCTGCGCGGGCAACCGCTGCAAAGGGCGAGTCCCTGCTCGACGCCATCGCGGGCGCCCTCGCCGATCTCGTCACGGACGGCGCGAACTGGGCGAACCCGCACGCTCCATCGAACGAGTTCCGCGGCGCGGATCGAAGCAACCGCGGCTGACGGCAACGCCCGCGCCCGGCGGACCTTGCCGCACAGGACGCGCGGCCACGAGACGGCGCGGGGCAGTCTGAGGTCCTCGGCGGGCTAGGTCGGAGGGCATGGCTCCGGCGTCCTCCCGCGCCAGCAGGCCGCTGAGACGTGCGGTTCGTGGGCGCGCTGCGGATCGCGAGCAGCGCAGCAGTTCGGATGATGCGAGCGGAGCGGTTGCACGACGGCCCGGTCCGGTCGTGCCGTGCCGTGGTGTGCCGTGCCGTGCCTTGCCTTGCCTTGCCTTGCCTTGCCTTGCCTTAGATCAGATGACGGTCGAGGAGCGCGAGCGATGGCTCGCGCTCCGCCTGGCCTGTCGCCGGGTCGCCGGGTCGCCGGCGCGCGCACACCCAGGCCGTGGCGGTTCTCCGCGAGGACATGCCCTACGAAGGCGAGCTGGCCCTCGGCCGTCGCCCTTGCGACGGGCCGGCATCGGGGTCGGTGACGGACGCATGGGTCTCGTCGGAGCGGGTCTATCCGCGCAAGTCCGCCCCGGCGTTGCGCCCTCCGCCGTCGCCCGGAGGCGGCGTGTCGTCGTCCCTTCCGCACGAAGCTCTTCATGGAGGCCGCCGCCTCGATCGGCGTGCCGTCGACGGAAGAGTGCGCGGCCGACATGAGCGCCTTCGCCTCGCGCCAGCGCGACGAGCGCCGGACGTACAGCCAGCACACGCACCGACGTGTTCCGGTCGCCTGATCGGTGCGCCGGGCTATCCGACGTTGCGCGAGCGGCGCCTGCAGTGCCTGACCCACGGAGGCAGAGCAGCATTATCGCCCGTCCCGATGGCAAACCGGCAATCATGTGTTGAATCGTACAGCGTTGCCCAAATACGTCTTCTTAGGGGGTAGCGCTTTCGTAAGATCGAGGTTACACACCGCCAAGTCATCGTAGCAGCTATAGCCAAGATGATAAGTGGAAACATTATGATAATCAGGGCAACAATGTGCATGCAAGGTTGATAATCAGAAATTTTCCAGAAATACATCAACAAACTATGTGTCTACGTTAGTCAGTGCTACTGAAACGCGTAAACCGTCAGAGAAAAGCGACGCTTAAAGATCGCTTTCTTTAATGTCGAAGATGAGCGAACCGCGGGGAAAACATGATCAAGCGACGTGTGAGAGATAGTGCAAGCCTGACGGCAGGAACGTCAGGCAGTCTTCGGGCTGCCGGTGAAGGCTGGAACGGGAGGTCGCGGTCGCAGCGTCCTTCGCCCTGAGCTCGGCCCGGTAGGCCTCGCCGGTCCAGCGTCGATGAGCGGCGCCTGGAGCGTTCCGCGGTCGGTGTCCTGAGCGAAAGCCTTCTGCCGTCGCGGCGAGCGGCGGTGCCCCATGCGCGGATCATCGCGCTCTCAACCACGCACGTCACAGGATGTCTGTATGAGCACGACCACCGTGTCGTCCGCCGGCGAGCTCCTCGCTGCGCTGAATTCGGCGTCGAGCAACGACCTTATCCTCCTCCGACCCGGGAATTACGGGTCCGTGAGGATCCAAGGAGAAAGTTTTTCGGACTACGTCACCATACGATCTCAGGATCGCGACAACCCTGCTCGGTTCGAGACCATCGAGGTCTTCGGTTCCAAGCACGTCAGGATCGACGGCGTCCACGTCAACAACTCGGGCAACGGCTCAGCAGGCTCACGCATCGTCAGCGTCGACCAAGGTTCGAGCTACATCCAAATCATCAACTCCGAGATCAACGGCAAGGTCGATGGCGAGTACCAGGGCTGGTACGGTATGTTCGCCGGCGCCGCCTCGAACGTCCTGTTCCAGAACAACTACATTCACGACATCAAGAACGGCATCGTCGCCCTCGGCGCGGACAAGATCTCGGTCGTCGGCAACAAGCTTGAGGCCATCGGCAACGACGGGATGAAGTTCGCCGGCAACGATGGGGTGTTGATCGAGGACAACACCGGTCCGCGGTTCGTCTATCCGGCACCCGGTGCCCACGTCGACTTCATCCAGTTCCAGGGATCGTCCAGCAACATCGTCATTCGAGGCAACGTCTCGCTGCTCGAACGACCGACTCCCACCCAAGGGATCTTCTTGGCGGACGGGCGCTATAACAATGTTCTCGTAGAAAACAACGTCATCTACAACCAGATCCTGCACGGGGTGACGATCTACGAAGGATCGAACGTGACGATCCGGAACAACACCCTGCTCACCGTGCCGAACCAGGGCCACTCGGCGACGATCATCATCTCTCCGCCTGGGGCGACGGTCCAGAACAACATCACGTCCCACAAGTTCAGCAACTCGGGTCCGTCGGGCAGCAATCACGTGCTGCAGTGGGACCAGCCGAGCAGCTCCAACCACTACAACGACGCGTACGTGAACGCAGCGCGGGGCTACGGCATCACGCTGGAGGACCTGCGTCCCATCGCCGGCTCGGTGGGCGCGACCAAGGGCGCGTACCAGCGGATCGGCGAGCTCTTGTCGGACGGACCGGCGGCGCCGGTCTCGCCACCGGCCAGGCCGAGCATCCCAACGACGCCCGATCAACCCGACGCGCCTTCGCAGCCCGCCGAGCCCATCGAGGAGGTCCCGCTCGGCGACGTCCTCCTGGAGCGGCTGGGCGCGAAGGAGTTCGGCGGCACCGCCGACGTGATCGTCATCAGGCACAGCAGCGACTTCAGCGTTAAGGCAGGCACCATCGCGCTCACCTTCAACGCCGACGCCGTGCGCGGGATGCACGGACTCGTCTCGAAGGATGCGTCCGGTTACGACGGCGGCGGTCATCACTTCACCGCCTACATCGAGGACGGCACGCTCGTCGTCCGCTTCCAGAACAGCGGAAGCACGGAGACCGTGCGGATTCCCAGCATCCGCGAGGGTGCCGACTACGATCTCGTCGTGAACTTCGGACCCGGCGGTTACACCGTCTGGCTCAACGGCGAGGAGCGCGCCTCGTCCCGGTTCGCGATGAACTGGGAGAACAACGTCCAGGCGCTGCAGATCGGCGCCAACGGCTGGGCGAGCTCCTCGGGGGGGACCGACTTCGTCGGACCGTTCGACGGCACCATCTCCGACCTTGTCATCGCGGAGGGTCAGGGTACGCCGGCGCAGATCGCGGACCTCATCGACGCCGAGCGTGACGACGACGACGACCGGGACGACGACGACGATCGCGACGACGACGACGACGACGACGATCGCGACGACGACGACGATCGGGACGACGACGATCGGGACGACGACGACGACGACGACGATCGGGACGACGACGACGACGACGACGATCGGGACGACGACGACGACGATCGCGACCAACCGACCCCGGCGCCCGCGACGCCAACTACGCTCGACGACGCGGTCTACGAGCGGCTCGGGGACGTTCGACTTGGTGGCTCCGCGAGCGACGTCATCCTGATCAGCGACCGGGAAGCCTTCAAGATCTCAGAGGGGACGATCCGGTTTGCCTTCAACGCCGACGACGTTCGCTCGCGGGGTGGCCTCCTGTCGAAGGACGCGACGGACTACGACGGCGGAGGGCATCACTTCACCTCCTACGTGGAGAATGGACGCCTCCACGTACGCTTCCAGGACCGGGGGCGCTCCGAGATGGTGGAAGTCCCCGGGATCGTCGCGGGGAGGGATTACGAGGTGGTCGTCAACTTCGGGTCTGACGGCTACTCGGTCTACCTTAACGGCGCGCGTCAAGCGTCGTCGACGTTCGTCATGGACTGGACGAACAACGTCCAGATGATGCAGATCGGCGCCAACGGCTGGGGCAGCGTGTCGGGCGGTGACAAGATCTCCGACCCGTTCAAGGGCACCATCTCCGATGTCGTCATCCTCGATGAAAAGGCGACACCGCAAGAGGTGGAGGACCTTCTCAACGGCGGGGGCGGCGGTCGCCCGAGCCAACCGAGCCAGCCCACGCCGAACGAGCCGAACCGGCCGAGCGAGCCGAGCCAGCCCGCGACGCCGGACACGTCCGAGCCGCCGCGCAGCGTCGCGGACGCACGTTTCGAAAGGCTCGGCGAGGTGGAGGTCTCGAAGAGTTCGGACGTCATCGTCGTGCCGAACCGGGACAGCCTGCGCATCGAGGAGGGCACCATCGCGCTGTCGTTCAACGCCGACAGCGTGGGTCCGCGCGCCGGCCTCCTCTCGAAGGACGCCTCGATGTACGTGGGTGGCGGCCATCACTACACGTCTTACGTGATGGACGGCAGCCTCTACGTCCGCTTCCAGAACGCGAACGACGAGGAGACGGTGAAGATCTCCGGCATCCGCTCCGGCGTCGACTACGACCTCGTCACCAACTTCGGGCCGGACGGTTACACGGTATGGTTGAACGGCTCCGAGCGCGCCACCGGCTCGTTCGTGATGAACTGGGAGAAGAACGTTCAGGCGATGCAGGTCGGCGCGAACGGCTGGGCCAGCGCATCCGGCGCGACGAACTACTCGGATGTGTTCGACGGGACGATCTCCGATGTTCTCGTCCTCGAGGGAACCTTGTCGCCGCGGCAGATCGCAGCCCTGTTGGAGGGTGGTACGAGCGGCGGACCGCAGGAAGGGACGGACCGGCCGACGCCGGTCTATGAAGGGACGGACCGGCCGACGCCGATCTACGGGTTGTCCGGGTCGAAGGAGTTCTCCGGCTCTACGTCGGACATCAAGACGGTGGCACACTCCGACAGGTTTGAGGTCAGCCGTGCCACCGTCGCGTTCGACTTCGAGGCGGACTCGACCGGAGGAACGTACGGGCTGTTCTCCAAGGATGCGAGCGACTACTCGGGTGGCGGCAACCACGTCTCCATGTGGCTCAGCAGCGGCAAGCTCTACGCCCGCTACCAGGACGAGGACAGCGACAGCACCTTCTCCACCGCCATCCAAGCGAACCGGACCTACAACGTGGTGACCACCTTCGGCGATGGCGAGGTCGAACTCTTCCTCGACGGCAAACTCGTGTTCCAGGACGACTTTGAGGTGGACTGGACGCAGAACGTGCAGGCGTTGCAGGTCGGCGGACTTGGCTGGGGCAGCAGCTCCGGCAGCCTCAAGGCGACCAACGGGTTCGATGGCACGATCGCGGACTTCATGATCTTCGACGCGATCCTCGCTCCTGGCGACCTCGCGTAGGGAGCCGGGTCGGCGGCCGACCTAACATCCCAGCGTGCGTCTCGGCGCACGCTGGACGTAAGGACCACACAGGCCGACCGGCGACGGTCGGTCCCGTGGGCGTCCTGTCGACGCCTTCAACTTCGCAGCGTCGGAAATTCGGGTGGCGACCGAGCTGCACGGTCGTCTTCGCTGCGTGCGCCTCGCTCAGGGCAAACAGCGCCGGCGGCCGATCGGCCGCGTCCTCCCAACGCGTGCCCGCCAGGGCGCGGGACAGGAACGTCGGCCATCGTCGTCATCCGGGCTCAAGACCCCTAAGCGCGATCCTTCAAGGCGGATCGGATCCTGCGATCTCCCAAGGGAGATCGACAGGAGCCGACGGCACT
Source organism: Acuticoccus sp. (assembly GCF_965213555.1). GTDB lineage: Bacteria > Pseudomonadota > Alphaproteobacteria > Rhizobiales > Amorphaceae > Acuticoccus. Next base: position 2,739,839 of record NZ_OZ243890.1, on the reverse strand, counting down.
TCTGATTAAGCAAGCCGAGTTCGAGCGCCTCGCTCCGCTCCTGGCGACTGACACGCGAGGGAGGCCTTGCGTCGACGACCGCCGGGTCATCGGCGGGGTCATCCCCGTCCTGACGTCGGGCTGCCGGTGGAAGGATGGTCGTGAAACCTACGGCCCGCACGAGACGCACTGCAACGGATGCTCTAGCCATCACCTTCGCCGTGGCGGAGCGTGGTGCTGCGGCCCTCGCGGGCCACAAGGACGCCCTGGACGAAGGCGACCTCTTATGCGCCGTGTCGGTCTGACCGCGGACGCGGGCGGCGAAGGAGTGCCCGCGCGCGGCCGGCGAGCGTCCGAGCCGCCGACCGGCGTCCGGATGCACCCGCGAGCCGCGTAAGGAGGTCGGCGTAGCCGAGCCGTGCGACGAGGTCGTGGTCCAGCGTCCCCATCACGAGGGCGACGTCAGCCGGCGCGTAGTCGTCCATGTAGCGGTGCGTCGCCACCCTGTCCCGATCGAACACCTCGTCGCGGGCGTAGGCCCTGGCGTCGACGAGCTGCCCGGCGTTCGGTAGGTTTCGCGCCCGGTTCTCGATGACCTGGAACGGCGCCTCCCGGCGGGTGAGCCCCCACGCGCCGGCAAGCCCGTCCGTCACCGCCTCCGGGGCGTCGACGAGATCCTCGTAGCGCACGGGGCGAGCGGCGAGCGGCGACGCCACGGCGGACGACAAGTTCCAGTTGATCGCGGTCCAGTAGTCCACCGGCGTGCGGAACCACATCTCGAGGCTCTCCCCCTTGCCGTTGTGGATGACGAAGGGGTTGGACAGGAAGGCGGACATCCCGTCCCGTGCGCTCGATGATAGGTTGTTTCGACGGCCCCCGGCGTAGGCGTGCAGCGATGCAAGCGCGGAGAACGGGTTCTTCGTGATGAAGGCGAGGCGGGTCGTCGGATAGGTCTGGACTCCGTCGGGGGTGTAGAGCGGCAGCACCCAATGCTTCCATCCGAGCGTGTTGTAGCGCACCGTGCAGTGGTAGTTGAGCTCCAGCACGCTACGGAGGAAGTTGGTCCCCGAGCGGAAGGTGCCAACGACGGTGATGCCCGCCTCCGCCGGCTGCGTCGCCCCCCGCGTTGCGGCTTCGCGCGCGTCCGCCATCCCGGTCGCGCGCTGGCGGCGACGGGCCCGCCCAGGCGCCACCCCTTCACACGAGGAGGCTCCGCCGACAGCAGGCGTCGCGGCCGTCTTGCATCCGCCATTGGACGCGGCGCTGGCGGCGGAAGCGCCGCCCCGCGTGCTGCTGCGTCGTCGCGTCATTGTCGGTCGCCTTCGCACCGGTTGGCGACGATGGGTCGGGTTCGGCGAGCGGACCGACGCCCCACCCACGTTCGGCCGCCCATCGCCGGTGCATCGCAGGGCGCGATGGCGCGACGGCGCGCTCGCAGCGGCTCGGTTGAAGCAGCACTCAGATGATGTTCGGCCACAGCCCGGTGGCGCCGACGAAGATGAGGTAGCCGGCGACGATGTAGTTCAAGATCCGCGGAAACACCAGGACGACAACCCCCGCGACGAGGTACACCGCGGGCTGCAGGTCGGGTATTGCGTCCATGCTCGCCCTCGCGAGCGGCATCGGGCGGCGGGAGGAGCGCTCGAACGAGCGGCCTGCCCCCGTCGACCCTGCGCCGCGTCAGGCCGCCTTCTCGTGCAGCTCGTCGGCTTCGGCGTCTGCCTCGGCCTCGTCGGCGTTGGTGCGCCTCGGGCTCTTGGCGAGCTGCGCCTCGATCACCTTGATCGCCGCCGGCTCATCGGTCTTGTTGATCGCAGCGATCTCGCGCGACATGCGATCCAGCGCCGCCTCGTAGAGTTGACGCTCCGAGTAGGACTGCTCCGGCTGGCTCTCGGCCCTGTAGAGATCTCGAACGACCTCTGAGATCGCGATGAGGTCGCCGGAGTTGATCTTCGCCTCGTACTCCTGTGCGCGGCGGCTCCACATTGTACGCTTCACCCGCGCCCGGCCGGCCACCGTGTCGAGCGCCTTCTTCGTGGTCTCGGCATCGGCGAGCTTGCGCATCCCCACGGCCTTGGCTTTGTTCACCGGAACGCGCAGCGTCATCTTGTCCTTGGCAAAGCTCACGACGATCAGATCGAGCGTGTACCCCGCGAACTCGGTCTTCTCGATCGACTGCACCTGACCGACGCCGTGCGCCGGGTAGACGACGTGCTCGTTCGGCTTGAACGCCGACTTCGGGGCAGCGCTCTTCTTCACCGTAGCCATAGAGTCTTGATACTCCTCGAAATGATCACGCATCCTTGACGGACGATCGTGTCGTTTTCTTGTGGGATGTCGCGTGACCGGGCGTGTCGCCGCCCGACGGCAGCGGCAACACCCGGGCCCACGTGCGGGGTGGTCGGGACGGCACAGGCAGGCCGACGCGACCCACGGGAATTCCGCTCCTGTCTGTTGCGGTGCCGGGTTCGAACGCCGCGGAGCCGGCGACATCCGCGCACGCGGTCATGCCAACACGGCATTCGATACATATACCACACCAAACCAGGGTTTTGAAGAGCCGGTGGCGGAACCTCCCGTACCTTCGGCGGGGTTCATCCGCGGTTAACCCAGCCTCATAAGCAGCGTGACCCGCTCGACGGTGGCGTGAAGCTGCTAGTCACCGGTCCCCGGAGCGGAACTGAAGTGCTCCTCAAGCTTGTTCGTCGCCGTCTCCCAGTCCGCCGCGTCGGGCAAGGGGTCCTTCTTGACGGTGATGTTCGGCCATTCGGCGGCGTACTTGGCGTTCAGCTCGACCCACTTCTCCGTGCCAGGCTCGGTGTCCGGCTTGATGGCGTCCACCGGGCATTCAGGCTCGCAGACCCCACAGTCGATGCACTCGTCGGGGTGGATCACGAGCATGGTTTCGCCCTCGTAGAAGCAGTCCACCGGACAGACCTCCACGCAGTCGGTGTACTTGCACCTGATGCATGCGTCGCCGACGATGTACGTCACCCTATCGTCCCTTCCATGGTTCGCGGTTTGAGTAGTGCCGCCTAGGTGCCGGCACAAGGCGAGCCGCTCGACCGCGGGCGTGGCGATCCGTCACCTGACAACCCGATCGCCTCGACCGCCCGACCTTCAACCGCCCGCTGCGCTGCTCGTCCCGTCGCCGGCCGTCCCCGTGCCCGTGTCATGACCGTCCATCGGCTCGTAGAGCGCGGCGGCACCCGACGGTGAGGCGCGGCGTGATGCAAACCCTCGCACCCGCACCACCCGCACGTCGCGCGGCATACGGATGGTGAGGACGTCGTCGGCGCGGACCAGCCGGCTCGACGACGTGACCTTCTCGCGGTTGAGGCGGACCTTGCCACCCTCCACGAGCGCCTGGGCTAGGGTCCGCGTCTTGGCGAAGCGGGCGTAGCACAGCCACTTGTCGAGCCGCTGCGGTCCACCTTCGCCGTCCGCCCCGGCATCTTGGACGCTGGGCTCAGCGATCGCCCTTCTCCAACTGCTCCTTGAGCGCCGCGAGCTTGGCGAACGGTGAGTCGGGGTCGGCGTCGCGCTCGCGCGCTGGCGGACGCTGCGGCTCCGCTCCGCGAGCTGGCTTGGCGCGCGGGGGACGGCCCTTGCCGCGCCCGTCCGGGGGCGGCGTGCGCTCGTCACGCCGGCGCCCGCGTCCGCCGGCGGGTTTGCCGTCCCAGCGCGGCTCCCGCGCCTCGGACGTGGCGGCTGCTTCTGCACCCGCCGCCGCCGGCGCCGCAGCAAGCGGCGGCGCTGGCTCGCCTCCCCTGCCACGGTCCGACGGAGCGTCCCTGCGTCCGCGACGACGGTCGTCCCGCCGTGCGGCGCCGCCATCGTCCTCGCCGTGCGAGGCGCGGCGGCGCCGCGCGCCCTCGCCGCGCTGCGTGCGGGGGACGCGCCAAACCTCGATGAGGACCGGCCCCGCGTCGGCCGAAGCCGCGACGGCGTCTTGCGTGACGGAGGGCGCGTCCGTCTCAGCCACGCGCTCCGCCTCCGCTGCGGCCTCGGGATCAGCGGCGGCCGCCTGCTCGTCCACCTCGCCGGCCGGCGCTGGGGTCTCGCTGGGACGGGGCGTTCCGATGGCTGGCGCTGGCGATGCGTCGTCCCCCAAGCGGTCCGTGCCATGCGGTTCGGACGTCGCCGCAGGCTCGTCCGTAACGGCCACCGTCGCCTCGCCCCCAGCCGTCGTTGGCGCGGGGGCCTGCGTCCCGCCACCGTCGGCTGCGTCCGCGATGTCGTCCTGCGCCGCGACCTCGACGTCAGCCGTCGACCAAGTGGCCTCGTCCGCCGCTTCGCCAGCGTCATCGCCAGCGGCGGGCGCGGCCTCCCCAACGTCGACCGGAGGGTCGCTCCCCTCGCTCGCCCTACTGGTCGCAGGCGCGTCGCTCGCCTTGGCCGGCGCACCCGCCGGCGGCGCCGCACGCGCCTTCTTCGGTGGGCGCGATCGAACCTCGCTTGCAGCACGCAGCGCCGCCTGCTCCGCCTCGCTCGCCTCGTGGCGATCCATACGGTAGCCGAGCGAGGAGAGGATGGCCGCGAAGTCCTCCCCCGAGCACCCAAGGAGCGACGTCATCGCCACGGTGACGAGGAAGCCGCCGCCCTGGGGCACCGCCCCCGGAGGCGGCTCGCCGGCCTCGGGGCCGGGTCGCCACGCCACCAGCGGCCTGACCTGATCGGCGAGGCGCTCGAGGATGTCGATGCGCACGGCACGCGGTCCGCACGGGCGGAACCCCACCACCCGGTAGAGCGCCGGCGGGACGGCAGGATCGACCGCGATGGACGTGCGGCCGGAGGCGGAGAGCTGCGGCACCTCGGCGAGCCCGGGCACGTCGAGGTCCGCGTTCTTCAGCGCCCAGAGGAGCGCCAGAAGCTGGCTGGGGGCTGGCTTCAACAGCGCGGGAACGAAGATGTGGTAGGCGCCGAACCGCACGCCGAGCGCGCGCAGCCCCGCCCGCGCCGCCTGATCGAGGGCCTTCGCCTCCTCCGTCACGGCGGCGCGCTCGACGCTGCCGAGCCCCTCCGAGATGCGGTAGGCAAGGCCGCGCGCGCCGCCGTCGAGTGTCTGGGCGTTGCGCAGCTCGAACAGGGGCTTGACGAGCCCCTCCACGTGGGCGGCGAGCCATTGGCTGAGGCGCGACTGCACCTTGTCGCGGGAGGGCGGCGGCAGCGTCTCGTCGGCGAGGAGCACCGCGTTCGGCCTCAGCGCGTCGTCGCTCGCGGTGACGCGGGCGATCACCGCACCCTGCCAGCGGATCGCCGCGTCCGAGCCGAGCGCGAAGGCGGCGTCCGGCGCGGCCGACGCCTTCTCGGCACGACGCTCCATCTCCTTGGCGAGCGCCTTGCCCGCCGCCGAGCGCAGCGCCTTCTGGTCCCGTGGATCGCCCGTCGACGCGTCGGCCTGGAAGCGGAAGCCGGCAAGCGTGCCCACGTGTTGGCCCTCGACCATCACGTCCCCGGCGTCGTTGACCTCAGATTCCAGCATCGCATTCTCTCTGAGCCGCTTCATGAGGACGCTGGTGCGCCGGTCGACGAACCGCTGCATCAAACGCTCATGGAGCGCGTCCGACAAGCGATCCTCGACCGCGCGCGTGGTTTGCCGCCACTCGGCCGGGTCGGCAAGCCAGTCGTTGCGGTTGGCGACGAAGGTCCAGGTCCTGATGTGCGCGATGCGGTTCGACAACGTGTCGATGTCGCCGTCGGTCTTGTCGGCGTAGCGCACCTGGCGGGCGATCCAGTCGTCCGGGATCGCCCCGTCGCGCACCAGGAACGTGTAGAGCGTCAGGATGAGGTCCGCATGGTTCGCCGGCGCGATCTTGCGGTAATCGGGAACCTGGCAGACCTCCCAAAGGCGCTCCACACGCCCGGGCGTGTCGGCGAGGTCCATGATCTCAGGGCTTTTGGTGGCGTGCTCCAGCGCCTTCTGGTCGTCAGCGGGAGGTGCCTTGGTGAGGCCCTCCTCCGGCGCAGGCACGTCCAGCGAGGCGCGCAGCGCGGGCACGGAGGCGTAGTCGAGCTCGGGGTTGCGCCACTGGAAGACGCGCGCCGGCTGGAAGGCGTGGGTCTCCAGCGCCTCGACGAGGTCGTCGGCGAAGGGGCCGACCCGCGCCGTCACCCCGAACGTGCCGTCGCGGGTGTGCCGGCCGGCCCGCCCCGCGATCTGGCCGAGCTCGGCCGCCGTCAGGTGGCGGAACTGGTAGCCGTCGAACTTGCGCGCCGAGGCGAAGGCCACGTGGTCGACGTCGAGGTTCAGCCCCATCCCGATGGCGTCGGTGGCGATCAGGAACTCGACGTCGCCGGACTGGAACAGCTCCACTTGGGCGTTGCGGGTGCGCGGCGACAGCGCGCCCATGACGATGGCTGCCCCGCCGCGCTGCCGGCGGATCAGCTCGGCGATGGCGTAGACCTCGTTGGCCGAGAACGCGACGACCGCCGAGCGAGGCGGCAGGCGCGTCAGCTTCTTCTCCCCCGCATAGGTGAGGATCGACATGCGCGGCCGCGTCACCACGTTGACGCCGGGGATCAGCTTCTCGAGGAGGTTGCGCGCGGTCAGGGCCCCAAGGAGCAGCGTCTCATACTGCCCCCGCACCCGCAGGAGGCGGTCGGTGAAGACGCGGCCGCGCTCGAGGTCAGCGGCGAGCTGGACCTCGTCGATGGCGACGAACTCGGGATCGAGGTCGAGCGGCATCGCCTCCACCGTGGCGACGTAGTACCGCGCGCCCGGCGGGATGATCTTCTCCTCGCCGGTGATGAGCGCTGCGACGTCAGGCCCCATGCGGGCGACGACCCGGCCATACACTTCCCGCGCGAGGAGACGCAGCGGCAGGCCGATCAGCCCGGTGCGGCGCGCGAGCATGCGGTCGATGGCAAGATGGGTCTTGCCGGTGTTGGTGGGGCCGAGGACCGCGGTCACGTTTCGCGCCCGCTCGGGGCGGCGCGTGAGGGGGGTCAGCGTCATCCGCGGCGTCCTCAAGTCGCGTCGGCGGCGCACCGCCGACGCAGTGGCGGGTCACAGCGGCCGCGCGAGGCCTCGACGCAGGTGCGTCAGCCAGCGGCATCCGCCGTGCGATGGGAGGGGCGATCCCTCAGTCGGTGACCTCGGCGAGCGTCCGGATGCAGGCGTTAGACGCCGGTGCCGGTGATCGCGAGCTGGCTCGGCTCGATCTTGATCTCACCGTTCGGCGTGCCGATCCGCACCGCGTAGGGGATCGCGTAACCCGTGCCGGGGAGCGGTACGACCGTCACCTCCAGCGCCTTGTTCGCTGCGAGGTACTGGACCTCGCGCTTGTGGGGACGGTGGCCCGCCACGGGGACCCAGCGCGCGCCGCACACCGAAGCGCTCCCGGAGTAGCCCTCGGTGGCCACCTTGCGCTCGCCCTTGTAGTACAGCTTGACGTCGTAGCGCGTCCAACCGTCGAAGATCTTCATGGTGTGGTCGCACGCGTCGCGCGCGTCGGCGGCCTTGGCCGGGATGAGGCCGGACGACAGCGGATCGACGATGCCTCGGCGGTGCGCGTTGGTCACGGCGATGCGGCCATCGAGCGCCTTCAGCGGCGGCTGGGCCTTCAGCGAGGAGACGGTGCCGCCGTTCATCCGCATGGCGACCCGCACCGGCCGGTCGATCTCGTCCGCGCTCACGTTGTAGGTGTTCGGCAGCACGTCGCCGCGGCGCAACGCACCGCTCGCGTCCACCGACGTGCGCACCGCGGTCACGATCTTGGCCACGCCCTTCGGCGCCATGAAGAGCGTCGCGTCGTACTTGCCGTTGGCGATGGTGAGGTCGACCGTCGCGCGCGCGATGCCCCAGCCGGCGATGGAGATCTCGTAGGTGCCGTCGACGCTCACCTTGGCAGCGGCCGGCGCGACCATCGGCAGCCCAACGAGGGCCATCGCGATGGCGCTCATCGCGGCGAAGGACCTGAACGGCTTCATAACGCTCTCCCACCGGGGACGCCCACGCGCCCTCGTGCCCGCGTTGTTGCTTTATGGTATGGCGATAGCGAGATCAAATGGTGGCGCTGAACGGCCGCTGAACTGCTCCGCAGGGGGCGAAGCCGCTTGACCGGGCGGCGGTCGGTCCCTATCACCCGCATCTCATCCAACACGGATCGAACGAAGGACGCCGGCCCGCCGGCGATGGACCCCATGGCGCGGCGCTGCGAACTGACCGGCAAGGGCGTGATGGTTGGCAACAACGTCAGCCACGCCAACAACAAGACGAAGCGGCGCTTCCTGCCGAACCTCGTCGACGTCACGCTGATCTCCGATGCGCTGGAACGACGGGTCCGGCTGCGGATCGCCGCAGCGGCGCTGCGCACCGTCGAGCATCGGGGCGGCCTCGACAAGTTCCTCATCAAGGCGAAGGACGACGAGCTGTCCGAACGCATGGTCCGCCTGAAGCGCGAGGTCGTGGCAAGTGGCCGCACACCGGGCGCGACCGACCCGGCGGCCGCTGCGGCGAACGGCTGAGCCCGGCCGAGTACCCAGCTCCAGCGTGGTCTCGGTCCGGGCCTTCCTCGTCGCGGTGTCGGCGATGGCTGCGGTGGTCGTCGCCTCCAACGTCCTCGTGCAGTTCCCGGTCGACGGACGGCTTGGCACGGTCGATCTCGCCGACGTCCTGACCTGGGGCGCGTTCACCTACCCGCTCGCGTTCCTCGTCACGGACGTCGTCAACCGCAACTTCGGTCCCCGCACGGCGCGGCTCGTGGCGCTGTCGGGCTTCAGCGTCGCCGTCGTCATGTCCTTGGCCCTTGCCACGCCGCGCATCGCGTTGGCGTCCGGGACCGCCTTCCTCGCCGCCCAGCTCCTCGACGTCGCGGTGTTCGACCGGCTGCGCCATGGCGCGTGGTGGCGCGCGCCGCTCGCCTCATCCGCGGTGGCGTCGGCGCTCGACACCGCCGTGTTCTTCGCCCTGGCCTTCGCCGCGGTGGTCCCGTTCGGGGTCGACCCGTTCGCGGTGTCGAGCGAACCGATCTTCGGCCTCGCCGGCGCGCCGGAGGCGCCCCGCTGGGTGTCCTGGGCGGTGGGCGACTTCGCGGTAAAGCTCCTCGTCGCTGCCCTCGCGCTCGGCCCCTACCGGCTCGTCACGGTAAGCCGCTAAGGCTCTCGGGCCGCCTTCTCGGCAAGGCCAGAGGTGCCGCTGCGGCGGGCGAGCTCGGCGGTCACGTCGCGCCACGAGAGGTTCGAGACCGCGAGGAGCACCGTGAGGTGGTAGACGACGTCCGCCGCCTCGCGCGTCAGCTCGTCCGGGGCGCGACGCACGGCGGCGATCACGGCCTCCACCGCCTCCTCGCCGAGCTTCTGCGCGCACGCCTCGACGCCGCCCGCTGCGAGACGGCGCGTGTAGGACCCCTCGCCCTCCTCGGCGAGGCGTGCGCGCACCACCCGCTCGAGCGCCTCCATGCCGTACTCAGCCATCGGCCGTCCGCCGCACGGGGATGCCGGCGGCGGCCATGTGCGCCTTCGCCTCGGCGATGGTGTAGGTGCCGAAGTGGAAGATCGAGGCCGCGAGCACCGCCTCCGCGTGGCCCTCCAGCACCGCGTCCACCAGGTGGTCCAGGGTTCCGGCGCCACCCGATGCGATGACCGGGATCGTCACGGCGTCGGCCACGGCCCGGGTGAGCGCCGTGTCGAAGCCCTCCTTGGTGCCGTCCGCATCCATCGAGGTCAGCAGGATCTCGCCCGCGCCGAGCGCCTCCATCTTGCGGGCGAACTCGACGACGTCGACCCCGGTCGCGCGGCGACCGCCATGGGTGAACACCTCCCAGTGGTCGCCGTGCTTCTTGGCGTCGATGGCGACGACGATGCACTGGGCGCCGAACTTTTCCGCGGCGCGGCCCACGAAGGATGGGTCGCGGACGGCAGCCGTGTTGATCGAGACCTTGTCGGCGCCGGCGAGGAGCAGCGAGCGGATGTCGGAGATCGTGCGCACACCGCCGCCGACGGTGAGTGGCATGAAGCACTCCTCCGCGGTCCGCCGAACGACGTCGAACAGGATCGAGCGCTCGTCCGACGATGCCGTGATGTCGAGGAACGTGAGCTCGTCCGCGCCGGCCGCGTCGTACGCCTTGGCGGCCTCCACGGGATCGCCGGCGTCGACGAGGTCCTCGAACCGCACGCCCTTCACGATCCGGCCGGCAAGGACGTCGAGGCAAGGGATGATGCGCTTCTTCAGCATGCGACGGGTCCGCCGACGCGCTGGGGCAGCACAGCGAGCGCGGCCCGGGCGTCGAGCGTGCCGTCGTAGAGCGCGCGGCCGACGATGGCGCCGGCGAGGCCGGCCGCCTCCGGAGCTGCGAGCCGGGCAACGTCCACCACGCCGGCGAACCCGCCCGAGGCGATCACTGGCGTCGTCACCGCCCGGGCGATGGCGAGCGTCTCGGTGAGGTTGAGCCCGGTGCCCATGCCGTCGCGGGCGATGTCGGTGTGGACGATGGCGGCGACGCCGGCGTCCTCGTAGGCGAGCGCGAGGTCCCGTGCGGTCATGTCGGTGGTCGCCGCCCACCCGGCGACGGCGACGCGGCCGTCGCGCGCGTCGATCCCCACCACGATGCGCCCCGGGTGGGCGCGGCACGCGGCGCGCACGAGGTTCGGATCGCGCGCCGCGGCCGTGCCGAGGACGACCCTGTCGACGCCGCGGGCAAGCCAGCCCTCGATGGCCGTCATCGTGCGGATGCCGCCGCCGAGCTGCACCGGCGCGTCCGTCGCCGACAGGATCGCCGCAACCGCCTCCGCGTTGCGGCCCTCGCCGGCGAAAGCGCCGTCGAGGTCCACCACGTGAAGGTGGGTGAAGCCGACCTTCGCGAAGCGTCGCGCCGCCTCCGCGGGATCCTTCGAGTAGACCGTCGCCCGGTCCATGGCGCCCTGCTCCAGCCGCACGCACGCCCCACCCTTGAGGTCGATGGCCGGGTAGAGGATCACGGCTGCCACTTGAGGAAGTTGGCGATGAGGCGCAGGCCGAGCGCCTGGCTCTTCTCCGGGTGGAACTGGGTGCCGACGACGGTGTCTCGGGCGACCACCGCGGCGAACGGGTCCCCGTGGTAGGACAGCGCGAGAACGTCCTCGGGACGCTCGGGCACGATGGCGTAGGAGTGCACGAAGTAGGCGTGCAGACCGTCATCGCCCAGCGGGATGCCCTCGAGCACGGGGTGGGCTCGCTCGGGCGAGAGCGTGTTCCAGCCCATGTGCGGCACCTTGAGCGTGGCACAGCGCGGCTCGATCCGGCGCACCTCGCCACGGATGAGGTCGAGCCCAGGGGTCACCGTGTGCTCGAGCCCGCGGGTCGCGAGGAGCTGCATGCCGACGCACACGCCGAGCAGCGGGATGGCGCGATGGGTGACCGCGTCGAGGATGGCGTCGACCATCCCGGGCGTCGACGACAGCCCCATCATGCAGTCGGCGAACGCGCCGACGCCCGGCAACACGATGCGCTCGGCGCGGGCGATCCGGATCGGGTCGGCGGACACGACGATGGCGTTGGAGAGCTCGGCCTCGCCCGCGGCCCGGATGAACGCCTTCTGCGCGGACCTCAGGTTGCCTGACCCATAATCGACGATGACGACGCTCACCGCGGACCCTCTGGCATCACGCCAAGGACGGGCGGCACCGAGCCGCCCCAGGGGCCCGCCGCGCCGACGGGGGGCGTCGCCCGGGCGCCCCCTGTCGGCGCGCGCAGGAGCGTCGCGTCGGGCTCGCGGCCCGCGAGCCAGCGCCGCTCCGCCTGGTCGAAGCGCTTGCCCTCGACCACCGCCACCATGCTCCAGCCGCGCCGGGCGAGCGACCAGCGCTCGACCGCGCGTGCCTCGAAGCCGAACCAGACCATGAGGACGAGCGCGGTGCTCAGCGCCATCGCCGGCCCGAGCACGAGGCCCGCGGCGACGACGAGGGTTGTTGCGACGACCGCGAACGCGAGCAGGGCGAGCCCCATCCCCCTGGCGAGCAGCCACAGCGGGGGCGACAGCGCAGCGAGCCATGAGAAGCGGTCGGGCACGAGGCGAGCGCGCAACGCGCGCTCGTCGCCCTCGTGGCGGTCGTGCTCCCAGACGGTCCAGACGGTCACAGCGCGCCCTTGGTGGAGGGGATGGCTCCACCCGGCCCAGCGACCCTCACCGCGGCACCCAGCGTCCGCGCCAGCCCCTTGAAGCAGGCCTCGGCGATGTGGTGGTCGTTGTCGCCGTAGAGCGTTTCCACGTGCAGGGTGACGCGCGCGTTCATCGCGAACGCGGTGAAGAACTCGCGCACGAGCTCGGTGTCGAAGCTGCCGATCTTGGCGGTGCGGAACGTCGTGCGGAACACGAGGAACGGCCGGCCCGACACGTCGAGTGCCACGCGCGTCAAGGTGCCGTCCATGGGCAGGTGGCAGTCGGCGTAGCGTGCGATGCCCGCCTTGTCGCCGAGCGCCTCGTGGAGAGCCTGCCCAAGGGCGATGCCGACGTCCTCCACGGTGTGGTGGTCGTCGATGTGTCGGTCCCCCTCCGCCTCAACGACGAGCCCGAGGCCGGAGTGGCGCGCGAGCTGGTCGAGCATGTGGTCGAAGAAGCCGATGCCGGTGGCGGACCGGCGCTCCGGATCGTGCGCATCAAGGTCGACCGCGACGCGCACGCGGGTCTCCGCGGTGCGGCGGACGACCTCGGCGTTCCGGCGGGGGGGCATTTGTGTCATCTGCCGCGCTTCTAGCAAGGTGAAGGGAAGGCGCAAATGGCGGAGTGCGCGACGGACCGGCTCATCCTGGCCCTCGACGTGGCGGACACCGCGGCGGCGGAGCGCCTCGTCGCCGCGACGGAGGGCGTCGTCGGCGTCTACAAGATCGGGCTGGAGTTCGCCCTCGCCGGGGGGATCGGGACCGCCGCCGCGCTCGCCCGGGCCGGCCACCGCGTGTTCCTCGACATGAAGCTCCTCGACATCGGCAACACCGTGGCCGGCGCGACCCGTGCGGCCGGCGCGCTCGGCGCGGCCTACCTCACGGTGCACGCCTACCCGCAGGCCCTCGCCGCCGCGGTGGGCGCGCGGCCGGCCGGGCTGTCCATCGTCGCCGTCACCGTCCTCACCTCCATGGGCGAGGACGACGTCGCCGCCGCGGGCTACGCCGACCGCGTCACGGCCCTCGTCGATCGGCGGATCGCCGCCGCCGTGACGGCGGGGGCCGACGCCATCGTCTGCGCGCCCGGCGAGGCGGCGGCGGCGCGGCGCTCGGGGCTCACCGTCATCACGCCGGGCGTGCGCCTTCCCGCCGATGCCGCCGGCGACCAGCGCCGCGTCGCGACCCCGCAGGAGGCCATCGCCACCGGCGCCGACGCCATCGTCGTCGGCCGCCCCATCGGCGCGTCCGCCGACCCACGCGCGGCGGCCGAGCGGTACCTCGCCGCCATCGAGGAGGGGCTCGCCCTGCGCCGCGCTGCGGCCTCGCCGGATGGAGCGCCGCGCTCTATCTGACGCGCGGTCACTCGGGAGGACGCCATGCGGTTGGCCCGCCGTCACGCCTTGGCAACGCTCGGCCTTTGCGCCGCGACGCTGGCCACGCACGCGCTCGCCCAGTCGCCGCCCTCCGGCGGGGACGGCGAGCCGATCACCCTCGTCGTGCTGGGCGACAGCCTCGTCGCAGGCTACCAGCTCGCGCCGGGCGACGGCTTCGTGCCACAGCTCGAGGCCGCGCTCGAGGCTCGGGGACACGACGTCGACGTCGTCGATGCCGGCGTGTCCGGCGACACCACCTCGTCCGGCCGCGCTAGGCTCGACTGGTCGGTGGGCGAGGACGCCGACGCGGTCGTCGTCGAGCTCGGCGCCAACGACGCGCTGCGCGGCCTCGACCCCGCGACGACGCGCGAGAACCTCACGGCGATCCTCGACCGGCTCGACGAGCGTGGCCTCCCTGTGCTGTTGGCCGGCATGCTCGCGCCGCCCAACCTCGGCGAGGAGTACGGCGCCGCCTTCACCGCGGTCTACGAGGACCTGTCTCGGCGCAACGTCGTGTACTACCCGTTCTTCCTCGATGGCGTCGCCGCCGACCCTTCGCTCAACCTTGCCGACGGGATCCACCCGAGCGCGGAGGGCGTCGCCGTGATCGTGCGCAACATCCTCCCCGAGGTCGAGGAGCTGATCGCCCGGGCCCGGACGGCCGACTGACCCCCGTGGCGAGCCGCGTGATCGCCGCGGTCGCGGCATCGGTGACGGTCGCCGCGCTCGCCTTGCAGGTCGGTCTCACCATCGCGAGCCACCTCGCGGATGGGGAGGGCGTCCTTGCGGCGCTCTGGCGGCTCGCCGGCTTCTTCACCAACTGGGGCAACGCCGCGGCCGCGGTCGTGGCCTCGGCGATGGCGCTTGTCCCCTCCTCCTCCCTCGCTGGGCCGAGGGCGAGGCTCGCGGCGCTCGCCGCCATCGTCCTCGTCGGGATCGTGTTCGCCATCCTGTTGCGGGAGAACCTTACGTCGGCCACCGGGCTGCAGGCCGTCGCCTCACGCTTGTTGCATGACGTGACGCCGGTCCTGTTCGTCCTCGCCTGGGCAGCCTCCGGCCACGGGACGCTGCGCGCGGTGGACGCCGCGTGGGCGCTGGTGCTCCCCGCAGCCTACCTCGCGATCGTGCTGGTGCGTGGGGCCACGGAGGGCTTCGTGCCCTACTGGTTCCTCGACCTCGAGGGGCTCGGGGCCGCGGGCTACGCCCGGAACGCCGCGTTGCTCGCGCTCGCGTTCGCCGCCCTCGGCCTCCTCATCGTCGCCGCCGACCGGACGCTCGGCCGCATCGCCGGGCACGCTCCAGCGCGATAGTCCGCTGCGAGCCCGCTGGGGCGCCCTCCCCTCACCGCCGTCAGGATTGACCATGGACTACCGCCCGCTCGGCCGCACGGACCTTTCCGTGTCGGCGATCTCCCTCGGCACCATGACTTGGGGCCGGCAGAACTCCGCCGACGACGCGTTCGAGCAAATGGACCGCGCGGTGGAGCGTGGCGTCAACCTGTTCGACAACGCCGAGATGTACCCGACGCCGCCCTCGCAGGAGACGCGGTTCCGCTGCGAGGGGATCATGGGCGACTGGCTCGCCGCGAGGCCAGGCGCCCGCGAGAAGGTGATCGTCGCCACCAAGGTCGCCGGCCGCTCGCACATGACGTGGCTGCGCGAGGACGAGCGTCCGCCGCGACTGACGTCACGCGACATCGAGGAGGCGGTAGAGGGCTCCCTGCGCCGCCTGCGCACCGATCGCATCGACCTCTACCAGGTGCACTGGCCGGATCGGATCATGCCGAAGTTCGGCGGCAACCCGACGCTCTTCACCGTCCCGGATGAGGCGGAGGATGAGACCCCCATCGAGGAGACGCTTGAGGCTCTCGGTCGCCTGGTGGACGCGGGAAAGGTGCGCCACGTCGGTGTCAGCAACGAGTCGACCTGGGGCTTGATGCGCTACCTGAGGGCGTCCGAGGCAAGCGAGCTGCCACGCGTCGCGTCGATCCAGAACGCGTACAGCCTCGTCAACCGCACGTTCGAGATCAACCTTGCTGAGGCGTGCCTGCGCGAGGACGTCGCGCTGCTCGGCTACTCACCGCTGGCCCAAGGGTACCTGACCGGCAAGTACCGCGGCGGCCGCCTGCCGGAAGGCTCGCGCAAGGCGCTGTTCGACCGGCTGCAGCGTTACGAGGGTCCAGGCGCCGTCGAGGCCAACAACCTGTACGTCGGGCTGGCCGAGGATGCCGGGCTCGATCCGGCGCAGATGGCCATCGCGTTCGCGGTCACCCGCCCGTTCATGACGAGCGTGATCGTCGGCGCGACGTCGCTGAAGCAGCTCGACACCGCGCTCGACGCCTTCAACGTCGGGCTGACCGCGGACCTCGTGGACGCGATCAACACCGTTCATCGAGCACGAGGCAACGTCAGCCCTTGACGCTGAGATGGCCGCTCAGCGGTCGGTGCGACGCGTCTCCTTGTGGGTGAAGTTCGGGTCGTCCATGATCGCGGAGTGCTCGTGCTTTGCCTTCGCCCGACCGGCGCGGAAGCGCTGCCAGATCCCGAACAAGACGACGAGGACGAGCGTTGTTACTGCGAGCGTGATGATGAGTGTCGAGTTCGAAAGGTCCATGGCGGCTTCCCCTGCATACACACGCTGAATGGGCTGGCTGCGCGCTCCGTTCCTTGGCTCTGGCGCGGCAAGTGTGCGCGTTCGGCCGTGCAGCCGTCGCTTCAGGGGGTAACGCCGACGGCGTGGAGGGCCCGGCCGTTGGTGCGCAACCACGCCCGTGCCCGCGCATGTTGCGGGTCTAGCAGGGCGTTCAGCCGCCAGAAGGCCGGCGAGTGGTTGAGCTCAACAAGGTGGGCCACCTCGTGGGCCGCGACATAACGCAGCACGAAGGGCGGCGCGAGGACGAGCCTCCAGGAGAAGGACAGGACGCCGGTCGGGCTGCACGAGCCCCATTGCGCGCGGGTATCCTTCACGCGCACGGCGGTTGGCGTACGCGCCACCCTCGCGGCGTAGTGTGCCACCGCGGCCGTGAGGTCGGCGCGGGCCTCCGACGTCAGCCACGTCCTGAGGCGGCGTGGCAGATGCTCCGGTGCACCGGGGACCCACAACGTCGGCCCGTCTTGCTCAGCACCCACCCGCACCACGCCGCGCACGGTGCCAGTCGCACGCACCACGTGTGGCACTCCACGGAGCGGCACCACCGCACCGTCGGCGAACGCGACCGTCGGCGAGCGCTCCGCCAGTCGCGCAGCGAGCCACCCCGACTGGCTGGCCACGAAGCGCTCGGCAGCCGGCAGCGGCGCACGAAGCGGGATCGTGACCACGGGTCGAGCACCGCCGGGCGGAACGCGCAGCGTCATGCGCCTGGCACGGGAGACGCGCCGCACGTCGATGGCCGTCGGCCCGCACGGCAGCCGCGCGAGGATCTCCTCGCGCTGCGCGACACCGCCTGAGGCGACGACGGCTCCGGCTCCGACGAGGCGTCTCACGCGGTGCCGGACGGCTCGGTCTGCGCATTGGCATCCCGGCGCATGGGGTACGGGACGACGCTGGGACGTGACATGCCGACCTTCTGGCGCACGAGCCAATTAAGCATGGACGGAAACGATGAACGAAGGGTCAGTCCGCCGCGACGCCAACGGGCGCGGGTTCGTGGCGGAGCGCCGCTGCCATCAGCGCCTTCGTGTAGTCCGTCTCAGGCGCGTCGAAGATCCTCGCCGTCGGCCCGCGCTCGACCACCTTGCCGCCCCGCATCACCACGACCTCGCTCGCCAGCGCGCGCACCACCTGAAGGTCGTGGCTGATGAACACGAAGGTGAGGTCGCGCCGGCGCTGCACGTTGCGCAACAGGTCGACGACCTGGGCCTGCACCGAGCGGTCGAGTGCACTGGTCGGCTCGTCGAGCACGATGAAGTCGGGCTCCAGCACCAGCGCGCGGGCGATGGCGATGCGCTGACGCTGCCCGCCGGAGAACTCGTGCGGGTAGCGCTCGCGCGTTGCGGGGTCGAGGCCGACCTCCTCCAGCGCCTTAGCGACCCGCGCGTCGCGGGCAGCGGCGTCGAGGCCGGTGTGGATCCTCAGCCCCTCTGCGATGATGGCGCCGACGGACATGCGCGGCGACAGCGAGCCGTAGGGGTCCTGGAAGACGATCTGCATCTTCGAGCGCAGCGGCCGCATGCGCGCCCACGAACGCCCGTCGATGGCCTCGCCCATGAAGACGATCGTGCCGTTCGAGGGAATGAGCCGCAGGATCGCAAAGCCCAGCGTCGACTTGCCCGACCCGGACTCGCCGACGATGCCAAGCGTCTCGCCGCGCCGTACGGTGACGTCGATGCCGTCGACCGCCCGCACGTGGTCGACGGTGCGGCGGAGCAGCCCGCGGCGGACCGGGAAGTACACCTTGAGGCCCCGCGCCTCGACCACGATGGGCGCGTCAGGCCGCAGCGCTGGCGGCTCGCCCTTGGGCTCGGCGGCGAGGAGGTGGCGCGTGTAGGCGTGGCGCGGCCGGTCGAACACGTCCGCGGTCGCACCCTCTTCGACGACCTCGCCGCGGGTCATCACGGCGACGCGGTCCGCGATCCGGCGCACGATGCCGAGGTCGTGGGTGATGAACAGCATCCCCATGCCAAGGCGCGCCTGGATGTCCTTCAAGAGCGCCAGGATCTGGGCCTGCACCGTGACATCGAGCGCGGTCGTCGGCTCGTCGGCGATGAGGAGGTCCGGCTCGTTGGCGAGCGCCATCGCGATCATCACGCGCTGGCGCTGCCCGCCGGAGAGCTGGTGCGGGTAGCTCCTGAGGCGCTGATCGGGATCGGGGATGCCTACCGCGTCGAGGAGCTCCAGCGTCCGCTCGCGCGCCGCGCGCTCGCCGAGCCCACCGTGGACGCGCAGGATCTCGCCGATCTGCTTCTCCACCACGTGGAGCGGGTTGAGCGAGGTCATCGGCTCCTGGAAGATCATCGAGATCGCGTTGCCGCGCACGCGCTGCATCTCCCGCGGCGAGGCGGCGAGGAGGTCGCGGCCGCCGAACAGGATGCGCCCCGAGGGGTGTGAGGCGGCGGGGTAGGGCAGCAGGCGCACCACCGACAGCGCGGTGACCGACTTGCCGGAGCCCGACTCGCCGACCACCGCGAGCGTCTCCCCCTTGTCGAGCGACAGGGACACGCGATCGACCGCGAGCTGCGAGCGCCCCTCCTGACGGAACGCGACGGACAGCTCTTCGATGGCAAGGAGGGTCATCGACGGTACTCGCGTCCAAAGAGATCGTACGTCGACAACTTGCCGCCGCCCTCGCTCGCTCCTGGCACTGCCCCCCTCACGCGAAGGTCTTCCGCGGGTCGAAGGCGTCGCGGACGCCCTCGCCGACGAAGATGAGCAGCGACAGCATGAGGGAAATGACGGCGAAGCCGGTCAGGCCGAGCCAGGGTGCGTTCGGGTTGTTCTTGCCCTGGGCGAGCAGCTCGCCCAAGGAGGCCGACCCCGGCGGCAGGCCGAGGCCGAGGAAGTCCAGCGAGGTCAGCGTGGTGATCGAGCCGGACATGATGAACGGCAGGAACGTAAGGGTCGCCACCATCGCGTTGGGCAACAGGTGGCGCCCCATGATCGTCACCGGGCCGACGCCGAGCGCGCGCGCCGCCGTGACGTACTCGAAGTTGCGCGCGCGCAGAAACTCGGCGCGCACCACGCCGACCAGCGCGACCCAGGAGAACAGCAGGAGGATGCCGAGGAGGAGGAAGAAGCTCGGCGTGAACACGGCCGAGAAGATGAGGATGAGGTAGAGCGAGGGGATCGCCGTCCAGATCTCGATGACGCGCTGGAACAGGAGGTCCGTCCAGCCGCCGACGTAGCCCTGCACCGCGCCCGCCGCGACGCCGATCACCGACGACAGGACGGTGAGGCACAGGCCGAACAGGACGGACAGGCGGAAGCCGTAGATCGCGCGGGCGAGCACGTCGCGACCGAGGTCGTCGGTGCCGAGCCAGTTGTAGTTCCACACCGTGCAGCCCGGGTCGTCGACGCCGGCGGGCAGCTTGGCGCAGCGCTCCTCGCGATCGAACATCCACGACGGCGCCGACGGCAGCGGCGTCGGCGGCGCCTTGTTCTCCACACGGTAGTCGTAGCGGATGGGCGGCCACACCATCCAGCCGTTGGCGGCGATCTCGTCGTGGATGAACGGGTCGCGGTAGTCCGTCCGGGCGTAGAAGCCGCCGAACTTCTCTTCTGGATAGTCGACGAGGACGGGGAACAGGAGCTCGCCCTTGTACATGGCGACGAGCGGCCGGTCGTTGGCCAGGAACTCGGCGAACAGCGACAGCACGAACAGCGGGATGAAGAGCCACAGCGAGACGTAGCCGAGCTTGTGGCGACGGAAGATCTGCCAGCGCCGCGCGTTGATCGTGGTAACGCCGTAGCCGGCGCCGGTGGGAAGCACCGTCGCCTCGCGCTCGGCCGACGGCACGCGCAGGTCGTGGGCCGGGTCGCCGGAGGCGGGCGCGCCGGTCTCCCGCGCGACGGGCGACGCTGCCGCCTGCCGCGGAGCGACGGCCGTCGGCGCATCGGAGGCGACCGCAGGCTCGCCGGCGTGGACGGTGCCGCCGACGGGACTTTTCTGGCGCTCGTCCATCGTCAGACCTCCCGGGACGCGAAGTCGATGCGCGGGTCGACGAAGGTGTAGGTGAGGTCGGTGAGAAGGTTGATGACCAGCGCGAGCAGCGAGAAGACGTAGAGCGTGCCGAACACGATGGGGTAGTCGCGGTCGAAGATGCTCTCGTAGCCAAGGAGCCCGAGCCCCTCGAGGCTGAAGATCGTCTCGATGAGGATCGAGCCAGTAAAGAACGAGCCGATGAACGCTCCGGGGAAGCCGGCGATGATGATGAGCATCGCGTTGCGGAAGACGTGCCCGTAGAGCACCTTGCGCTCAGACAGCCCCTTCATGCGCGCCGTCATCACGTACTGCTTGCGGATCTCCTCGAGGAACGAGTTCTTGGTGAGGAGCGTCGTCGTCGCGAAGGCGGACAGCGACAGCGCGATGAGCGGCAGCGTCAGGTGCCAGAAGTAGTCGAGCACCTTCTCGGGGAGAGACAGCTCCGCAAAGTTCTCGCTGGTCAGCTCGCCGAGCGGGAAGATCTGGAAGAACGAGCCGCCGGCGAACAGGATGACGAGGAGGATCGCGAACAGGAAGCCCGGCACCGCGTAGGCGACGATGATGACGCCGGACGTCCAGGCGTCGAACGTCGAGCCCGAGCGCACGGCCTTGCGGATGCCAAGGGGGATCGAGATGACGTAGGAGATCAGCGTCACCCACAGGCCGAGGGAGATCGACACCGGCAGCGCGTCGACGATGAGGTCCCACACACGCTGGTCGCGGAAGAAGCTCTCGCCGAGGTCGAAGGTCAGGTAGTTCGTGAGCATGAGGACGAAGCGCTCGACGGGCGGCTTGTCGAAGCCGTACTGCCGCTCGAGCTCGGCGATGAGGCCGGGATCGATGCCCTGGGAGCCGCGGTAGACCGAGCCCGAGCCGCCGGTGGCGTCGACGCCCGCGCCGGTCCCCGCGAAGTCGCCCGCCGCCGTGCCGCCGCTGATGCGCGCCGTCGCGCCGACGGCGGTGCCCTGGAGCTCGGCGAGCGAGCGCTCCACCGGGCCACCCGGCGCGAACTGCACGACGATGAACGAGATCAGCAGGATGCCGAAGATCGTCGGCACCATGAGGAGGAGCCGCCGGGCGATGTAGGCGAGCATCAGCGGGGCGTCCGCGGCGGCCGGTTCATCAAGCGTCCTTAGCCCACCAGGTGGTCTCCACCGGCAGGTCGTAGCGCGGCTTCTCGTCCGGGATTCCGAAGGTGTCCCAGTAGGCCACGGTGTGCTCGCCCTTGTACCACTGGGGCACCCAGTAGTGCCCGAGGCGAAGGACGCGGTCGAGGGCGCGGGCCGCGGTCAGCATCTCCTCACGGGTCGATGCGGCGAGCATCGCCTCCACCAGCGCGTCGACGACCGGATCGGCGATGCCCGACATGTTGCGCGAGCCCTCCTGCGCCGCCGCCTCGGACGTGAAGTAGGAGCGGATCGTCTCGTCGGGCGTCGGCGAGAAGGCGTAGCGCCGGGTCACGAGGTCGAAGTCGAAGGAGGCCATGCGCGCCTGGTACTGCGTCGGGTCGACGGGCTTCAGGCGCGCGTCGATGCCGAGCGCCGACAAGGTGTTCGCGTAAGGCAGGAAAATGCGCTCCGAGGTCGGCTCGGACGGGTAGAGGTACTCGACCGTGAGCGGCTCGCCGGCGCCGTTCACCAGGCGCCCGCCGCGCCGCTCCCAACCGGCCGCGGCCAGGAGCTCGCTCGCCCGGCGCAGGAGCGCGCGGTCGCGGCCGGTGGCGTCGGAGGTCGGCGGCGTCCAGGCCGGTCCGAAGACGGCGGGGTCGAGCTCGGCCCGGAACGGCTCGAGGAGGGCGACCTCGGCGGCCGACGGCTCGCCGGTCGCCATCATGTCGGAGTTGATGAAGAACGAGACGGTGCGCCTGTAGGCGCCGTAGAACAGGTTCGCGTTGGTCCACTCGAAGTCGAATGCCAGCGTCAGCGCGAGCCGCGTGCGCGGGTCGGCGAACTTCTCGCGCCGCGTGTTGATGAAGAAGCCCTGTGCCCCGGCCGGCCGCTCGTCGGGGAACGTCGTGCGCACCACCTCGCCGCGCCGCAGCGCAGGGAAGTCGTACTCGATGGCCCAGGTCTTCGAGGTGAACTCCTCGCGGAAGTTGAGCTGCCCCGTCTTGAACGCCTCGAACGCCAAGGTCCGCTCGCGGTGGAACTCCACCCGCACCGTCTCGAAGTTGTTGTGCCCGCGGCCGGTGGCGATGGCATCGCCCCAGTAGTCCGCCCGGCGAGCGAACGCCACGTACCGTCCAGGGTCGAAGGCGCCGACGGTGTAGGGACCGGAGGTCACCGGCACGTCGAGCTTGGCCGCGGTGAAGTCGTTCGCCTCGTAGTA
The DNA here is from genome assembly GCF_965213555.1 of Acuticoccus sp. GTDB lineage: Bacteria > Pseudomonadota > Alphaproteobacteria > Rhizobiales > Amorphaceae > Acuticoccus. The sequence continues at coordinate 2,717,443 of NZ_OZ243890.1, read as the reverse complement.
CGCGCGGGACAGGATCGGGTAGGTCGCCACCAGCGGCGGCAGTCGGTTCGACGTCCCCTCGGCGAACGTGATCGCCACGGTGCGCCCGTCCACCGCGTCGACGGCCGCGACGTCGGAGAGGGACTGGGCGAGGACGGGATGGCCGGCGCGCGCGATCGTCTCGAGTGACCAGACGACGTCCTCGGCCGTGATCGGCGAGCCATCGGAGAAGGTGATCCCGTCGCGCAGCGTGAACGCATAGCGCAGCCCGTCCACCGCGACGCCCTGCGCGGCGTGGCCGTAGACCGCGTCCGGCTCGTCGAGCCCGCGCACCATGAGGCTCGTGTGGCAGAGCTGCATGAGGGGCGGCGAGTCACCGCGCAGGATGAACATGTTGAAGGTGTTGAACGTCGTCGGGTTCTGGTTGAACGCGAACGACGACGGCACCAGGCGGAGCGCCCCGCCGCGCGGGGCGTCGGGGTTCACGTAATCGAAGTGCGCGAAGTTCGCGGGATGCTTCGGCTCGCCGAACACCGTGAGCGCATGGCGCCGCTCGAGGTCGGCGAGGCTCGTGGCACGGGCCGGCCATGGCGCCGCGACGGCGGCGGCAGCCCCCGCCGAGAGCGTCAGGACGCGCCGCCGGGTGAGGCGGGTCAAGAACGCTCCTCCAGCGCGCCCGCCTTCTCCTCGTCGTACCACCAGATCGTCGGGAAGAAGGCGGCGTAGGGTGGGATCTCCTCCGGCCGGCCGAACCTGTCCCATCGCACCGTGCGGTCGTAGGGCGTGTAGAACAGCGGAATGACGTAGTCGTGGGCGAGGAGCACGCGGTCGAGCGCCTTCGTCGCCGCGACGAGCGTCTCGCGGTCCTCGGCGAGGATCACCCGCTCGATGAGCGCGTCGACCGCGGGATCCTTGATGCCCGCGTAGTTGCGCGATTGCGGCTGGTCCGCCGCCTGTGAGCCCCAGTAACTCGCCTGCTCGTTCCCGGGCGAAGAGGACTGACCCCACCCGAGCGTCGCCACCTCGAAGTCGCGCGAGCGGATGAGCTCGAGGTACTGCGAGGAGTCGACGACGCGGAAGTTGAGGTCGACTCCGATGAGCGCGAGGCTGTTCTTGTAGGGTAGGACGTAACGCTCGGTCGCCGGGGAGTTCGCGACGAAGTCGATGGTGAAGGGCTCGCCGGTCTCGACGTTCACCATCGTGCCGCCCCGGATCTCGTAGCCCGCCTCGCGGAACAGCTGCACCGCCTGGCGCGCGTTCTGCCGCACCGCGTCCGGCGAGCCAGCGACCGGATTGGCGTAGGGCTCGGTGAACACCTCGGGCGGGACGAGGTCGCGCACCTCCTCGAGGATCGCAAGCTCCCGGCCCTCGGGCAGCCCCTCGGCCGCCAGCTCGGTGCCCATGAAGTAGGACGAGATGCGATCGTACTGATCGTAGAAGATCGTGCGCCGCTGGGTCTCGAAGTCGTACATCAGGTTGAGCGCACGGCGCACCCGCGCATCCTGGAACTTCGGCAGCCGAAGGTTCATCACGAACGCCTGCATCACGCCGGTCGCCTCGGTGGGGAACGCCTCCATCACGACGTCGCCACGTTCGGCCGCCGCGAAGTCGTAGCCCGTCGCCCAGTTCTTCGCGCTGTTCTCCTCGCGGAAGTCGAACCGGTCGCCCTTGAACGCCTCGACGATGATCGTCTGGTCCCGGTACGTGTCGTAGCGGATCGTGTCGAAGTTGTTCTTGCCCACCTGCGTCGGGTGGTCGGCCGCCCAGTAGTCCTCGACGCGCTCGTACTCGACGAAGCGGCCCGGCTCGAAGCGGGCGATGCGGTACGGGCCGGAGCCGAGCGGCGGCTCCAGCGTCCCCTCGGTGATGGAGCGCTGCTCGCCGTCCGCCCCCTCGCCGGTCCACCACGCCTTGGGGAGCGGGCGCAGCTGGCCGACGATGTGCGGCAGCTCGCGGTTGCCCGCCCGTGCGAAGGTGAAGCGCACGGTGCGCTCGGCGACGACCTCGGCCGACACCACGTCTTGGTAGTAGAAGCGCAGGTTGGGGTCAGCGGCCTTCTCCGCCTCCAAGGTCCAGGCGACGTCCTCCGCCGTGATGGGCGTGCCGTCGTGCCAGCGCGCGTCGGGGTCGATGCGGTACTCCACCCAGGCGTAGTCGTCGGGGTAGCGCACCGCCTCGGCGATGAGCGGGTAGGCGCCGGAGATGTTCAACTCGTCGAACGCCGGCGCCATCAGGGGATCGTAGGTGAGGAGGATGCCGGGCGCGGGGTTGCCGCGGGTGAGCACCGGGTTGAACGAATCGTAGCCCGACGGATCGGCGAGGCGCACCCGCCCGCCCTTCGGCGCGTCCGGGTTGACGTAGTCGAAGTGCGCGAACCCCGGCGCGTAGCCCGGCTCGCCGGTGAGCGCCGTCGCGTGACGCCACTCGGGCTCCGCGCCCCCGCCGGACGATGCCCCCGCGGCCGCCTGCCCGCCCGCCGCGGGCTGCGAGGCATCCTGGGCGGTTGCAGGAACGGCAGTCAGCAGCAGCGCGAGCGCCCAGAGCGTGGCACGCATGGCACAACCTCCACGAATGATGCGGCTGAGATTATCGACCGGGCCCGCCCGCGCAAGCCGACGGGTTCGTGTCTGAACGAGATGTAATCGCTGCGGTGCGCGAGCTCACGCCCACAGCGAGGCGGTGAAGATGGCGACCGAGGCGCCGAACCCGACCGAGAACAGCCCCGAGCGCACCAGCGAGAGGTTGGCGTAGTACGCCAGCGTGTAGAGCACGCGCGTAGCGATGAAGACGAGCGCCAACGCGTCCACCCAGCCCCGGTCGGCCCCGGTGATGGTGGCGACGAGGACGGCGACGGCGAACAGCGCGAAGGCCTCGAAGCCGTTCTGGTGGGCGGCGAACGCGCGCCGCCTGAGGCCGGTCTGCTGGGCGTGCCGGGCGCGCGGGTCGCGGTTGTCGAGTTCGGGGTCGAACTTCGCCGGGTAGACCGCAAGGATCGGGAGCACGGCCGCGGCGAGCACGCACCACAGCGCGATGGTGAACGGGACGTCCGATGGCATGGGGCGGGCCCTTTCGTTCGCACGAACGTGACGCCTGCCGGTTTGCGGCATGGTTCAGGTGGGACTAGATCAGCTACAGCCCCCACGGAACCCCGCTCGATGCCGCGCGTCGTCCTCCTCGTCCTTGCAGCGCTCATCGCGGGCCTCATGCCGGCCCGCGCGACCGTCGCGACCATCGCGGCGGAGCACATCGAGGCGGAGATCGCCCTGCGCAACGTCGTCACCGCGCCGGGCGAGGCGGTGGACGTCGCGATCCGGCACGAGGTCGCGCCCGGCTGGCACACCTACTGGATCAACCCCGGCGACTCCGGGGAGCCACCGATCCTCGACTGGTCGCTCGAGGGCGGCTCTGCCGGCGACCTGCGCTTCCCGGCCCCCGAGGCACTGCCGTACCCGCCGTTGATGAACCACGGTTATGAGGAGCGCTTCACGCTCCTCACCGACCTCACGGTGCCCTCCGACTGGCCGGTGGGGAGGCCGTGGCCGGTCAGCGTGCGGATCGACTGGCTGGTGTGCGCGGACATCTGCATCCCCGAGGGCGGGACGGCGTCCTTCGAGGTGCCGACCGGACCATTGAGCGAGGCCGACTCCGGCGTCGCCTTCACCTTCGTCCAGGCGGAGTGGGCGCTGCCTGAGCCGAGCGATGCCCCTGCGACCTATGAGCGCGAGGATGGCCGCCTCCTTCTGACGGTGCCCGGAGCGACGGCTCAGGACGCGCACTTCTTCGCGTTCGATCGGCAGGCGATCGCCCACGCCGAGCCGCAGGAGGCGGTGCCGACGGCCGACGGGGTGCGCCTCACCCTCGTCCCCGGTCGCGGAGCGCTCGACGGCACCCTGTCCGGCGTCCTGACGACCGCGGACGGTGCGGTCCGCCTCACCGCGACCGGGGCGCCCGACATGGCACCGCTCGCCGCCGCTGCGCCCGCAGCACCCGTCGCGCTGCCGGTCGCTCCGGAGGAGGCGGTGCCATCGACGGCGACCGGGCCTCGGGGGGCGACGCTGGCGCTGTGGCAGGCGGCGGGGCTCGCCTTCCTCGGAGGGCTGTTGCTCAACCTGATGCCGTGCGTCTTCCCGGTGCTCGCGGTGAAGGCGCTGGGCCTCGTCGCCCACGCCGACGAGCGGCCGGCGCGCAGGGCGGCCGTCGGGGCCGCCTACACCGCGGGCGTCCTCGTCACCCTCGCCATCGTGGCATCGGTCCTCCTCGGGCTGCGCGCCGCGGGCGAAGCCGTCGGCTGGGGCTTCCAGCTCCAGTCGCCGGAGTTCGTCGCGACGATGACGCTCCTCCTGTTCCTGTTCGGGCTGAACCTGTCGGGCGTCTTCGAGGTCGGCGCGGCGCTGACCCGCTTCGGGGGCGTCGGCGCCACCTCGGGGCCGGCAGCCGCCTTCTCCACCGGCCTCCTCGCCGTCGTCGTCGCGACGCCGTGCACGGCGCCCTTCATGGGTCCGGCCATGGGCGCCGCCCTCGTCGCAGCCCCGTCCTACGCGGCGGCAGTTTTCGCGGCGCTCGGGATCGGCCTAGCGCTGCCGTTCGCCGCGCTCGCCGTGGCCCCCGGTGCCGCGCGCCTCCTGCCGCGGCCTGGGGTGTGGATGGTCCGCGTGCGCCAGGCGCTCGCCTTCCCGCTCTACCTCACCGCGGCATGGCTCCTGTGGGTGCTCGCCCAGCTCACGTCGGTGGATGCGCTGCTGTTCGCCCTCGCGGCGCTGGTGCTCGCGGCGCTCGCGGCCTGGCTCTACGGCCTCTCCCAGCGCGGCGACGGACCCTCCCACCGCGCAGCGACGGGGCTCGCGGCAGCCGCGCTCGCCGCAGCGCTCGTCGCGCTGTGGCCTGCCGTCGGCGCCGGACCTGCAAGCGCGATCGCAGCTCGCGCCCCCGGTGGGGAGGCAGTCGCCGCCGACGGCTCGGCCTTCATCTACACGCCCGAGCGGCTTGCCACGCTGCGTGCCGCGGAGCGCCCCGTGTTCCTCAACGTCACCGCAGCCTGGTGCATCACCTGCAAGGTGAACGAGCGCACCGTCCTCGCGAGCGACGCGTTCCGCACGGCCCTCGTCGACCACGGCGTCACCTACCTCATGGCGGACTGGACGCGGCGCGACCCTGACGTCACGCGCCTCATCGAACGGTTCGGCCGCGCCGGTGTTCCGCTCTACGTGCACTACCCGGCGACGGGAGATCCCGTCGTGCTGCCGCAGATCCTGTCGTCCTCCCGCCTCGAGGCGGCGTTCTCCGGAGGCTGAGCCTGGCCGTGCGCGCAACACTCCACGTCCTGATCGTCACCGCCGCGCTCGCTGGGCCAGCCGGTGCGCAGTCACCGTCGCTGCCCAGCTTCTCCGACTGGGAGGCGGTGGTGGAGGCCGCACGCGGGCAGACGGTGGACTGGTACGCGTGGGGCGGCGAGACGCACATCAACGACTACATCGCTTGGGTCGGTGGCGAGGCCGAAGCGCGCTACGGCATCACCGTGAACCACGTGAAGGTGACGGACACAGCCGAGGCCGTCGCCCGCGTCCTCGCCGAGAAGGCGGCCGGGCGTTCGTCGGGCGGCGCCGTCGACCTCGTGTGGATCAACGGCGAGAACTTCGTCGCGATGCAGGAGAACGACCTCCTCCTGGAAGGCCGCTGGGCCGAGGCCTTGCCCAATCGCGACCTCGTCGACATGGCGCGCTACGGCGACGCGATCCGCACCGACTTCGGCGTCGACGTGCGCGGGCAGGAGAGCCCCTGGGGGCGCGCCCAGCTCGCGATGATCTACGACGCGGAGCGCACGCGCGAGCCGCCGAAATCCCTCGCCGGGCTCCGCCGCTTCGCCGAGGCGAACCCCGGGCGCTTCACCTATCCCCAGCCGCCCAACTTCACCGGGACGACCTTCCTCAAGCAGGTCCTTCTTGACACCGTCCAGGACCGCGCGGTGCTCTACGAGCCGGCGGGCGAAAACGCCGCGGAGGTCGTTCGCGACGCGCTGCTCCCCTTCCTCGAGGCGCTGCATCCGCACCTGTGGCGGTCGGGCGAGGGGTTCCCGGAGGGCGTCGGCGACCTCAGGCGGCTCTACGCCGACGGCGAGATCGAGCTCGCGCTGACCGGGAACCCCTCGGACGCGGTGGCCGGCGTGAACGACGGCCTCCTGCCCCCAGCCTCGCGGATCGCGGCGTTCGAGGGCGGGACCATCGGCAACGTGCACTTCGTCGCGGTCCCGTGGAACGCGCAGGACGTTGCCGGCGCGCTGGTGCTCGCGAACCTGCTCCTCGAGCCCGACGCGCAGGCGCGCAAGGCCGACCCTGCCCATTGGGGGGACCCCACCGTGCTCGACGTCGACGCGCTGCCGGACGAGGCGCGCGCCGCGTTCGGCGAGGGCGTCGAGGTGGATGCGCCGACGCTTGCCGAGCCGCACGCGTCGTGGACGCCGATCATCGAGCGTGTTTGGGCCGAGGCATTCCTGTGACCGGTCGCCCCTCGCAGACCACTTCGGCGCGGACGAGAAGGGCGGGCCGGGAGGCAGAGGCCCGGACGACGAAGGCGCCGGCCGTGGTCACTGCGGAGGAGGCCGCGGGCGGGCCGCCGCGGCCGGCCTCGCCAGCCTCCGCGGCAAAGCCTCGCACGCTGAAGCGCTCGCGATACACGAAGATCGAGGCTAAGGCCGTGTTCGAGCGCCTGGCGGAGGCGCTCCCCGAGCCGCAGTCAGAGCTCACGTTCCAGAACCCGTTCACCCTCCTTGTCGCCGTCGTCCTGTCGGCGCAGGCGACGGACGCGGGCGTCAACCGCGCCACCGGCCCGCTGTTCGCGCAGGCGGACACCCCGGCGGCGATGCTGGCGCTCGGCGAGGACAGGGTGCGCGAGCACATCAAGTCCATCGGGCTGTTCAACACCAAGGCGAAGAACGTCATCGCCCTGTCGCGCGCCATCGTCGAGGAGCACGGCGGCGAGGTGCCGGCGGACCGCGCCGCGCTGCAGGCGCTGCCCGGCGTCGGCCGCAAGACGGCGAACGTCGTGCTCAACGTCGCGTTCGGCCAACCGACCATCGCCGTGGACACGCACATCTTCCGCGTCGGCAACAGGCTCGGCCTCGCCCCGGGGAGGACGCCCGACGAGGTGGAGCGCGCGCTCGAGAAGGTGGTGCCCGCGCGCTTCCTCCACGGCGCGCACCACTGGCTCATCCTCCATGGCCGGCACGTGTGCAAGGCGCGGCGTCCGCTGTGCGAGGCGTGCGTGATCTACGACCTTTGCAAGGCAACCGAGCGGCGAGTGTTGCCCCCAACAGGTTGAATCGGCATGGTCCGCGCGGCGGCCGCGTGGGACCGTCCCCGAGCGATCTGGAAGCCTCATGACCCCACCCGTCCCGGACCGGCCCGCGCTGTTCCTCGACTTCGACGGCACCCTCGTCGAGATCGCCGACCGCCCGGACGGCGTCGTGGTCGCGCCGTCGCTCCACGACCTCATCGAGCGCGCGGTCGCACGAACCGATGGCGCCGTCGCCGTGGTGTCCGGCCGGCCGGTGAAGGAGATCGACCGCTTCCTCGGCATCCCCATCGCCGCGGCCGGCATGCACGGGCTGGAGTTCCGCCGCACGCCCGGTGGTGAGATCGAGCATCAGCCGGCCCCGCCGGAGATGGACACGCTGCGCAAGCGCATCGCCGACTTCCCCTTCATGGGGTCGAGCGGCGTCGTCATGGAGGACAAGGGCGCCGGCCTCGCGGTGCACTACCGTGCCGAGCCATCGCGTCAGGAGGACGTGGTCGCCGCCATGGATCGGGCCACCGAGGACCTCGACACGCTCCACCTCATCCACGGCAAGATGGTGGTCGAGGCCAAGCGCCGCGGCTTCGACAAGGGCGCCGCGGTCCGCGCCTTCCTGGAGCGCGCGCCGTTCGCCGGCCGCACGCCGATCTTCATCGGCGACGACGTGACGGACGAGGACGGCATCCGCGCCGCCAACGCCGCCGGTGGTTACGGCATCAAGGTCGGCGAAGGCAGCACCGATGCGCCCCACCGCCTGCCGGACGTCGCAGCAGTGCACGCCTGGCTCGCAGCGCTGGCGGGCGTCCCGGCGTGACGACGCTCGCGCTCGGCATCATCGGCAACTGCTCGGTCTCCGCCCTCGTCGACGACCGCGCCAACATCGTCTGGTGGTGCCTGCCGCGACCCGACGGCGACCCGGTCTTCCACTCCCTCCTCGGCACCAACGGCAACGATGGCGACGGGGAGTACGCGATCCTCATCGAGGATCACTCGCACTCCGAGCAGAGCTACATCGAGAACACGGCGATCCTGCGCACCCGCCTCGTGGCCTCGGACGGCTCGACGGTGGAGATCGACGACTTCTGCCCGCGCTTCCTGTCGCGCGGCCGCAGCTTCCGCCCGGCCCAGATCGTGCGGCGGATGCGCCCCGTGTCGGGCCGGCCGCGCGTCCGCATCGTGCTGCGCCCGCGCTTCCACTTCGGGACCGAGGTGCCGCAGATCACGTCGGGCTCCAACCACGTGCGCTACGTCGGCGAGGGCATGGCGCTGCGCCTCACCACGGACGCGCCGATCACCTACATCCGCGACGAGACCTACTTCGTCCTGGAACGCGAGATGACGCTGTTCCTCGGCCCGGACGAATCGCTCACCGGCAGCCCCGCCTCCATCGGCCGCGAGTTCGAGGAGGAGACCGACGCCTACTGGCGGAACTGGTCGTTGCGGCTCGCCCTGCCGCTCGAGTGGCAGGAGGCGGTGATCCGCGCCGCCATCACACTGAAGCTGTGCACCTTCGAGGAGACGGGTGCCATCGTCGCCGCGGTCACCACCTCGATCCCCGAGGCCTTCGGGTCGCAGCGCAACTGGGACTACCGCTACTGCTGGTTGCGCGACGCGTTCTTCGTCGTCCGCGCGCTGAACGCGCTCAGCGACATGCAGACGCTGGAGAACTACCTCGCCTACATCCGCGACATCATCGCGCTGACCAAGGGCGAGCACGTGCAGCCAGTGTTCGGCATCGGCCTCGAGGAGGCGCTGGTCGAGCGCGTCGAGGAGTTGCCCGGCTTCCGCGGTATGGGGCCGGTGCGCGTCGGCAACCAGGCCTACGAGCACCGCCAGCACGATGTGTACGGCAACATCGTGCTCGCCGCCGCCCAGTCCTTCTTCGACCGCCGGCTCCTGCGCCGCGGCTCGATGCAGGACTTCCGCCACCTCGAGGTGATCGGCGACCGCGCATACATGCTCTATGACCAGCCGGACGCCGGCATCTGGGAGCTGCGCACCAGGGCGCGCGTGCATAGCTCCTCCTCGCTGATGTGCTGGGCGGCGCTCGACCGCCTCGCCAAGATCGCCAACCAGCTCGGCCTTAGCCCCAAGCATTGGCGCTCCCGTGCGAACGAGGTGCACGCGCGCATCTGCGAGGAGGCGTGGTCGGACAAGGCGGGAGCGTTCGTCGAGTCCTTCGGCGGCGAGGACCTCGACGCCTCGCTCCTCCTCATGGCGGAGGTCGGCTTCCTCGACCCGCTCGACCCGCGCTTCGTCGCCACGGTCGGCCGCATCGGCGAGAAGCTGCGCCGCGGCAACCACCTCTATCGCTACCACGCGCCGGACGACTTCGGTCGGCCGGAAACCGCGTTCAACGTGTGCACCTTCTGGTACATCGACGCGCTGGGGCGGATGGACCGCCGCGAGGAGGCGCGCGAGATCTACGAGACGATGCTGTCGTGCCGCAACCACCTCGGGCTGTTGTCGGAGGACGTCGACCCGGCGACGAACGAGCTCTGGGGCAACTTCCCGCAGACCTACTCGATGGTCGGCATCATCAACGGCGCGGTCCGCCTCTCCCGCCGCTGGGACAAGGTGGTCTGACGGCTCGTCCGTCGGACGTCATCCAAGGCCGGTGGACGCTGGGCGCGCGGATGGTCGCGCCTTCATGGGCGGTACCGACTTCCCAAGCTCGGCACCGGGATGCTTTATAGGGCCTCCCATCGAAAGGCCGGCCCATGACCCGCATCGTCGTCGTGTCGAACCGCGTCGGCCCGCTGAGCGACACCGGACGTGCCGGTGGCCTCGCGGTCGCGCTCGTCGACGTGCTGCGCGACCGTGGGGGCCTGTGGTTCGGCTGGTCCGGCGAAGTGTCCGAGGAGGGCACGTTCGGACCGCTGCAGTTCCATGAGGACGGCAACGTCTCCACTGCGACGATCGACGTCGCCCAGGCGGACTTCGACGAGTTCTACGCCGGCTTCGCGAACCGCGCGCTGTGGCCGACGATGCACTACAGGCTCGACCTCACCGACTTCGACAAGCGTCTGGAGCAGGGCTACCGCAGGGTCAACGAGCGCTTCGCGAACCGCCTTGTGCCGCTGCTGCGACCGGACGACATCGTGTGGGTCCACGACTACCACTTCTTCTTCTTCGGCGAGGAGCTGCGGCGCGCCGGCGTGACCAACCCCATCGGCTACTTCCTGCACATCCCGTTCCCCGTGCCGGAGGTGCTGACGGCGCTGCCCAACCACCGGCGGCTCGCCGAGGCGATGTCGGCCTACGACCTCGTCGGCTTCCAGACCAACAATCACCTCGAGGCGTTCGAGCGCTACCTCCTCGAGGAGGCGGACGGGGTACGCAACGCGGACGGCTCGATCTCTGCCTTCGGCCAGACCGTGCTGGCGGACGCCTTCCCCATCGGCATCGACGCCGGCGCGTTCTCGAAGTTCCACGAGGCGGACGAGGGGGCGGAGAACCTCACGCTCATGCGCCGCGAGCTCGACGGCCAGCGCCAGATCGTCGGCGTCGATCGGATCGACTACTCCAAGGGCTTGCCCCAGCGCTTCGAGGCCTTCGAGCGGCTCTTGGAGCTCTACCCGGAGCACAAGGGCCAGGTGCGGCTCCTGCAGATCGCGCCGCCGTCGCGCTCGGAGGTGCGGGCCTACCTGCAGATCCAACGCCTTCTGGAGGGCCTTTCAGGGCGCATCAACGGGCGCTTCGCCGACCTCGATTGGACACCGATCCACCTGATCAGCCGCTCCTTCCCGCGCCGCGCGCTGGCCGGCATCTACCGGGCCTCGGCCGTCGGGCTCGTAACGCCCCTGCGCGACGGCATGAACCTTGTGGCCAAGGAGTACGTTGCCGCTCAGGACCCGGAGGACCCTGGAGTGCTCGTGTTGTCGCGCTTCGCCGGTGCCGTCGAGGAGATGACCGAGGCTGTGATCGTCAACCCCTACTCCATCGACGAGCTGGCGGAGGGACTGCGCCAAGCGATCCGCATGCCGCGTGAAGAGCGGATCGAGCGCTGGCGCGCGCTCAACGAGAAGGTCACCACGAACACCGCCGCAGCGTGGTCGCGCCGCTACCTCGACCGGCTGACGGCCATCCACCCTCCGGCCGCTGCCGAGTACGACGGGCCGAGGGCCGGCGTGCGTGACGAGGTGCCTTCAGCTTGACCGAACCCCTGACTGCAAGGCGCTCGATCCGTGGTGCGCGCTGAGATGGCCCCCCGCGAGGCTCACATCAACGCGATCTCCATCGGCGTCCCACGTCACGAGATCCATCACCTGTTCGCCGCGCGCGGCATGCGCCGGCTCGAGGAGCGGCAGCGGGCCGTCCTCGCGCGCACGCTTCAGAAGTCCGGCATTGAGCGGCGCTACTCGGTCGTCGAGCCGCGGCCGGCGAGCGCTGAGGAGCTCCAAGGAGCGAGCTCTTGCCATGCGCTGCCGCTCGATGCCGACGGTCGCTATGTCCCCGACAACTTCCCGACGACGGCTGAGCGCATGCGCATGTTCGAGCGCGAGGCGCCTGCCCTTGCGGAGGCGACGGTCCGTCGCCTTGCCGTCCCGTTCGAGGGGGCGACGCACCTCGTGGTATGCTCGTGCACGGGCATGGCGGCGCCAGGCGTCGACCTCGCGCTCCTACGACGCTTGGGGCTCGCTCCCAGTACGCAGCGCACCATGGTCGGCTTCATGGGCTGCTACGCGGCGATCAACGCCCTGCGCCTGGCGCGGGCCATCGTGCGGTCGGAGGAAGGTGCTCGCGTCCTTGTCGTCGCCGTCGAGCTGTGCACGCTCCACATGCAGGAGACCGAGGATGTAGAGCGGCTGCTGTCGTTCATGATCTTCGCCGACGGGTGCGCGGCGGCGATGGTCACGGCAGAGCCCGACGGGCTGCGGATCGAGGACTCACGCACCGCGTTGATCCCAGCGGCCGACGACCTCATCACGTGGCACGTCGGCGACCTCGGCTTCGAGATGCGCCTGTCGACGCGCGTGCCGGCGACGCTCGGCGACGCCCTGCCTGACGCCGTTGCTTCGATGGTCCCCGGTGGCGCCGACGAGATCGAACTGTGGGCGCTCCACCCGGGCGGCAAGGCGGTGATCGACGCCGTCGCCCGCTCCCTCGCCCTAACCGAGGACGCGGTGCGCCCCTCGCGGGAGGTGCTGCGCGACTACGGCAACATGTCCTCGCCGAGCGTGCTGTTCGTGATGGCGAACATCATGGCCGCGAACCCCTCGCGCGGTGCGTCGGGCCTCGCCCTGGCGTTCGGCCCAGGGGTCACCGCCGAGGGCCTGCGCTTCGCCGTCGCTTGAGGAGCTTCGCCGCCCGCACCCCGCCGCACGCCGCCCCTGAGCTGATGGACGCCATCACCGACCCTGCAGAGCTGGAGCGGTGCCTCGCCGACCTTGCCGCGGTCAACCGGGCGTCCCTGGGCTATCGTCCGGTGCTGCGCTTCGTGGACCGCCTGGTCGCGCGCCGGCCCGGGCGGACGCGCATCCTCGACGTCGGCTCGGGGTACGGCGACACGCTGCGGCAGGTGGCGCGCCACCTCGCCCGGCGCGGCGTCGAGGCCGACCTCGTGGGCGCCGACCTCAACCCGGTCGCCACCGCCATCGCCCGCGGGGCGAGCGAGGGTCTCGCCATCACCTACGTGACGCGGGACGCGCGCGCGCTCGCCGCCGACGAGCCGTTCGACGCCGTCATCGCGAGCCTGTTCACCCATCACCTGGAGGACGAAGAGGTCGTGACGTTCCTGCGCGTGATGGACCGGGTCGGCAGCTTCCTCATCAACGACCTCTACCGCTCGCGCCTTGCCGCGGTCGGCTTCGCCGCGCTGGCGACGGTCACTCGCAGGCACGAGGTGGTGCGTCACGACGGTCCGGTGTCGTTCGCAAGGGCGTTCCGTCGGGCGGATTGGCAGCGTCTCCTCGCCGACGCCGGAGTGACGGATACGCGGATCGGCATCGGTGCCCCGTTCCGCCTATGCGTCGAGAAGCTCGCGTGATCGACGTCGTCGTCGTGGGCGGCGGCATCGCCGGCGCCGCCACGGCCATCGGGCTCGCGCGGGACGGCGTGCGCACCGTGGTGCTGGAGCGCCAACGCTCGCCGGGTGCGAAGGTCTGCGGCGAGTTCCTGAGCGGGGTCGCCCTCGCCGAGCTCGCCACGCTGGGCACGCCTGCGAGGGCGCTCGGCGCCGTCCCCCTCGCCAAGGTCGCGGTGGCAGCCACCGGCGTCGCGGCGCAGATCGGGCTCCCGTTCGCCGCCGCATCGCTGACCCGCCACCGCCTCGACGAGGCGCTGCTCGCCTGTGCCGAGGCGCACGGCGCGACGGTGGTCCGCGGCGTCACCGTGCGCAGGGTGGCACGCTGCGGCGCAGCGTGGCGCGTCAACGCCTCGTGCGGGCGCGCGTGGCAGGCGCGCCGCGTCGTCGTCGCGAGCGGCAAATCGGACGTTCCCGGACGGCCTCGTGGTGCGGGACTGCACGGCTCCCTCGTCGGCTTGAAGCTCTACGCCGAGCCGTCCCCGTCGGCCCGCGCGCTCCTCGGCGAGGCAGTGCACCTCGCGCTGTTTCCTGGCGGCTACTGCGGGCTGCAGCCGGTGGAGGACGGCCGCATGAACGTGTGCCTCGTCGTCGAAGGATCTCGGCTGAGGGCGCTCGGTCGCCCGGAGCACGTGTTCCAGGCGGTTCGACGCGCCTGCCCCCACGCCGACGCCTTGTTGTCCGGCGCGCGGATCGATGACGGACGGCCCCTCGCCGTCGCCCGCCTCCCCTACGGCGCCGTGCGCCGGGCGACCGACGGGCCGATCTACGTCGGCGACCAAGCCGCTGTGATCCCCTCCTTCTGCGGCGAGGGGATGGCGATCGCGCTTGTCAGCGCGAGGGTCGCCGCAGGTGCGTTGCTCGCCGGCACCTCGTCCGCCGAGGTGCAGCGTCGGCTCGCCTCGCGCTTCGGCCCGCGCGTGCGGGCGGCCGGCCTCACCTCGCGTCTCGCCGTGGCGCCTCCGGCCCAGCGCCTCGCCGCGACGCTCGCTCGCGCCGCGCCCGCCCTGCTGCGCGCGGTCGCCGCGGCGACCCGCAGCCCTGCGTGATCCGCCGCGCATGATCGGCGGTGACCGCCGATGGCACGGTGTGGTAGGCGATCGGCGGTCGGTCTGATCGTCGACGTTCGGCCTGGGTCCCAAGGCACCCGAGCCTTGGAGGCCGACAGCCGCTGCCCGATCGAGCGATGCGCGAGCGACCCATGACCCGAGACGTGCTTGTTCCCGACGACACGGTCTGGACCGTTGCGGAGGCCGAACGCTTCGCCCTCATCATCGACGCCGCGGACTACTTCCGCCTCGCCAAGGCGGCGATGGTGAAGGCGCGCCGGCGCGTCCTCCTCGTCGGGTGGGACTTCGACGCTCGCATCGAGCTCGAGCCCGAGGGACAGACGGTCGAGGGACCCAACAGGGTGGGCGCGTTCTTCGACTGGCTGGCGAAGACCCGGCCTGACCTCGAGGTGCGCATCCTCAAGTGGGACATCGGCATCCTGCGCTCGCTCGGGCGAGGCGAGACTCCGGCCTACGTCCTGCATTGGCTCTGGCCGCGCGGCATCGACTTCCGCCTCGACAGCGCCCACCCGACGACGTCGGCCCACCACATGAAGATCCTTGTCGTCGACGACAAGCTCGCCTTCTGCGGCGGCATCGACATGACGATGGGTCGTTGGGACACCCGCGAGCACCGCGAGGAGCGGCACGGCCGTCGCTCGCCGCGAGGCAAGCCGATGCCACCGTGGCACGACGTGACGAGCTGCGTGTCGGGTCCCGCAGCGCGCGCCCTGGCAAGGCTCGCCGCCGATCGCTGGCGCTGGGCGACCGACGAGGTCCTCGGCCCGGTGGACGTCGCCGAGGACCCGTGGCCCGCAGGCCTCGAGCCGGACTTCCACGGCATCGCGCTCGGCATCGCCCGCACCCTGCCGCGCTACGAGGACCGCGCACCGGTCAGCGAGATCCTCGCCGCGACCTACGCAATGATCCGGCGGGCCGAGCGATGCCTGTACATCGAAAGCCAGTACCTAGCGGCTCGGCGCATCTGCGAGGCGCTCGCCGAGCGTCTGTCGGAGCCGGCTGGGCCGGAGATCGTCATCATCAACCCCGAGACCGCTGACGGCTGGCTCGAGGCGAAGGCCATGGACACGGCGCGCGTGCGCATGCTCCGCCTCCTCAAGGAGGCTGACGTTCATGGTCGCCTGCGCATCTACTATCCGGTGACGGCGCGCGGCACGCCGATCTACGTGCACGCCAAGATCATGTTCGCCGACGACGTCGCGCTGAAGGTCGGCTCGGCGAACCTCAACAACCGCTCGATGGGCTACGACAGCGAGTGCGACCTCGTCCTCGACGCTGGCGCCGACCCGGACCTGCGGGCGCAGGTCCGCACCGTCCGCGACGGGCTCGTGGCCGAGCACGTCGGCGTGCCGGCCGCCGAGGTGACCGCCGCGTTGGAGCGCGCCAACGGCTCCCTGATCAACGCCATCCAGGCGCTCAACATGGGTGGACGGCCTCACCTCGTGCCGCTCGAGCCGCGTGAGCTCAGCCTTGCCGAGGAGCTCTTCGCCGAGTCGGACGCGGCCGATCCGATCCGCCCCGTCGGGCTGCGCCGTCTCATCCGCTCGCTGCTGCGCCGTGCGCCGGTGCGACGGCTCAGGCGCCGGCGCGCAGCGACCGGCAGATCGTCATAGCTCGGGCAGCTCGACCCGGTTGTCGACGCCGAACAGCATGGTGAGGACCGCGACGCGCACCCACATGCCGTTGCGCTCCTGTCGCCAGTACTTGGCGCGCGGGTCGCGGTCGATCTCAGGGTCGAGCTCGTCGCGCCGTGGCAGCGGATGCATGATGACGCAGTCCTCGCGCAGCGCCGGAAGGTGTTCCGCGCGCAGGTGGTAGCGCCGGTAATCGACCGTGCCACGCGCGTCCGCCTCGAGGTCGTACTCATCCTGAATCCGCGTCATGTAGACGGCGTCCGCGCCCGCGACGGCGGACAGGAACTCGTCGGTCTCGACGAACGCGACCCCGGCAGCTGCAAGGTCGCGCCGCAGGTCGTCCGCGATCCTGAAGGCCGGGGGCGAGGAGAACCTCAAGGTCACGCCCTGATAGTTGGCAAGCAGGCGCGACAGCGAGCGGACCGTACGCCCCCGTTTGAGGTCGCCGACCATGCAGATCGTCTTGCCGTCGATGCCGCCGCGCGTGCGCAGCGAGCGCGTCAGCGTGTAGATGTCGAGGAGCGCCTGCGTCGGGTGCTCGTCCGGTCCCGACCCGGCGTTGATGATGGGCACGGGCCTAGGCGTCGCGTCGAGGAGCGCCGCGATGCGGTCGCACAGCCCCGCGATGGGCGAGCGCATGATGATGAGGTCGACGTATGAGGAGAACGTGCGCAGCGAATCCTCCACGCTCTCGCCCTTGCGCTCGGAGGACGTCGCTGCGTCGCGGATCTCCGAGGCCGTGATGCCGACGATCTGGCAGGCGGAATGGAAGGACAGGAAGGTGCGCGTCGAGGGTTGCGTAAAGTACAGCATCGCCCGCTTGTGGGAGAGCAGCGAGGCAAGGTAGGCGAGCCCCTCGCGGCTCTTGTCGAAGCGCCGGATCGTGTTGGTGAGCTGACACAAGTACTCGAGCGACGGCCGGTCGAACTGGCTCGACGACAGCACGTGCCTGAGCGGCGTCGAAGGCTTCTGCTTGAGGCTGATGGCGTCCATGTCGGCTCCCCCCGAGCCTCCTAACCCGACGCCCGCCGCGACGCACCCCCGACCGCGAGCGTGCACGACATGGCGCGCCTGTGACATTTTCCCACCCAAACGGTCGAGAACGATGCCGTCCTCCCGACGTTGTCCCGCGGCAACGCAAGGAACGCTCATGCGCGCGGTCACGTACCACGGCTCCGGGAAGATGCAGGTCGACACCGTCGACGATCCCACGATCGAGGATCCGCGCGACGCGATCATCAAGGTGTCCTCCACCGCCATCTGCGGCTCGGACCTGCACATCTACGACGGCTTCATGCCGCAGATGAAGGCGGGCGACGTCATTGGCCACGAGTTCATGGGCGAGGTCGTCGAGGTCGGCTCGGCCGTGACGAAGCTGGAGAAGGGCGACCGCGTCATCGTCCCGTTCAACATCACCTGCGGTGAGTGCCCCTTCTGCCACGACGAGCTTTACTCGCTGTGCGACAACTCGAACCCAGACGCCGAAAAGCTGCGCCAGATCTACGGTCAGTCGGGCGCCGGACTGTTCGGTTACTCACATCTTTATGGCGGCTACCCGGGTGGTCAGGCGGAATACGTTCGCATCCCCTACGCCGACACGACGCACCTCAAGGTTCCCGAGCACCTCGACGACGAGAAGGTGCTGTTCCTCACCGACATCCTGCCGACGGGCTACCAGGCTGCGGTCAACGCCGACATCAAACCAGGCGGCACCGTCGCGATCTGGGGTGCGGGGCCCGTCGGGCTGATGGCGCTGAAGTCGTGCTTCCTGCTCGGCGCCGAGCGTGTGTTCGTCATCGACAACGTGCCCGAGCGCCTGGCGCTCGCCGTGGCGCACGGCGCCGAGGTGATGTTCACGAGCCACGAGAAGCCCTACGACGTCCTCATGGACCGCACGGACGGGCGGCTGCCCGACAGCGTCATCGACGCCGTCGGGCTGGAGGCGCACGGCTCCGGCGTCATCGACACCGTCTACGACCAGGTCAAGACGCTGACGATGCAGGAGACTGACCGTCCGCACGCGCTTCGCGAGGCGATCTTTTGCTGTCGCAAGGGCGGCACCGTGTCGATGCCTGGGGTCTATGCTGGCATGGTCGACAAGTTCCCCATCGGCGCCGCCTTCGGCAAGGCGCTGACGTTCAAGATGGGGCAGACCCACGTCCTCAAGCACGCGCCCGAGCTGCTGCGTCGCATCGAGGAGGGCGACATCGACCCCTCGTTCATCATCAGCCACCGCGGAACGCTGGAGGACGCGCCGGCGCTCTACAAGGCGTTCCGCGACAAGGCCGACGGCTGCGTCAAGGTCGTCCTCACCCCCTGATCGGAGTCCACCTCGATGACGCTTCCTCCCCTGTCCGAGCAGGTGGTCGTTCTCACGGGCGCGACCAGCGGCATCGGCCTTGCCACGGCGCGCCGCCTGTCGGCCGCCGGCGCGACGCTCGTCCTCGTCGCACGCAACGACGAGGCGCTGACCAACCTCGAACAGGAGCTCTCGAGCGAGGGCGGCCGCGCCGCTGCGATGCCCGCCGACGTCGCGGACGCCGAGGCGCTCCGCCGGATCGCACGCGACACGCGCGAGCGCTTCGGGCGCCTCGACACCTGGATCAACGACGCCGGCGTCGCGATCTACGGCGCCATCGTCGACGTCCCCCTCGACGAGCAGCGCCGCCTGTTCGAGACGAACTACTGGGGCGTTGTGAACGGCTCGCTCGCGGCAGTCGAGGTGTTCCGCGCCGCCGGTGGGCGTGGCAAGGTCATCAACGTCGGCAGCGTCCTGTCGGACCGCGCGATGATCTTCCAGGGTCCGTACTCCGCCTCCAAGCACGCGGTGAAGGGGTTCACCGACGCGCTGCGCATGGAGCTCGCCGAGGCGGGCCTCGCGGTCTCGGTCACGCTCATCAAGCCTGCCGCCATCGACACGCCGTACATGGAGCACGGCCGGAACTACCTCGACGCGGCGGGAACCAAGAACCCACCCCCGTCCTACCACCCGGATGTGGTGGCCAAGGCGATCGCCCACGCCTGCGAGCACGACGTGCGCGACCTGGTCGTCGGCGGTGGCGGCTGGGCGGTGAGCCTCATGGGGGCGCTCGCGCCGACGCTCACCGACCTTGCGATGGAGCTGGTCGGCAAGCCCATGCAGACGTCTAGAGGGACGCCGCGCGAGGGCACGCGCGACAACCTCGAGAGCCCGGCGAGGGACGGCTCGGAGCGCTCCGGGATGCCGGAGCCGTCGCCGCGCCGCTCGAGCCTCCTGTTGGAGGCGCAGATGCATCCCGGCGCGGTCGCCGCGGCGACGCTCGGCCTCGTCGGCACGCTGCTCCTCGCCCGCGCCCGCCGACGCTGAGCCAAGCGCCTACTGGGTGAGGAGGCGCACGAGGACGGCGACGCTGAGCGCGATGTTCGCGCCGGCCATCCACTTCAACAGGTTGATCTCGCCTTGCATACGGTCGATGCGCGCGCTCAGCGTGGCCTCGACGCGGTCGATCCTCGCGTTGAGCGACCCTTCGACCTGGTCGATCCTGGCGTTCAGCGACGCCTCGACCTGGTCGATCCTCGCGTTCAGCGATGCCTCGACGCGGTCGATCCTGGCGTTCAGCGACGCCTCGAGCCGGTCCATGCGTCGCTCGAGGGCATCGAAGCGGTTGTCGAAGTCGGCGAGCTCCCCCGCGGCCGCGCGAGCGCTGTTCTCGCTGGCGCCGGCCTCCTTGAAGGCGTCGTAGACGCTCGTGATCATGAGCCGTGCCAAGCCTTTGGCCTCCGCTCCCGCACCGCCGAATGTGGGGGTGCGTGACGCAGCGGTCAATCAGACCGCGTAGACGCGCTCGCGGCCGCAGAAGTAAAGCTTGGGGGTCGTCGCCGGCCACAGCGGCGCGAAGGCGGGGTCGGCCACCGACAGCCCGCCGGTGAGGCAGCCGAAGGCGGGCATGACCACGCGCCGCTCGCAAGCGATGAAGCAGCGTCGGCGCAGGGTCCGGCCGCGCAGGATGATGCGCGCGGCGGGATGGAGGTGGCCGGCAACCTCGCGCCCCGCGATGTCAGGCGATGGGATGTGCCTGAAGGCGACGCCGCCCATCGTGATCTCGTCGCAGACGGTACCGGCGAGCATCCTCGCGCAATCGCCTTCGTGGTTGCCCGTGACCCAGATGAACTCGGCGCCCCCGGTCAGCCGGTCGACCATCGCGCGATCCTCGGGCGTCATGCGCTCGACGCCACCGCGGTCGTGGAACGAATCGCCGAGCGAAAGAACCCGTGCAGGCCGGTGCCGCGTGATGGCCCGCGACAGGCGTGCCAGGGTCTCGCGGGTGTCGTAGGGCGGCAGCATCTGCCCGGTGCGAGCGTAGGAGGAGCCGGTCTCGAGGTGAAGGTCCGAGACGACGAGGAGGTTTTCAGCCGGCCAGTAGAGCGCGCCCGTCGGGTCGAGGACGGCTTCGATCCCAGCGACGCGCGCCTCGGTCGCTTCGGGCTCGACGGCCGGCACGCGCGGCCGTGTTGGACGGGGTCCGGCCAGCGAGAACGCCGCCATCGCGCTCGTGCCGAACGGCGTCTCGCTCACTCCATCGCCTCCCGCACCAACTCGTCCGCCACCTCGGCGAGGAGGGCCTCCGACGCCTCGCCCTGGATCGTCTCGCGACCGATCTCGAGCATGATGGGTACGGCAAGCGGCGAGATCCGCTCAAGCCGCTTGTGGACGATGTCCCCCTTCACCCGGGTAAGCATCGCGCCGAGCCGGCGGATGTCGAGGAGGCCGGTCGCCGCGTCCGCCCATGTGGCACGCAGCAGGATGTGGTCCGGCTCGTGGGAGCGCAGCACGTCGTAGACGAGGTCGGTGGAGACGGTGATCTGCCGCCCCGTCTTCTCCTGACCCGGGTGGCGGCGCTCTACGAGGTGCGCGATCTGCGCCACCGCGCGAAAGGTGCGCTTCATCAGCATCGAGTCGGCGAGCCACTCGTCGAGGTCATCGCCCAGCATGTCCTCGTCGAACAGCTCGGTCATTGTGTTCGTGGCGCCGTCGTAGTGCGCCGAGAGGTCCGCCATCGCCCACACCGCAAGCGCGTAGTCCGAGGCGACGAACCCCATGGGCTTGAGGCGCGCGCGCTCCAGTCGGCGGGTCAGAAGCATGCCGAGCGTCTGGTGCGCGAGGCGCCCCTCGAAGGGGTAGGCGACGAGGTAGTGCCGCTTCCCACGGGGAAAGGTCTCGACGAGCAGCTGGTCGGAGGACGGCAGGATCGAGCGGACACCCTGAAGCTCGAGCCACTCGCGAACCTGGTCGGGCAGCGCTGAGCGGCGCGCTGGATCGGCGAGCATCGCGCGCACGCCCGACGCGAGGTAGGTGGTGAGCGGGAACTTCGAGCCGCCATAGTACGGCACCTGCGGGTCGGTCTGCACGGTCTTCGTCACGTGCACCTCGTTGTCGCGCACGCCCTCCATGCGCAGCACGTGGCCGCCGAACAGGAACGTGTCGCCTGGCGACAGCGAGGTCAGGAAGAACTCCTCGAGCTGCCCCAGCACCGGGCCGCGCTTCTGCAGCACCCCGTTGCGCCGCGTGACGAGGCGGACCGGCAGCGAGGCGAGCTCGACGATGGAGCCGACGTTGAGCCGGTACTGCTTGGCGACGTTCGGGTGCGTGATGCGCCAGCGCCCGTCCCGGCCGACGCGGATCTTGGCGTAGCGCTCGTAGGCGCGCAGCGCGTAGCCGCCGGTCGCCACGTAGTCGACGACGCGCTCGAACGTCTCCCAGTCGAGCGTGCGGTAGGGGTAGGCGGAGCGCACCTCCTCGTGGAGCACGACCGCGTCGAAGGGATCGGCGACGGCCATGCCGAGGACGTGCTGGCAGAGCACGTCGAGCGCGCCCTCGGTGATGGGCGGCGTGTCCTGGTGGCCGAGGTAGGAGGCGTCGAGGGCTGCTTGACACTCCATCACCTCGAACCGGTTGGACGGGACGAGGATCGCCTTGGACGGCTCGTCCATCCGGTGGTTCGCCCGTCCGATCCGCTGGGCGAGGCGCGACGCGCCCTTCGGCGCCCCCACGTGGATGACGAGGTCGACGTCGCCCCAGTCGATGCCGAGGTCGAGGGTGGAGGTGCACACGATGGCGCGCAGCGCGTTGTCCGCCATCGCGGCCTCCACCTTGCGGCGCTGCTCGCGGTCCAGCGAGCCGTGGTGAATGGCGATGGGCAGGGTGTCCTCGTTGAGCCGCCACAGCTCGTGGAAGATGCCCTCCGCCTGGCTCCGCGTGTTGACGAAGACGAGGCTCGTGCGGTGCGCCTTGATGAGCTCGTAGACCTCCGGCGCCGCCCAGCGCGTCATGTGGCCGGACCAGGGAAGCCGCGCGTCCGTCTTCAGGATCGACAGGTCCGGCTTGGCGCCGCCCTCCACGACGATGAGGTCCGCCAACGGAACATCCTCGTCGCCGCCGGGCTGCGCCGCGAGCCAGCCGCGCAGCTCGTCGGGCTGCGCGACGGTCGCCGACAGGCCCACCGTCCGCAGATCCGGCGCGTGCCGGCGCAGCCGCGCGATGCCGAGCGCGAGGAGGTGGCCGCGCTTCGACGTCACCAGGGAGTGCAGCTCGTCGACGATGACGACCTTCAGCTCGCTGAAGAAGCGCGCCGCGTCCCGCTGGCTGATGAGGAGCGACACCTGCTCAGCCGTCGTCAGCAGGATGTCCGGGGGCGCGTCCTTCTGTCGGCGTCGCCTGGCGTGCGGCGTGTCGCCGGTGCGCGTCTCCACGGTGACGGGAAGGTCCATCTCGGCGATGGGGCGCTCGAGGTTGCGGGCGATGTCCACCGCGAGCGCCTTGAGGGGCGAGATGTAGAGTGTGTGCGGCCCTTCCCGCACGGGCGCGTTGCGTCGGCGGTTCTGCCGCTCGAGCTCGATCAGGCTCGGGAGGAAGCCGGCGAGCGTCTTGCCCGCCCCGGTGGGCGCGATGAGGAGCGCGGAGCGTCCCACCTCGGCCTTCTCGAGGAGCTCGAGCTGATGTGGCCGCGGCGACCAGCCGCGCGCGGCGAACCATCCGGCGAACGGCTCGGGCAGCGCCGTGTCGGCGCGCGGCGGTGCGAGGGTGTCGAGCACCCGGCCATCATAGCGCGCGCAGCTCGCTCCGACAGCGGGCGCGGCGCGGCCTCAGCGCGCAGACGCCCGGGCATTCGCCACGGCCGCCCGACCAAGCTCACGCGCGGCGGCGCCGCTGGACGCCGCCTCCGCGCGCAGCAGGTCGTGCACGAAGCCGAGCTTCTCCTCCACCGGGACCGACACGACGAAGGGGTAAAGGTCCGGCTGGCCCATCGAGCGGTTGATCGCGTTGAGCGACACCGTCACCGGCACCCACGCCGCAAGGAGGTCCCGTACCGACCCCTCGGTGTAGGGATCGAGGTCGACGACCGTGTCGACGTCGCCCAAGGCGCGGGTGCGCAGTCCGTAGGACGCCGCGGTCTCCAGCGCGTCGACCATGTGGAGGTAGTGCGCGAACGTCTCCGCCCAATCCTCCCACGGGTGCGAGGAGGCGTACGAGGTGATGAAGCGGTCCTGCCAGTCCGGCGGCGGCCCCTCGCGGTAGTGCCGCTGAAGCGCCTCGGCGTAGTCCTCGCGGTCGTCGCCGAACAGCGCGCGGCAGGCGTCCAGCCGGCCAGCGTCGCTGACGAGGCGCTCCCAATAGTAGTGCCCGACCTCGTGCCTGAAGTGACCGATCAGCGTGCGGTAGGGCTCGCCCATCTGGGTGCGCCGTCGCTCACGCTCCGCGTCGTCGCCCTCGGCGATGGCGATGGTGATCAGCCCGTTGGCGTGGCCTGTCATGACGTTGTTGATGGTGCCGTCCTCGGCGGTGGTGTCGGCGAGGAGGTCGAACGCTAGACCTTTCTCCTCGTCCTCCGCCTTCGTGGGGTGCGGCAACCTCCAGCGCATGAGTGAGTAGAACAGCGTGCGCTTGGCGAACTCGAGGCAGCGCCAGCGCTCGATCGCGTCGGCGTCGGATAGGTCGGGGATCGTGCGGTTGTGGCCGCATGCGACGCACAGCGCGTCCGCCGCGGCCTGCGGCACCAGCCAGTTGCAGGCGAGGTGCTCCGCGTTGGCGCACAGCGCGTAATGCTCGCCGTCCGCCGTCCATGTCCCGCCAAGCGGCGTCGACAGGAACGCCTCGCGCTGCGGCGCGTAGCCCAGCGTGTTGCCGCAGCGCACGCACGTGGTGGACTCGAAGTAGATCTCGTTGCCGCAGTTGCGGCAGGCGAAGCGCTTCATGGCAGACGGTCTCGGTCCGGCGCCCGGCGCGCCTCGATCCCTGAACGCAGGCGCCCAGCGCGAGGTTGCCACCTGGGAGGCACGAACGGCCGATGCCCTTGCGGCTCGCCTGCACGGCATCATCTGTCCGCGGCGCAGCCCGCGCGCGATCACCACGAGAGCCGACATGCCCATCCTCGAACTCGTCGTCGGCCTCGTCCTGCTCTTGGCCGGGGGTGACGCGCTCGTGCGTGGTGCCGTGGCGCTGGCGACGCGGCTGTCGGTGCCGCCCCTCGTGATCGGCCTGACGCTCGTCGGGTTCGGCACCTCGACGCCCGAGCTCGTTGCGAGCCTCGCGGCGGCGCTGCGCGATGCACCGGGCGTCGCGGTGGGCAACATCGTCGGCTCGAACATCGCCAACATCCTGCTCATCCTCGGGGTCGGCGCGCTGATCCTGCCGCTCGCGGTCCCACGCGGGACGCTGCGGCGCGACGGGGCCGTCCTCATCGGCGCCACGCTCGTCATGACGGCGATCGTCCTCACTGGCTCGCTTGCCCGCTGGGCTGGGGCCGTGCTCGTCCTGTCGCTGGCCGCCTACACCGCGTTCGCCTTCCGCAGCGGACTGCGCGAGGGTGCGTCGGGCGACGAGGTTGTGACGTGGCCGCGGAGCGCCGGCACCGGGCTCGCCCTCGCGGTCGGCGGCATCGCCGGCGTCGTCGTCGGTGCGGACCTCCTGGTGGACGCAGCGATCCAGTTCGCCGCGATCGCCGGAGTGTCTGAGGCGGTGATCGGCCTCACCGTGGTCGCGGTGGGGACGAGCCTGCCCGAGCTCGCGACCGCGGTCGTCGCCGCGCTGCGACGGCAGGCGGACGTCGCGCTCGGCAACGTGATCGGCTCCAACATCTTCAACATTTTGGGGATCGCGGGCGTCACCGCGCTCGTCGTCCCCATCGACGTGCCGCCAGAGATCGCCCGCTTCGACGTCTGGGTGATGCTCGTCGCCGCGCTCGCCCTCGTCGCGCTCGCGGCGGCGAGCCGCGGCATCGGCCGGCTCGTCGGCGCAGCGCTCCTCACCGCCTACGTCGTGTACATCGCCGTCCTCGTCGGCCCGGCACTCAGCGCAGGCGGCTGACGGCTCGGCCGCTGGCGAAAGCCCGCCCACGGACCGCCGGCGCAGCCGGAAGCACGGTCGCGGCCCCATCATCCGGAGCCGCCCGATGCTGCGCATGATCCACCCACCACCGTGGACAAACGGGCACTGCGAGCCTAGGACGCGCCAAACGCAGGTTTGGAGCCCATGACCCTTCACGTCGCCGTCGTCGGCGCGACCGGGAACGTCGGTCGCGAGATCCTCGACATCATGGCAGAGCGCGGCTTCCCGGCCGATCGCGTCACCGCGGTCGCCTCGCGCCGCAGCCAGGGCACCGAAGTCTCCTTCGGCGATGCGACGCTGAAGTGCGAGGCCCTCGAGACGGTCGACTTCTCGTCCGTGGACCTGTGCCTGATGTCCGCCGGCGGGGACGTCTCGCGCGAGTGGACGCCGAGGATCGCGCGCCACGCCGTGGTCATCGACAACTCCTCCGCGTTCCGCATGGACCCGGACGTGCCGCTCGTCGTGCCGGAGGTGAACGCGGACGCCGTGGAGCGCTTCCGCGCCAAGAACATCATCGCCAACCCGAACTGCTCGACCGCCCAGCTCGTCGTGGCGCTGAAGCCGATCCACGACCGTGCTCGCATCCGCAGGGTCGTCGTCGCCACCTACCAATCGGTGTCGGGTGCGGGGAAGGCGGCGATGGACGACCTCTTCGCCCAGACCCGCGCGGTCTTCGTGTCGGACACGGTGGAGTCGAAGGCCTTCCCCAAGCGCATGGCGTTCAACGTGATCCCGCACATCGACACCTTCATGGAGGACGGCACCACCAAGGAGGAGTGGAAGATGGTGGTGGAGACGAAGAAGATCCTCGACCCCAAGATCCTCGTCCACGCGACCTGCGTGCGCGTGCCCACGTTCATCTCCCACGCCGAGGCGGTGAACGTGGAGCTCGAGGAGCCCTTGTCGGCCGAGGAGGCCCGCGACCTGCTGCGCGAGGCGCCGGGCTGCCTCGTCGTCGACAAGCGCGAGCCGGGCGGTTATGTCACGCCCTACGAGGCCGCCGGCGAGGACGCGACCTACATCAGCCGCATCCGCGAGGACCCGACGGTCGAAAACGGGCTCGCGATGTGGGTGGTGGCCGACAACCTGCGCAAGGGTGCCGCGCTGAACGCGGTGCAGATCGCCGAGCTCCTGGTGAACCGCAAGCTCCTCGGCGCGCGGCCTCGGGCAGCCTGAACTCTAGCGAGCTCCACATCAGTTGCGGCTCCGGGGCGCGGTAGCGCGCCGCGGCTCGGCGGCCGTCAGCGGCCGGACCGCAAGCACGTCGGACGCCTCGAGCGGACGATGAAGGTGCGGGAACCGTCGTCCGCCGCGCGAGGTCTCCCAGCGCAGCGCGACGTCATCAGACCGGATGCGGCACTCGAGGATGAAGAGGTCCCGTTCGCCGGCGAAGTGCTTGGCGACCGTGCCATCGAGTTGGTCCCTGGTCGACAGGTGCACGAAGCCATCGCGGCGATCGTCCTCCGACCCGTCGAACCGACCGTGCGTCAGGAACGCATCGAGCTCGCGGCGACGCAACACCTTGAAGACCGAGGCCTCCACGGGGTCCGCTGAACCATCGGCAGCGGCAGCAGATGCTCGGAGCCCCTCCGGTTCCGTTGCCCGCGAAACTATGTTATCCCCCGCGCCGTCGCTGAGTTGTTGCCGCAGCATATTGCGCTGCGCCGATGCCGCCAAGGGCGGGCGTTTGGCGCGGAACGACCCGGCCGTCCCCCGGCCGTCCCGCGGTCGTTCGGTTGGAAGGAGGCGGGACGGTGATCGCACACGACGATGTTTGGGGGGCGATCGACGGCCTCGCCGCCAGGATCGGATTGTCCGCATCTGGCCTGGCGCGCCGCGCGGGGCTCGACCCCACGACGTTCAACAGGAGCAAGCGGTTCGCACCGGACGGGCGGCCGCGCTGGCCGTCGACCGAGTCCATCGCGAAGGTGTTGAGGGCAACCAACACGTCCATCGGGGAGCTGTTCGGGGAGCGCTCCGACGCCTTCGCCCCAGGGGGCCTCGCCGTCCCCCTGATCGGCGAGGCCCGTGCGGGGTTCGCCGAAGGCGTTCGCGACGAACCGATCCTGCTGCCGAAGCCGCAGCGCATCATCAACTTCCCGGACCGGCGCCACGAGCCGCTCTACGCGTTGTCGGTGGCGGGGGCCTCGATGGAGCCGCTCTACCGCGACGGCGACGTGCTCTTCGTGGCGCCGAACGCGAAGATTGCGGTGGGCGACCGTGTGATCGTGCGACTGTCCAACGGCGAGGTGGTCGCGAAGGTGCTGAAGTCCCGTCGGGCGACCGACTACGAGTTCCACGCGGTGAACCCCGAGCATCCCGACGCGGCGTTCCCCGCGAACGAGATCGAGTGGATCGCCAAGATCGTCTACGCGACGCAGTAGCCGCACCACCCGGCGCGACGCGACGGGTGCTGGAGGAAGGCGGTCAGGCTGCGTCCGCGGGAAGGGTCTCGGCGTCGTCCTCCTCGCCGTAGCCGATGAGGTGGAGCGGCCGCGCGTCGATGCCCTGCGTCCTTGCCCAGTGGCACAACGCGTCCTCCTGACCGTGCGTCACCCACACCTGCGAGGCACCCGTCTCCACGACCGTGGTGCACAGGTCCTCCCAGTCCGCATGGTCTGAGATGACGAGGGGCAGCTCCACGCCGCGCTGACGCGCCCTCGCCCGCACGCGCATCCAGCCGGAGGCAAAGGCGGTGACCGCATCGCCGAAGCGCTGCGCCCAGCGGTCCGACAACGACGCCGGCGGGCACAGCACGACCTCGCCGGCGAGCGCCTTGCGGTCCACGTCACGGACCGGGACGAGCTCGCCGAGCGGGAGCCCCGCCTCGGCATAGTGGCGC
Source organism: Acuticoccus sp. (assembly GCF_965213555.1). Taxonomy (GTDB): domain Bacteria; phylum Pseudomonadota; class Alphaproteobacteria; order Rhizobiales; family Amorphaceae; genus Acuticoccus. The sequence goes on along the minus strand of NZ_OZ243890.1, from coordinate 2,689,242 downwards.
GTGAGCCGCTCCAGCGCGCCGTGCAGGTAGATCGGCCGGTCGTAGCCCGCGGCGCGGAGCAGCGCCAGGACGCGCTGCGCCTTGCCGAGGGCATAGGCGCCGACGAGGTGAGGCCGCTCCGGGAACAGCGCGAGGGACTCAAGGAGCGTCGCCACCTCGTCGGCCGCCTCCGGGTGGCGGAACACCGGCAGGCCGAACGTCGCCTCCGTGACGAACAGGTCGCAGCGCACCAGCTCGAAGGGCGCGCAGGTCGGATCGCCCTGCCGCTTGTAGTCCCCCGACACCACGGCACGGCAGCCGGGCCGCTCCATCAGCACCTGCGCCGAGCCGAGCACGTGGCCGGCGGGGTGCAGGGTCACGCCGACGTCCCCCACGGTGACGGTCGCGCCGTAGGGCGAGGGCTGGCGCGCCGCCGTGAAGGCGTCGCCGTAGCGCACCGCCATGATCGCGAGCGTCTCGGGCGTCGCGAGCACCGCGCCGTGGCCGGGACGGGCGTGGTCGGCGTGCCCGTGGGTGATGACGGCACGCGGGACGGCGCGCACCGGGTCGATGTGGAAGCCGCCGGCGGGGCAGTACAGGCCCTCGGGGGTCAAGGTCAGCATGGGGTCGGCCATGCCCCGCAGGTAGGGTCGGACCGCCGGCGCAAAAGGCGTGGCCTTGCCTTCGATCCGTGGCATACCGCGCGCCGACGGCGTTGGAACGACGGAACGGGGGACGACGTGGCCGAAGGTGTCGAGATCACTGGCGAGATGAAGCCGCGCTACGACAAGGTGCTGACGGACGACGCGCTCGCCTTCCTCGCAGGACTGCACCGCGCCTTCCAGCAGCGCCGCGCTGAGCTCCTCGCCGCCCGCCGGGCCCGCCAAGCCGAGTTCGACGCCGGCGCGCTGCCCGACTTCGACCCCGAGACCGCCTCGATCCGCGAGGGGGACTGGACCGTCGCGCCGATCCCCGCCGACCTCCAGGACCGGCGCGTGGAGATCACCGGACCCGTCGACCGCAAGATGATCGTCAACGCGCTCAACTGCGGCGCCAAGGTCTTCATGGCCGACTTCGAGGACGCCTCCTCGCCCACCTGGGCCAACCTGATGGACGGCCAGGTCAACCTCATGGACCGCTGGGCCGGCGCCATCGACTTCACCGACGAGCGCGGCCGCGACTACAAGCTGTCGGACACTCCCGCCGTCCTCCTGGTGCGCCCGCGCGGCTGGCACTTGCCGGAGGAGCACATCCTCGTCGACGGCGAGGTGATGTCGGGGTCACTGGTCGACTTCGGGCTCTACCTCTTCCACAACGCCAAGCGTCAGATCGACGCTGGGACCGGGCCCTACTTCTACCTTCCCAAGCTCGAGTCCCATCGCGAGGCGGCGCTGTGGAACGACGTGTTCGTCCACGCGCAGGAGGCGCTCGGGATCCCCCTGGGCACCATCAAGGCCACGATCCTCATCGAGACGCTGCCCGCGGCGTTCCAGATGGACGAGATCCTCTACGCCCTGCGCGACCACATCGTCGGGCTGAACTGCGGTCGCTGGGACTACATCTTCTCGTTCATCAAGACGCTGCAGGCCAAGCCCGAGTTCGTGCTGCCGGACCGCAGCCAGGTGGTGATGGGCAGGGCCTTCCTGCGGGCCTACTCGCTCCTCCTCATCAAGCAGTGCCACCGGCGCGGCGCCTTCGCCATGGGCGGCATGGCCGCGCAGATCCCGAGCCGGCGCGACGAGGCGGCGAACGCCGAGGCGCTCGAGAAGGTGCGCGCCGACAAGGAGCGCGAGGCGATGGACGGGCACGACGGCACGTGGGTGGCGCACCCCGACCTGGTGCCCGTCGCCATGGAGGTGTTCAACCGCGTGATGCCCGAGCCCAACCAGGTCGACCGCCAGCGCGACGACGTCGACGTCGGCCAGGGGGAGCTCCTCGAGGTGCACGAGGGCGACAAGACGGAGGCCGGCGTGCGCGACTGCATCCGCGTCGGCGTCCAGTACATCGAGGCGTGGCTGCGCGGGCGCGGGGCGGTGCCGCTCTACAACCTAATGGAGGACGCGGCGACGGCGGAGATCTCGCGCTCGCAGCTGTGGCAGTGGCTGAAGTACGGCGCGACGCTCGCCGACGGGCAGACGGTGGACCGCGCGCTGTTCGACCGCTGCCTTACCGAGGAGATGACGACGGTGCGCGAGGAGGTCGGCGCGGAGGTCTACGACGGTGGTCGCTTCGACGAGGCGATCGCGCTCTTCCGCGACCTCTCCACCGCGGACGACCTCGCCCCCTTCCTCACGCTGCCGGCCTACCGGATGCTCTAGGGACCGCCGCGTGGCGCTGCCGGTCGGCGGCCGAGCTCCTCGACGAAGCGTAGCAGGTAGCCGTCAGGGTCTGCGACGACGAACTGGCGGTTGCCGGCCTCCTCCTCGCCGACGCGGTACCAGCGGTCCTCCAAGGGCAGGAACAACGCGATGCCTTTGGCGCTGAGTGCCGCGACGAGCGGCGCGACGCAGGGCACACGGATCTGCAGGTTCACGCCCCGTCCGAACGGGTAGTCGGTCGGTGCGTGCCCTTCATCGAAGGTGCGGCCGAGCCCGATCTCATCGATCATCAGCTCTGCCTCGCCGAGGCGGAGGAAGGCAAAGCCCTCCTCGGGCCGCGTGTAGGCAGTTTCGAACCCCAGCCGGGCGTAGAACGTCAAGCTGCGTTGCCAGTCGCTGACGGCGAACTCGGGCACGAGGGCGTTGGACATGGGAGCGCCTTGCGCGGCTGCGGGGTTGGCTCCACCGGCTACGCGTCCGGCTCGGCGTCCGCCGTCGGTCGCGTCGGGGCGGTGGCGGCGATGCGGCGGCGACCCAGCACCTGCTCGCGCCACAAGGTGTAGAGCCCGGCCGCGACGATGATGGCGGCGCCGAGGAGCGTCGCACCATCCGGCACCTCGCCGAACACCAGGTAGCCGAGGATCAGCGCGTACAGGAGCACCGTGTAGCGGAACGGCGCCACGGTCGACACGTCGCCGATGCGTATGGCGCTCACGATGAGGATGTAGCCGACCACCGAGGCGAGCCCGGCGCCGACGCACGCGGCGAACGCCGTGCCCGTCCACGGAGCCGGCTCATCGAACGGCATCACCAACATGCCCGCAAGCGTCACCCCGACCGCCGTGGTCGTCGCCGCGAAGAGGCTCGGCGTCGCCCGGCTCATCGTCCGGGTCGCCAGGTCGCGCACTGTGACGCAGGCGACGGTCGCGACGGGCAGCAGCGTCCACCAGGTGAACGCCTCGCCGCCCGGCCGAACCATGACGAGGACGCCGACGAAGCCCACCACGATGGCCGACCAGCGCCGCCATCCGACGGGCTCGGACAGCAACAGCGCAGCGGCCATCGTCACCGCGAGCGGGGTCGCCTGGAGGATGGCGCTCGCCTCGGCGAGGGGCAGGCGCTGGAGCGCCGTCAGGAAGGTCAGCACCCCACCGATCTCGCCGAGCATGCGGAGGCTGAGCGCGGCCGCCTCGCGCCGGTTCGGCCGGAACGCCAGCGCGCCCGCGCGGTGCGCGATGAGCGCGACCAGGATCGCCGCCACGATGCCGCGCACGAGGAGGCCCTGGCCCAGGGGGACGGCCTCGAACGCGAGCTTCATTAGCGCGTCGTTGACGGCGAAGCCGACCATGGCGACCGACATCATGAGGGCGCCGCGGGCGTTGTCGTTGAGGGCCATGGGCACCTTCGCAGGGCCGCCGCTGCAGCGGCCGGTCCCCGTATGGAGAAAGTCAGGGAGCGATCGGTTGCAGCGCGGCGACGTCCGCCGCCATCAGCCCGCCGGGCTGCGCTGGCGCAGCTCGCGCCGGCGCATGGGCATCGCGTTGATCGTCGCCTCGAGCCGCTCCAGCGCGATGGGCTCGCGCGCGGTGAGCTTGGCGCTGCCGTCGAGGCCGACGAGCACGGCGCGGAAGGCGCCGGCCGGCACGCCGAAGCGACGGCGCAGGGTTGCCGCATCGGTGCCGATCTTCGGTGCGCCGAGGCGGGCCTCGATGCGGCGCGGCTCGATGAGGTAGACGGCGAGGCGCAGGTCGCGCACCAGCGCCTCGTCCGCCGTCAACAGGTCGAGCTGGCGCACCCTGGCCTCGCTTCCCGGCGGCGCGAAGACGAGGAGCGGGCGGTACTGCCACCGCACGTCGTCGAACGACTGGGCGGAGGCGACGGTGACGAAACCGAGCGCGAGCAGCACGCCGAGGGCGACGCCCTGCATCAGGCGGCGCGCTGGAGATGGGCGAGGATGGCGTCGGTCATCCCCTTGGTGTCGACCGACGGGCCGCCCGCGGCGATGTCGGCGGTGCGCACGCCATCCTCGAGCGCCGCGGCGATGGCGGCGTCCAGCGCGCGAGCCTCGTCCAGCATGGCGAAGGAGTACTGCAGCGCCATGCCGAACGAGGCGATCATCGCGATGGGGTTGGCGATGCCGCGCCCCGCGATGTCCGGCGCGGAGCCGTGCACGGGCTCGTACATCGCGCGGCGCCGGCCGGTGCGCTCGTCGACCGCGCCGAGCGAGGCGGACGGCAGCATCCCGAGCGAGCCTGTGAGCTGGGCGGCGACGTCCGACAGCATGTCGCCGAACAGGTTGTCCGTCACCACGACGTCGAACTGCTTGGGGTCGCGCACGAGCTGCATCGCCCCGGCGTCGGCGAGCATGTGGTCGAGCGCCACGTCCTCGTAGCCCTGGCGGTGCGTCGCCTCGACCACCTCGCGCCACAGGACGCCCGTCTTCATGACGTTGCGCTTCTCCATGGACGTCACCTTGCCGCGCCGCGCGCGGGCGAGGTCGAAGGCGGCGCGGGCGATGCGCTCGATCTCGAAGGTGTCGTAGACCTGGGTATCGACGGCGCGCTTCTGGCCATTGCCGATGTCCTCGATGGTCTTCGGCTCACCGAAGTACACCCCACCGGTGAGCTCGCGCAGGATGATGATGTCGAGCCCCTCCACCACCTCCCGCTTCAGCGACGAGGCGTCGGCGAGCGCCGGGTAGACGATGGCCGGGCGGATGTTGGCGAACAGGTCGAAGTGCTTGCGCAGGCCGAGGAGCCCGGCCTCCGGCCGCTCGTCGTAGGCGAGGTGGTCGTACTGCGGCCCGCCGACCGCGGCGAACAGGATCGCGTCGGTCGCCTCCGCCTTCTGCAGCGTCTCCTCGGGGAAGGGCGTTCCCACCGCATCATAGGCGGCGCCGCCGACGAGCCCCTCGACGAGTTCGAACCCGGCACCCGCAGTGTTGAAGTGCTCGATCACGCGCTTCGTGGCGTCCGTGATCTCGGGCCCGATGCCATCACCGGCGAGGAGGAGGAGTGAGGGCATCGGCGTGCTCCATGGAACGACGGCTCCTTCTTACGGAACGACGCAGCCTGCGCAAACCGTCCCGGCGCCGTGACGGCTTCGGCGCCGGTTGCCTCAGCAGCGTTCGCGGGGCGTTGGCGCGGCGAGGTGCGCGCGCACCTCGGCGGCGAGCGCGGTGCGCCGGACCTCGTCCGGTCCGACACCGGCCTCGCGCAGGGCTGCCAAGCTGGTCGCCCCGTTCGACTTCGACAGCTTGCGGCCGTCCGGCCCGAACACCAGGCCGTGGTGACGATAAAGTGGTGCCGACAGATCGAGCAGGCGCTGCAGGACGCGATGGACCGCCGTGGCGGCGAACAGGTCTGCGCCACGCACCACGTGCGTCGCGCCGTCCGCGCCGTCGTCCACCACCGCGGCGAGGTGGTAGCTCGTCGGCACCTCCTTGCGGGCGAGGATGACGTCGCCCCACGCGAGCGCGTCGCCGGCGACGGTGCGCGGGTTGCGTCCATCCTCGTCGACCTCGGTCCAGCCAGCCTCGCCCGTCAGTGCCGCGGCCCGGGCCATCACAAGCCGCCAGGCTGCGGGCTCGCCGGTGCGGCGACGCCGGGCCGCCTCGGCCTCGCCGATCACCGCTGCGTCACCGGGAAAGCGCGGTGCGCCGTTGGGATCGCGCGGTACCCCAACCCGGCGCGCGTGGTCGGCGACCTCGCGCCGCGTCGCGAACGAGGGCGCCACGAGGCCGCGGCGCGCCAGCGCGTCGAGCGCGTCGTGGTAGTGCGCGAACCGCTCGCTCTGCCGCACCAGGGGCGGCATCCAGGCGATGCCGAGCCATTCGAGGTCGGCGAGGATGGCGGCCGTGTACTGCGGCCGGCAGCGCGCCGTGTCGATGTCCTCCATGCGCAGGGTCAGCGGTCGACCCACGGCGGCGGCCATCCTCTCGTTGGCGAGCGCCGACAGCGCGTGGCCGAGGTGGAGCGGGCCGTTGGGGCTCGGTGCGAAGCGCAGCATGGGGCGACACTGCCCGAGGCCACGGCCCGTGGCCACGACGGGCCGAGCGTTCCGCGGGCGTTTGGCGCCTTGCGCAGGCCCACGCGCCTTGCGCAGGCCCACGCGCCCTGCGAGGGTCCGCCCCATGGATCGGATACGCACCGAGGCGGACATCGCAGCAGCGCTCGATCGCCTCGGCGCCGCCGACCCGCTCCTCGCCGCCGCGCGCGCGGGCGTCGAGGACGTGCCGTTGCGCCTGTTCGACGCCGACTTCGCGGGGATGTGCCGCATCGTGGCGGGCCAGCAGCTCTCGACCCAGTCGGCTGCCGCGGTCTACGCCAAGGTCTGCCGCGCCTTCGATCCGCTCACCGCGGAGGCAATCCTCACCGCGGACGACGGGGTGCTGCGCGCGGCGGGCTTGTCGAGGCAGAAGGCGGCGACGTTCCGCGCCGTCGCCGGGGCCGTCGCCGGCGGGCTCGACCTTGCAGCGCTCGCCGAGCTGCCCGCCGAGGAGGCACGGACCAGCCTCGAGGCGATCCGCGGCATCGGGCGCTGGAGCGCGGACCTCTACCTCATGTTCTGCGCCGGCCATCCGGACGTCTTCCCGGTGGGCGACCTCGCTGTGCGGCGCGGCGCCCAGCGTGCCCTCGGGCTCGGTGAGGAGCCGGCGCCCGACGCGCTCGACGCCATCGCCGCGCGCTGGTCGCCGGACCGCTCCACGGCGGCACGGCTGATGTGGGCGGTCTACCGGCTCGACCGTCCGGCGACCACGGTCGGGCAGACGGCGGTGCCCGAGGGCGCGCCGCTGTGACCCTGTCGGGACCGCGCAAGCCGCCGCGCTCCGGCCGCCCGCCACGCCACCTCGTGGTGTTCGTGCACGGCTACGGCGCCGACGGCTCCGACCTCATCGCGCTTGCCGACGTGTTCGCCCGCGCGCTGCCGGACGCCCAGTTCCTGTCCCCCGACGCGCCGGGCGTGACGTCGATGGGCGGGCGCGAATGGTTCCCGCTCACCATGCGTGATCCCGCCGAGTACCGTCGCGGCGTCGCCGCCGCTGCGCCGGCGCTCGACCGCTTCCTCGACACCGAGCTCGCGCGCTACGGGCTCGCCGACGCCGACCTCGCGCTGGTCGGCTTCAGCCAGGGCACGATGATGGCGCTCCACGTCGCCTACCGCAGGCCGCGGCCGGTGGCGGCAGTGGTGGGCTTCTCAGGGCTGTGCGCCGAAGAGGAGCCACGGGACCTGCAGCCCGCGCCGACGCTCCTGATCCACGGCACGCACGACGAGCTCTTGCCCGCTGCCTTCACGCTGCAGGCGGCCCAGTCGCTCGGCGGAGCCGGGGTGCCGGTCGAGTGGCACTTCCGTCCCGGCCTTGCCCATGGCATCGATCAGGAGGGCCTCAGCATGGCCGGCGATCACCTGCGTCGGCACCTGCCGACGAGCGAGAAACCTTGAACCGCATCAACGGGAACGTGCCATGGGCTTCACAAGACCGTCACGTTGGCGCACGATAAGGCGTGGCTTGAGCTGCACCGCGAATCAAGGAAGACGGAGCTAGTCGGTTGACGATCGCGGTGCATCCCGATGCGCACGCCACGCTGGTGCTGAACGCGGACTACCGGCCGCTAAGCTACTACCCGCTCTCCCTGTGGTCCTGGCAGGACGCCATCAAGGCGGTGTTCCTCGACCGCGTCAACATCGTCTCAGAGTACGCCGCGGAGGTCCGCAGCCCGTCCTTTCGCATGCGGCTGCCGTCGGTCGTCTCACTCAAGACGTACATCCGTCCGGCGCGGTTCCCGGCCTTCACCCGGTTCAACGTGTTCCTGCGAGACCGGTTCGAGTGCCAGTACTGCAGCGCGCTCGAGGACCTCACCTTCGACCACCTCGTCCCCCGCTCGAGGGGCGGGCTCACGACGTGGGACAACGTCGTCACCGCCTGCTCGCCTTGCAACCTTAGGAAGGGGAACAAGAGCTGCCGTGTGGCGGAGATGTTTCCGCGCCAACACCCGTACCGTCCCACCGTGCAAGACCTGCACAACAACGGGCGGCTGTTCCCACCGAACTACCTCCACGAGAGCTGGCTCGACTTCTTGTATTGGGACACCGAGCTGGAGCCCTGACCGGGCGTGTGGTCCCTGCCGGCGAACCCCCGTTGCGGACGCGACGTCACAGGCGTTGGGAACCAACGTGGCTCCGCCTTGGTTTTCCCGTCGCTCAACCTAGGAGGTTACGATGGGCAATCAGGGCATCCGCGGCGCGATCCTTGCCGCCGCCTTCGTCCCCGCCGCGGCGCTCGCGCAAACCGCCGGCGCGGTGACGACGGACCTCAACCTTCGTGAGGGGCCCGGCAGCAACTACGCCGTCATCACGACCATTCCCGAGGGCGAGGACGTCGTCATCAACGGCTGCGTCGAGGGCGCCCCCTGGTGCGAGGTCAGCTACGGCAGCGCCACCGGCTACTCCTACGCGCAGTACCTCGTGGTGCCGGGCCGGGCGGGCACCGTCGTCGTCGAGCAGGAGCGCGGGCTCGTCCCGTCCATCGCGGCGAACACCATCGACGCCGTGGGCAACACCGCGGGCGCCATCACCGGCGCGTTGATCGGGGGCACCGTCGGAGCGGTCACGGGGGGGTTCGAGGGTGCCGGAGAGGGCGCGCGCAGCGGAGCGGTGGCGGGCTCGCAGACGTTCGACGTCTCGGATGACCAGGTCGTCTACGTCAGGCAGAACCCGCGCGAGCCGGTCTACCTCGAGGGCGAGGCGGTGGTCGGCGCCGGCGTGCCCGCCGAGGTGACGCTCTACGAGGTGCCCCAGTCGGAGTACCGCTACGTCAACATCAACGGCACGCCGGTGCTGGTGGAGCCGTCCTCGCGCCGCATCGTCCACGTGGTGCGTTGAGCCAAGCCAGCGGAGGGAGGGTCGCGACCCTCCCTCCGCTGGCTGGCACGCCGTCCCGCCGTATGGATTTCTCGTCCGCTCACCGTGCACGGCTGTCGGCCCTCGACGCGTCGCGGAAGGCGAAGCTTCGACGGGCGGAACCGTCGTCGGTCCTGACGCGCTCCGCCGTGACGGCGAAGCAGGCCGAAGAGCGCGTGAGGAAGGCGATGCGGTCCTCGCGCCTCTCGCTCAGCAGGACCTCGGTGCAGTCAAGGCGCGAGGCCTCGTCGATGGCCGCAGGCAGCGCCTCCCATCCGGTGCCGCGCAAGTTCGACTGGCCCCTGCCCGACGCGACAGCCTGTCCCCTCCGGCTCGAGCAAAGAACCTCACGTGGAGACACACGCCGCCCGTGCCTCCGCGCATTTCCTTCAACACCCTGCTAGAAATTCCGTGCCGCCTCGTAGACCTGTCGGCCGAGCGCGCCGGCCTCCTCGAGCCACGCGTCGACGACCGAGCGGGAGGCCTCGCGCCAGGCCTCGACCTCCTCGGGGTTGGGGTCGTAGATCGTCATCCCGTTGGCCTCGGCCTGGGCGAAGGCCTCCTCCTCGATGGCGGCGATGGCGTCGCGTAGGGACGTCTCGGCGCGGGTCGCGGCCTCGTTGATCCAGAGCTGCTCCTGCTCGGTGAGGCCCTCCCAGAAGTCCGTGTTGACGACGACGACGAACTCGATGGCGGCGACGTCGAGGCGGGTGATCGTGTCCATCACGTCCCACAGCGAGCGCGCCAAGACGCTGGAGACGCCCGTCATGCCGACGTCGACGGTGCCACGCTCATAGGCGAGCAACTGCTCGGACCCCGAGGTGAGCCTCGGCGCACCGCCGACGGCCTCGACCCACTCGCCGAGCCACCGGCTGAACACGCGGACTGTCTTGCCATCCATGTCGGCCGGCGTCGCGATGGGGCCACCGTCGGACAACAGGACCGTCGAACCGTAGGCCTGCCACCACAGGACCTTCGCGCCGGTGTCGGCGATCGCCTCCTCGAGGACGCGCCGAACCTCTGAATCGTGCGCCACCGTGGCACGGACCTTTTCCTGCGTGTCGAGCAGGAACGGCATGGCGAACACGCCGACGGCCGGCACCTCGTCGGCATAGCGGGCGAGCGGGGCGACGCCCATCTCGATCCGACCGGACCCCACCGCCTCCGGGAGCTCGCTGTCCGAGGAGAGTTCGGCGCCGTCGACGATCTCGACGGTGACCTCGCCCTCCGACAGCGCCTCCACCTCTTCCTTGAACAGGAGGAGGTTCTGGCCGAGGTGCGACTCCAACGGAAGCTGGAGGGTGACCCGCAGCGCGGTCGCGCTGAGCGCGGGGGCCGCCGAGGCCGCGATGAGGACACCGGCGACGAGCGCGGCGAGCGTGTGCTTGGCCATGGTTCCCCCTCGCCCGCCTGCGGACGGCTCCGTTGGCGTTCATGGTAAGGGTGCTGGGGCGCTGTCAAGCGCGGGAGCGCCGCGCCGTCCCCGCGCAGCGCATCGGTGCCGGAAGCTCGCCCGAGCGTCCGCATGCCGCGAGCCGCCTCCTGCGACGTGGACTTGTCGCGCGCTCGCGGCGTGCCTAAGCCACGTGAATGGCTCGGCCTCCCCTCCTCACCTTGCAGGACGTCTCGCTTACCTTCGGCGGGACGCCGCTCCTCACCGAGGCCTCGCTCCAGCTTGGGGCGGGCGATCGCATCGCCCTCGTCGGACGCAACGGGTCCGGCAAGTCGACGCTCCTCAGGATCGCCGCAGGGATGGTCGAGGCGGACGGCGGGCGGCGCTTCCTGCAGCCGGACGCCACCGTGCGCTACCTGGCGCAGGAGCCGGACCTCTCCGCCCACGCGAGCGTCGGGGACTACGTGACGACGGGGCTCGCGCCGGGCGACGACCCGCACGCCGTCCGCGCGACGCTCGAGGCGCTCGGGCTCGACCCGGACGCGCCGCCGGGGCCGATGTCCGGCGGCGAGGTGCGCCGCGCCGCGCTCGCCCACGCGCTGGCGCCCGACCCCGACGTCCTCCTCCTCGACGAGCCGACCAACCACCTCGACATCGCCGCCATCGCCTGGCTCGAGGCGACGCTGAGGGCGCGCCGCAAGGCGCTCGTCCTCATCAGCCACGACCGCGCGTTCCTCGACGCGCTGTCCACCGCCGTCGTCTGGCTCGACCGCGGGCGCACCCACCGCATGGACCGCGGGTTCGACGCCTTCGAGGACTGGCGCGACCAGCTCCTCGCCGCGGAGGACGAGGAGCGCCGGCGCCTCGACAAGACGATCGCCGCGGAGGAGGCGTGGGTGCGCTACGGCGTCACCGCGCGGCGCAAGCGCAACATGGGGCGCCTCCACAAGCTGCAGGCGCTGCGCGCCGAGCGTCGCGAGGCGCGGGGGCGCACCGGGCTCGCCGAGATGCGCCTCGCCGACGCCGAGCGCTCCGGCCGCCGGCTCGTGGTGGCGGAGGGGCTGATCAAGTCGTTCGGCGAGCGGACCCTCGTGCGCGACCTGTCGCTCACGGTGATGCGGGGCGACCGGCTCGGCATCGTCGGCCCCAACGGGGTGGGCAAGACGACGCTCGTCAACCTGCTCCTCGGTCGCCTCGCGCCCGACGCGGGGACCGTGGCGTTCGGCACGGACCTCAAGGTCAACCTCATCGACCAGCGTCGCGCGGCGCTCGATCCGGACGAGCCGCTGCGCCGCGCGGTCAGCCCGGCGGGCACGGACACGGTGACCGTCGGCGGCGCCTCGCGGCACGTGGCGGGCTACCTCAAGGACTTCCTGTTCGCGCCCGAGCAGTTCAACACGCCGGTGGGGGCGCTGTCGGGCGGCGAGCGCGCCCGCGTCCTCCTTGCGCGCGCATTCGCGATGCCGTCCAACGTCCTCGTCCTCGACGAGCCCACCAACGACCTCGACCTCGAGACGCTGGACCTCCTCGCCGAGGTCATCGCCGACACCGACTCCACGGTGATCCTGGTGAGCCACGACCGCGACTTCCTCGACCGCACGGTGACGACGACCGTCGTGGCGGAGGGGGACGGCCGGTGGACCGAGTACGCCGGCGGCTGGTCCGACATGCTGGCCCAGCGCGGCGAGGCGCCCGTGGGCGTCATGGCCGCCGCGGCACCGCCCGCCCCCGCCGAGCGAGCGCGCAAGCCGGTGCGGGGGGCGCCTCGGCCCGTCCAGCGCAAGCTCTCGTTCCGCGAGAAGCACGACCTGGACACCCTGCCGGCTCGGATCGAGGCCCTGGGGCGCACCATCGCATCCCTCTCCGACGCCCTCGCGGACGCGAACCTTTACGCGCGCGACCCGGCACGCTTCGCGCGGCTCACCGACGAGCTCGCCGCCGCCCAGGCCGAGCGCGACGTCGGCGAGGAGCGCTGGCTCGAGCTCGAGATGAAGCGCGAGGAGCTCGAGACCGGGTGATCCCATCGCCCGCGCGGCGCGTCGCGGACCCGGACGACCCCGTCGTCGCCCTGTTCCGGGACGTGCGCGAGCGCGACCGCATCGGCCGCGACGGCGTCTTCATCGCCGAGGGGCTGTCGGTGCTGACCGTCCTCCTCACCCGCTCGTCGCTGGAGACGCTCGCGATCCTCGTCGAGGAGACGCGCGCGGCGCGCCTGCCGGTGCTCGCAGCGCGCGGCACGGCGCCGCTCTATGTGGCGCCGCAGGACGTGCTTGATGCCATCGCCGGCTTCGCGCTGCACAGGGGGATCCTCGCGGCGGGGCGGGTGCCGGCGCGCGTGCCGCTGTCGGCGCTGCCGCCCGGACCGTTGCGGCTCCCGGTCCTCATCGGCCTCGCGAACCACGACAACGTCGGCGGGATCTACCGCAGCGCGGCGGCGTTCGGTGCGGTCGGCGTCGCGGTGGACGCCGGCACCGCGCACCCGTTCTACCGCAAGGCGATCCGCGTGGGTGCCGGCGCTCCGCTCATGTTGCCGACCTACGACGCGCCGAACGACCTCGTGCCCGCACTCGCCGCTGCCGGCATCACCGCCTACGCGCTGACGCCCCGGGCGGACGCCGCGGTCGGCCGCACCGGCCTCGCGCCGCGCTCGGCGTTCCTGCTGGGCACCGAGGGCGCCGGCCTGCCGGAGGCCATGATCCAGGCCGCGACGCCGCTCGCGATCCGCATCGCCGACGGCGTCGACAGCCTCAACGTCGCGGTCGCGGCGAGCCTCGCGCTGCACGGCCACGCGCTGCAGCACGGCCTCGGCTGACCACCACAGGACGTGCCTCAGCGGGCGGCGGCATCCTCCAGCGCCGCGGGGCGGGGCAGCGGCAGGACGATCGGCTCGAACGTCGCCCGCTCGTCCGCCTGGACGCGATCCCTGAGGCCCATGAGAAGCCGCCGCTCGTGCTCGTCGGCCGCCCACCGGATGCGGGGGTTCAAGTAACGCACCGCGACGCGTGGCGTCAGCGCGTTGACCATGCGGCTGGCGCACCAGTAACTGCGCAGTGCATAACTGACTGCCATCGTTCACCCATCAACATGAAACGGCGATGGCGCACGTTACTGCCGCGGTCAGCCCCGTGCAAGCGACGAGGCACCCACCATACCTGCTAGACGAAAGCTCGTGGAACAGGCCGGGCCAGGGTCGGGTGGAGAGGTCAGTGGCCCTCGAACGCCATCACCGCGAACACCTCGGTGCCCGCCGCGCGCAGCAGCGCCGCTCCGCCAAGGTCCGGCAGGTCGATGGCGAAGGCGGCCAGCGGCACCTCGCCGCCGGCACGTTCCACGAGGCGGATCGCGGCGAGCGCCGTGCCGCCCGTGGCGACGAGGTCGTCGAGGAGGAGGACGCGCGCGCCGGGCGGCACCGCGTCCTGATGGATCTCGACCTCGTCGTTGCCGTACTCCAGCGCGTAGGGCTCGCGGAACACCTTGGCCGGCAGCTTGCCACGCTTGCGGATGGGGACGAAGCCGAGCCCCATCGTCGTGGCGACGGCACCGCCGAGGATGAAGCCGCGCGCGTCGATCCCGGCGACGAGGTCGATGGGGCGGCCCGTGGCGTGCTCGCAGATGAGGGTCACGGTGCGGGCGAAGCCGGCCGCGTCGCCGAACAGCGTGGTGACGTCGCGGAAGACGATGCCGGGCTTCGGATGGTCCGGGATCGAGCGCACGAGGTTGCGTAGGTCCGCGCCGGTGCTCATGGGACGAGCCGCGAGCCGGGCCGCGGCCCGCCTGCGTCCCGTCGACAATCCCTTCGCCCGACGGGTCGCACCGGGCTCAGCGGTGCAGGACGCGGCCAGCGACCGCGGCGAGCTTGGCGAGGAGCGCAGGGTCGCGCGCCTCGGGCGCGGTGATGATCGCGTGCTCCAGCGCGGTGTCCGATCCAAAGGAGCACGGCTCGCGCACGTCCGGCGTCCCTGCCGCAAGGGCACGCACGAGCGCCTGCGCGGCGCTCGAGTTCGCCCGCATGGTGGCAAGGATGTCGGTGATGTCCACCTCGCCGTGATCCGGATGCCAGGAATCGAAGTCGGTCACCATGGCGACAGTGGCGTAGGCGATCTCCGCCTCCCGCGCGAGCTTGGCCTCAGGCATGTTGGTCATCCCGATGACGTCCGCCCCCCACCGGCGATAAAGGTGCGACTCGGCGAGTGAGGAGAACTGCGGACCCTCCATGGCAAGGTACGTGCCACCGCGGTGCAGCGGCACCGACACCGCCTCCGCCGCCGCCTCGAGGCGGTCGCCAAGGTCGCGGCTCACCGGATGCGCCATCGACACGTGGGCGACGCAGCCCGTGCCGAAGAAGGTCTTGGCGCGCGCGAAGGTGCGGTCGATGAACTGGTCGACGATGACGAAGGTGCCGGGTGACAGGTCCTCGCGCAGGGAGCCGCAGGCCGACAGCGAGACGAGGTCGGTCACACCGGCGCGCTTCATGACGTCGACGTTGGCTCGGTAGTTGATCGACGTCGGGTCGAGGACGTGGCCCCGACCGTGCCGCGGCAGGAAGACGACGCGCGTCCCTTCGAGGCGCCCGCGCAGCACCGCGTCGGACGGCGTGCCCCACGGGCTGTCGATGGCCTCCCAGGTGCCGTCGAGCCCCGGCATGTCGTAGAGCCCTGACCCGCCGATGATGCCGAGCACGACCTCGATCACGTTCCCTCGCCCAAGCCCGCATCCTCGCCGGCGCGATCATCGCCGGGCGAGGCCGTGCCGTCCACGCCGTCCTCGCCGTCCTCCACGCACGCATAGTCGACGCGCGTCAGGATGAGGCCGGCGGCGGGGGCGACGGGGCCACATGCGGGCCGGGCGCGGGCGGCGAGCGCGACGGCGACGTCGTCGGGCGTCCAGCGGCCGAGCCCGGCCTCGACCAGGGTGCCCACCATCGAGCGCACCTGGCTGTGCAGGAAGGAGCGCGCGCTCGCGCTGACCGTGACGAGGTCGCCGGCGCGGTGGACCGCGAGGCGGTCCAGGGTGCGCACCGGGCTCGCCGCCTGGCACTGCGCCGCGCGGAAGGTCGTGAAGTCGTGCCTGCCAAGGAGGTGCGCGGCGCCCACCGACATCGCGTCCGCGTCGACGACGCCGGGGACCTGCCAGGCGAGGCGGTCGAGCGCCAGCGGCGGGCGGCGATTGACGATGCGGTAGAGGTAGTGCCGTCGTCGCGCCGAGTGCCGGGCGTCGAAGTCGTCCGCGACCTGCGCCGCGGACACGACGGCGACGGGCTCTGGCCGCAGGTGCGCGTTGATCGCGTCGCGCACGGTGTCCGCGGACCAGGCCCGTGCGAAGTCGACGTGGGCGACCTGGCCGGTGGCGTGCACGCCGGCGTCGGTGCGGCCGGCGCCGTGGACGCGGGTCGGCGCGCCGCACAGCGCCTCCGCCGCGTCCTCCAACGCTGCCTGCACGGTGCGCCCGGTCTGCTGGCGCTGCCAGCCGACGAACCGGGCGCCGTCGTACTCGATGACGAGCTTGTAGCGCGGCATCGCCGGCGCGGGCGCGTCAGCCGAGCCGCGTGCCGGCCGGCACCGACGCGCCGCGCAGGAAGGCGGCGGCGTCGACGGGTGCCTTGCCGGCGCGCTGGACCTCGAGGAGCCGCACCGCCCCGGCGCCGCAGGCCACCGTGAGGGCGTCGTCGAGGACGGTGCCGGGCTCGCCCTCCCCCTCGGCGACCACGACGCGCAGCACCTTGAGGCGCTCCTCGCGGCCGCTTAGCGCGAGCGTCGTCCACGCGCCCGGCATCGGGTTGAGGCCGTGCACGTGGCCGCGCACGCTGGCCGCATCGCCGGCGAAGTCGATGCGGGCCTCCGCCTTGTCGATCTTGTGCGCGTACGTCACGCCGTCCTCCGGCTGCGGCGTCACGGTGAGGGCTCCGCGCTCGAGGCCCCCCAGCGCGCGCGCCATCAGGTCGGCGCCGAGGCGGGCGAGCCGCTCGGCGAGGTCGCCCGCGGTCTCGTGCGGCGCGATGGGCGTCGCCTCCATCATGGCGACTGGCCCGGTGTCGAGCCCGGCCTCCATGCGCATGACGGCGACGCCCGTCTCCAAGTCCCCTGCTATGACGGCGCGGGCGATGGGCGCCGCACCGCGCCAGCGCGGCAGGAGCGAGGCGTGGACGTTCCACGCGCCCAGCGGCGCCGCGCCGAGCACGGGCTCCGGCAGGATGAGCCCGTAGGCGACGACCACCAGCGCGTCGGGCTGAAGCGCCGCAAGGGGCTCCAGCTCGCCGGCGAGGCGGACGGGGTGGCGCACCTCGATCCCCAGCGCCGCGGCCGCGTCGTGCACGGCCGAGCGGCGCTCGGCCATCCCGCGTCCCGCCGGCCGCGGCGGCTGCGTGTAGACCGCGGCGACCTCGTGGCCCTGGCCGACGGCCTCCATCAGTGTCGGCACGGCGAAGGGGGGCGTGCCCATGAAGACGAGGCGCATCGGGGCCTCGCTCAGCGGTCGGCGTCGAGGGTGGAGGCGACGGCGCTTGCCGTGCGCTCGGCGTCCGCGGCGTGCCCGGCGGCCGGTCGCGTCCGCGCGGCGAGGGAAATGGTCGGCCTGACGAGCATCGGTGCCTCCGGTCGCCCGCTCGCACGCGACGGGGGCGCGGTGACCCTTAAGCGAAGCGCGCCTGCTTCTGGAAGCGCTTGGTGATGCGCTCGCGCTTCAGCCGCGACAGGTGGTCGATGAAGAGGACGCCGTCGAGGTGGTCGATCTCGTGCTGCAGGCAGGTGGCGAGGAGCCCCTCGGCGACGACCTCCTGCGGCGCGCCATCGGCGTCCAGGTAGCGCACGGTGACGCGCGCCGGGCGCTCCACGTCCTCGGTGTACTCCGGGATCGACAGGCACCCCTCCTCGTAGACCGCGACCTCCGCGGACACGGCGACGATCTCAGGGTTGACGAGCACCATGGGCGCGGGCTCGGCGTCCTCCTCCACCGCGACGTCGCACACCACGATGCGGCGCGACACGCCGACCTGCGGCGCGGCGAGGCCGATGCCGGGTGCCTCGTACATCGTTTCGAGCATGTCTTTGGCGAGGCGGCGCACCTCCTCATCGACGACGGACACGGGCGCTGCCACCCGCCGCAGGATGGGGTCGGGAAGGATGAGGATCGGACGCTTCGCCATGGCGCGACAGGTATTGTCGGGCGCGCATGCGGTCAATCGCCCCGCAGGGCGCGACACTTGCATGGCGGTGCGCGATCCGCGAAGCAACTCACATGACGACGCTCTTCATGCTTCCCACCCACGACACCGGCACGCTGTCCTCCGCCGAGACCGAGGAGTGGCTCGATGCCTGGCGCACCATGGCGCCCGATCGTCCGGCCGCGCTCCTCGGTCGCGACGACTACGAGCCGGAGGCGGTCCGGTACGCGATCGTGTGGCAGCCGCCTCGCGGTGCGCTCGCCGCGCTGCCTCGGTTGGAGGCGGTGTTCAACTGCGGCGCTGGCGTCGACGCGCTCATCGCCGACCCGACCTTGCCGGACGTGCCGGTGGTGCGCCTCGTCGCGGACGACCTGTCCCAGCGCATGACGGAGTGGGTGGCGCTCCAGGTGATGACCCACCACCGCCGCGCCCTGGAGTACCTCGAGCACCAGCGCGGAGGCGAGTGGCGCGAGCTGCCGCAGCCGTCGGCACGGGACGTTCGCGTCGGGCTGATGGGCTACGGCACCCTCGCGCGCCACGCCGCGCCCGTGCTCCTCGCGCTCGGCTACCGGGTGCATGGCTGGTCGCGCTCGGCCCGCAGCAGCGGCGTCACGCTCCACGTCGGCGCGCGCGGCCTCGACGACTTCCTCGCCGCGACGGACGTCCTCGTCTGCCTGCTGCCCCACACACCGGACACGCGCGGCCTGCTCGATGCCGACCTCATCGCCAAGCTGTCGCGCGACAGCGCCATCGGCCCGGTGCTTATCAACGCCGGGCGCGGCGCGGTGCAGGTCGAGGCGGACGTCGCCGCGGCGCTGCACTCGGGCGCGCTGCGCGGCGCCTCCCTCGACGTGTTCGCCACCGAGCCGCTGCCGGCCGACAGCCCGCTGTGGGGTGCGCCGAACCTCATCATCACGCCGCACTGCGCGTCGATCTCCGACCCGCGCTCCACCGTCGCCGCGATCCTGGCGCAGATCGTGCGTGTAGAGCGCGGCGAGCCGCTGGAGCACGTGGTCGACCGCGCGCGCGGCTACTGAGGAGACGCCATGGGTCCCTTCGACATCGTCATCGCCAACGGCACCGTCGCGACCGCCGCGGACGTGTTCGCCGCCGACATCGGCATCAGGGACGGCGTCGTCGCAGCGCTCGGACGCGGCCTCACCGGCGCCGAGGTGATCGACGCCACGGACAGGCTGGTTCTGCCCGGCGGGATCGACAGCCACGTCCACATCGACCAGCCGTCCGGCGAGGGCATCACGATGGCCGACACGTTCGAGACGGGGACGCGCTCGGCGCTCCTCGGCGGCAACACGATGGTGCTCCCGTTCTGCCTGCAGGAGCGCGGCCGCACCTTGCGCGAGGCGCTCAGCGAGTACCACGCCAAAGCGGAGGGGAACCTCTACACCGACGTCTCCTTCCACCTCATCATCAGCGACCCCACCGAGGCGGTGCTCGGCCAGGAGCTGCCCGCCGCGGTCGCCGACGGCTACACCTCCTTCAAGGTGTTCATGACCTACGAGGCGCTGAGGCTGAACGACGCGCAGATCCTCGCCACGATGGACACGGCGCGGCGCACCGGCGCCCTCGTGATGGTGCACTGCGAGAACGAGGACGCGATCCGCTACCTCATCGACCGGCACGCGGCGGACGGGCGGCTGGAGCCTGCCTCCCACGCCACGACGCGACCGACGGCGGTGGAGCGCGAGGCGACGCACCGGGCGATCACGCTGGCCGAGGTCGTGGACGTGCCCATCGTCATCGTCCACGTCTCCAACGGCGCCGCCGTGGAGGAGATCGAGCGGGCGCGCCGGCGGGGGATGAACGTGACCGCCGAGACGTGCCCGCAGTACATCCGTCTCACCGCCAAGGACCTGGCGGGCATGGACTGGGAGGGTGCCAAGTTCGTGTGCTCGCCGCCGCCGCGGGACGAGGCGGAGTGGGAGAACATCTGGCGCGGCATCGAGGCCGGGGTGTTCGACCTGTTCTCCTCGGACCACTGTCCGTTCCGCTACGACGACGAGCGCGGCAAGCTGAACCCCGCCGGCCGCAGCGACTTCCGCCACATCCCGAACGGCATCCCGGGCGTGGAGACGCGGCTGCCGATCCTGTTCTCTGAAGGTGTCGCGAAGGGTCGCATCGACGTGGCCCGCTTCGTGGCGCTGACGTCGACCAACCACGCCAAGACGTACGGGCTCTACCCGAGGAAGGGCACCATCGCCGTGGGGTCGGACGCGGACATCGCGATCTGGGACCCGGCGGCGCGCACCACGGTCCGGCACGCGGACCTGCACGACGGGGCGGACTACTCGCCCTACGAGGGGCTCGAGGTGACCGGGTTGCCTCGGACGGTGCTCCTGCGCGGCAAGGTGATGGTGCGCGACGGGGCGCTGGTGGGGACGAGGGGGGACGGCGCTTACCTGCCGCGCGGCCCGTCCGCCAAGGTGCGTCGCACCGCCCGATCGCCCTAGCTCCGGCGACCTCCCGGGACGGTGCGCCGCTCCGGGCAGGCGCGGAGTGCGCCGCGGGCGTGCACTTGTGCCGCGCGGCAGGGCGGTTCATTCAGGGCTCAGCATTCGCGTGAAAGACCGTTGGTCGTCAGGAGGCACGCATGAAGCACATCGTGTCGGCCGCGTTGGTCGCGGCCCTCGCCACGTCGGCCGCCCCCGCGGCACTCGCCCAGACCTTTTCGTCCGCCCTGCCCCTCACCGCTGCCGAACGGCGCGCCATGGAGGCACGGCTGTCCACCATCCTCGACTTCGGCCGCACGAACGAGGTGCATCGCTTCGACCTCCCGGAGGGTGGCCAGGTCGCGGTGCGCACCTACCGCCCCATCCGCCGCAGCGGCGGGCAGCCGTGCCGGGGCTACCGCATCGACGTCGACTCGGCGGCCGGCCGCTCGGCGGTGGACGGGTTCCGCTGCCGTAGCGAGGACGGGCGCGCGTGGCTCATCGTCGAGCCGGAGATCCTCATCACGTCGGGGTCCCCGCCCCGCGACCTTCGTCAGGGAGCGGAGGGACAGCAGGCGGCCTCTGGGCCGCTCGCGGGGCCCGGGGAGCGCGACGCGCGCACCTTCGCCGAGCGGCTGCGCGAGCAGGGGTTCGATCCACGCGATCCCGGCGATGCGGGGGCCACGCCGCCGGCCGGCGAGCCGTTCGACGTCGCACGCTACGCCCGCGAGGAGCGGCTCGCCGGCCGCTCGCCCTACGGCGAGGATGCTGCCGTCGATGCCGGACCGCCGCCCGTCCCGTCACCCCGTCCCGACGCCCCTGATGTGGGCTTCCCGGCGGGTGAGGGCAGCGAGGGCGCCGATGTCGCCGCGGGACAGGCCCCTGCGACCGAGGGCGCTGCCGCGCCGGAGGCCGCGCCGTCCCCGACCGGCGCGGAGGCGCGGCGGCCGGTGGACCGTGCAGCGACCGCTCGCACCGTCGAGGCTCGCGGAACCGAGGCCAGCGATCAGCGCGACCTGGACCGGGGTCCGCCCTCGCAGGCGGCCACGACCTCGTATGCCTCCCGCGACGACCGGGCGGAGCGTGCCCGTGCGGTGGAGCTCGAGGCCTCCGCCCCGCGTCCGACGGGGCCCGAGCCGACCGCCGCTGTCGACGACGACGCGGCGCGGCAAGTTGCCACCGGCGTGGGCCGAGCGCAGCCGGACGAGGCTCAGCCGGCTCAGCCGGCGCCGGAGGGCGCGCGCGACCTCGAGGTCGCCGCGGTCGATGCCGCACGCATCATCGACCCGCGGGAAACGGCACAGGCCTCCGATCGCGACGCGCAGGAGGACGATGCGCGCATCGTCGCGGCGCTGCGCGCGCTCGACTACCTGGAGCCGTCCGACGAGGCGGAGGGGGCGGTGCTTCAGGCGGCCATCGACGACTTCGCCATAGACGAGCGCTTTGCGCTGCCGCTGCCGCCGGACCGGCTCATCGGCCGACTTAACGCGGCGCTGGAGCGGTCGGGCGCGTTGCCGGTCTGCACCGATGGCACCGACGCCATGTGCATCGCGCCCTAAGACCAGGAGCGCATGCGACCGCGTTCCGCTGCCGAGGTTGGAGCCTTGGGTGCGCGGCGCGGGGCCGAAGGCGACGAGGGGTCGCCCCGGTCCCGCGGACGCTCGCGTCAGAAGATGAAGTCCGACGCCGTGAGGTCGGTGTTCTGCTGGACGAGCACGAGCTCGCCGTCGCCCACGCCGTTGGCGTCGCTGTCGAGCTCGACCACCGTGTTCGCGCCGTCGAAGCGGTAGCGCACCTCAGCGCCGCCTCCGGTGAACGGGCCGGTGCCGGCGAACGCGAACCTCGCGACGTCCAACAGGTCGATGAGGTCCACGCCCTGAAGGAAGTCGAGGACGATGTCGGCCGCCGCACCGATGCCGACCTCGCCCGCCGCATCGAGGTCGAACACGTCCGCACCGGTGCCGCCGAACAGGACGTCGGCACCGGCGCCGCCGGTCAGCGTGTCGTCGCCAGCGGCTCCGCTCAGCGTGTCGTCGCCCGCCAACCCCATGAGCGAGCCGCCGAGGTTGCCGTTGCCGGTGATGTCGTTGGCGGCGTCGTTGCCGGTCAGCGCGTGCGCCCCCGTGCCGACGTAGGCGAGCCCCTCGACCTGTTTCGACAGCGTGTAGGAGGAGAGCGACGTGAGCACCATGTCCAAGGTGCCGCCGCCGGCGAACTCGACGACCAGGTCGTCCGCGTCATCGACGACGTAGAGGTCGTCGCCGAGGCCGCCGCGCAGCGTGTCTGCCCCCGCCTCCCCAGCCAGGACGTCGTCGCCGGCATCGCCGATGAGAACATCGTTGCCGTCACCGCCGAACATCACGTCGTCGCCGGTGCCGCCACTCATCGTGTCGGCCCCAGCGCCGCCGTCGAGGAAATCGATGCCCGCTGCCCCGAACAGCTCGTCGCCGCCCTGACCGCCGAAGAGTTGGTCGTCCTCGGTCCCGCCGATCAGCGAGTCCGCACCGTCGCCGCCATTGAGCGTATCGGCGCCGAAAGCCCCGAAGAGCGTGTCGTTGCCAGTGCCCCCCTTCAACGCGTCCTCACCGGCCTGTCCGGACAGTCGGTCGTTGCCGGCCCCGCCCTCGATGGTATCGCCCTCCGCGCCGCCGAGTGCGATGTCGTCACCCTGGCCACCGACGATGGAGTCGGCACCGCCGTTGCCCTCGAGGACGTCGTTGCCACCGTTGCCGTCGAGCGTGTCGTCGCCGTCGCTGCCCAGCAGCCGGTTCGCACCGGCGTTGCCTGACAGGAGGTTGGCCAACGCGTTGCCGGTGAGGATGAGGTCGGCTGCGGCCGTCGCGTCGGTTGCCGACGCGTTCTCGATGTCGAGGAGACCGGACAGGTCGACGTCGATGCCGTCGGTGAGGATCGTGTCGACGCCTCCGCCGGCGATGGACAGGCCAGCGTCGGCCTCAAGCACCACGTCGCCTACGTCGTCGACCCTGTAGGTGTCGTCGCCCTCGCCGCCGATGAGGGTGTCGGCGCCAACGCCACCGATCAGCGTGTCGGCGAACGCGGTCCCGAGCAGCAGGTCGTTGCCGGCGCCGCCGTCCGCCGTGCCGCCCTGGCTCAGCACGCCGCCGTCGACCTCGTTGTCGAGCCCGTTGCCGGTGAGGTCGTAGGTCCCAGTGCCGAAGTAGATCATCGCCTCGACGTTGCCGGCGAGCGCGTAGGCCGACAGGCTGGTGACGACGATGTCGAAGCCGCCGTTGACGCGTTCGGCCACCACGTCGCCGGCGTCGTCGACGAAGTAGATGTCGTCGCCGGTGCCGCCGGACATGCGGTCGGCGCCCGTGTCGCCGTTCAGGGTGTCATTGCCGTCGCCGCCGAACAGGACGTCGTCGTCGATGCCGCCGGCGAGGTCGTCGTTGCCGGTCGCCCCCAGCACGGTGTCGGCGCCACTGCCGCCGATGAGCGTGTCGTCGCCGTCGTTCCCGTTCAGCGAGTCGGCGTTGGCACCGCCGACGAGGATGTCCGAGCCCCCCTGGCCACACAGCGTGTCGTTACCGTCGTTGCCGCGTAGCGAATCGTCGCCGTCGCCGCCGTGCAACACGTCGTCGCCGCCGTCGCCGACCATGCCGTCCGCGCCGCTTCCGCCGGCCATCACGTCGTT
Source organism: Acuticoccus sp. (assembly GCF_965213555.1). Lineage (GTDB taxonomy): Bacteria > Pseudomonadota > Alphaproteobacteria > Rhizobiales > Amorphaceae > Acuticoccus. Next base: position 2,665,391 of record NZ_OZ243890.1, on the reverse strand, counting down.
GCCGTCGCGGCCCTCCATGAGGTCGTCGCCGTCCCCGCCGCAGACGTAGTCATCGCCACCGCCGCCGGACACGGTGTCGTTCCCGGCACCGCCGTAGACGCTGTCGGCGCCGCCGAGGCCCTCGAGGAGGTCGTCGCCTGCCCTGCCGGAGATGACGTTGGTGCCGTCGTTGCCGACGAGCCGATTGGCCTCGGCGGTGCCTGCAAGGTTGACGGACGTGGTGCTGCGGACGTCGAGGACGAAGGCGTTCTCGATCGCGGCGTAGGCGTTGAGGTCGATGTCGATGGCCGCCGACGCGATGGTGTCCACGCCGCCAGCGATGCGCTCCAGGCCGCCATCGTCGACGACGTCGCCGGCGTCGTCGACGATGTAGAGGTCGTCGCCCTCTCCACCGATGAGGAGATCGGCACCAACCCCTCCGTCGAGGGTGTCGTTGCCGACGTTGCCGACGAGCGTGTCGTCGCCCGCCAGCCCTGCCATCACGCCGCGCGGTGCATCGGGTCCGGGGCGGATCTCGATGGTGTTGTCCCCGCCGTTGCCCACGAGGTCGTAGGGGATGATGTTGGTGTAGACGAAGTCCTCGACGTTGTCAGGCAGCGTCAGGCTCGGGACCGTGGTCTGCAGCGTGTCGCGGCCCTCGCCGGCGAGTTCGGTGACGACGTCGTTGAAGTCGTCCGTCAGGTAGAGGTCGTCGCCGGTCCCGCCGACCTGGGTGTCGACGCCGCCGGCGCCGTTCAGCGTGTCGTCGCCCGCGCCGCCCTCGAGCGTGTCGCTGCCGACGCCTCCGTCCAGGGAATCGTTGCCGTCGCCGCCCGACAGGCGGTCCTCCCCGTTGGAGCCGTCCAGGGTGTCCGCGCCCGCGCCGCCGAGGAGCGTGTCGTTGTCCGCGTTCCCGACGAGCAAGTCGTCGCCGTCGCCGCCGTCCATGAGGTCCGCCCCGAGGCCGCCCCTCATGGTGTCGTTGCCGCCGCCGCCGAACAGGCTGTCGTCGTCGCCCTGCCCGGCGATGAGGTCGTCGCCGGCCCCGCCGCGCACCGTATCCGCGCCGATCCCGGCATCCACCGCGTCGTTGCCCGCACCGGCGGCGACGTCGTCGGCGCCGCTACCCGCGTCGATGACGTCCGCGCCATCCCCGCTCGAGACGATGTCGTCGCCGTCGCCGGCGTTGATCGTGTCGTCGAAGCCTCCTCCGGAGATCGTATCGTTCTCACCGCCGGTCACGATGCGGTTGGACAGGTTGGTGCCCATGACGCGGTCCGGCCCGAAGGCGTCGGTGGCGTACGACAGGCCGAGCACGGCGTCGCTGACGAAGCTCTCTTCGATGGTGGTGGAGAAGATGTTGCCGCCCTGCGTCGCGATGCCGATGGTCACGCTCGCGATCGTGTTCGGCCCGATGAGGGAGTTGGTGACGTTGGAGAGGATGATCCCCACCGCCGCCGACAGGATGTCCGGCCCGACGATGTCGTTGGCGGTCACCTCGAGGTTGGTGTTCTGCGGTCCGGTGATGACGATGCCGTCCGCCTCGACGAAGAGCCCGGCTTCCGAGCGGATCGTGTTGCGCACGACCGACAGGTAGCTCGAGCCGACGACCCTGATCGCCGCGTCGTAGACGAGGGGGAGCGCATCGGTGTTGCCGTAGCCGGTGATCGTGTTGTCGGCGATGAGGCCCGACACGTCGAACGCCTGGATGCCGTAGCGCAGGACGTCGCTGTTGCCGCCGGCCTCGAGGGTGTTGCCGGTCACCGTGGCGCGGGTGTTGATGAGGAGCACCGCCGAGCGCGGCGTGCCTTCCAGCGTGCTTTGGGTGAGCGTGAAGTCGATGGGGAGCCCAACGCCCACCGCCGCGACTGCGGCGCCGCGCCAGGGGTAGTCCGCGCTGCCGACGTCGAAGCCGACCACCGAGGCGCCGTCGATGACGACGTCGTCCGCCGTGACCGCGATGCCGACGATGTCGACCTCGGTGCCCGGCGGGACCGTCCCGAGGCCCGCGCCGTCCACCGTGAGGCCGTTGATGGTCACGCCAGTGGCCGCGACGGCGAGGACGGCCACGGTCGCAAGGCTGCCGGCGGCGAAGGGCACGAGGTCGACGAGCGGCGGCGAGCGCAGCACCGCGCCGGGCTCGGCGTCGATGGTGAGGCCGGTTCGGGTCGGCGGGATGAGGACCTGCTCCTCATAGGTGCCCGCCGTGACGACGATGGTGTCGCCCGGCGCGGCAGCGTCCACCGCAGCCTGGATCGTCCCGAACGTCGTCGTCCCGATTGAGATCGCCATGCGCTTCCCTCGCCCCACCGACCGTGGTGGGTCGGCGGCATCCAACGATCCGTCGCGGGGAACCTGCCCAGCCGCCGACGACGACTGCCCCGCGACGCTTGGGAACGCGTTTGCCTATACCTTAGATAGAAGTCAAGCACGCATGAACGATCTTAAGGCGAGTGTGTCGCTACGACGAGCTCCTAGGATCGAAAGACGTGGAGGTGGCAGCGAGCTGGCACGACCTCGGGTCGTATGCGACCTTGCCGGCGACTAGCGCAACTCGCGCGACACCTGCACGACCGTGGGGGCGCGGACCGTGCGCACTGCCAACGCGGTGCCCTCGCCCATCGGCACGCGCACTCGGCTGTTGCGCGTCCCCGTATACACCGTTCCGTCGACGCGCAGGCGGAAGGTGCCGTCGGCGGTGACGTAGACGGCGCCGGGTTCGGTGGGGATGTCGACCCAGCCGTCGTCCGCCTGCACGGTGATGACGTCGTCAGCTCCGGCGCCGTTATTGGTAAGCAGGCGACCTGCGCCCTCGTCGCGATCGGCGTACCAAGCCGCGCCGCCCAACGCGACGATGACGAGGAGCGCGGCGGACGTGGTCGCAAGCAGGCTGCGTCCGAGGCTGCGCTTCTGGCGTGTCGGCGGCGGCACGTCGTAGTACGGCATCGCCGGCGCCGACGCCGACGGCTCGCGGCCGCGCATCGGGGCAACGGACAGGTCCGCCCGCGCCGGGCCGGTCCCCTCCAGTTCGCGGCGATCGGTGGGGACGATGGTGTCGGAAGCGGCCGCTGACGGGCGGGGCTCGCCGTGCGGCACGATGGCCTCGGCGCCGGCGCTCGCCGAGCCCACGCGCCGCTCCTGGGCCGGGCTCATCGCCTCGAGGCCGCCAATGGACGGCCCGCGCCGAACCTCCGCGGCGCTCGCCTCCGCCTCATCGGCCGGCGACGGCGATGGGGATGCGGCCGCAAGCCCAGGCTGGGGCTCAGTGGCGTCCTGCGCTTCGCCGGGCGTGCCTGGCGCGTCCTGGGCGTCCGCCTCGGACCACTCGGCCACGACCTCCGCGCTCAGTTCGTCCGGTTCGCGCCTGAGGTCGTGCCGCGGATCGGGCACCGGTCCGGCACCTCGCACGACCAGCTCCTGACCGAGCGCCGCGTCGAGCCGCGTGGCGATCTCGGCGGTGTCGACCTCGGATTCGGCAGGCGCCGCCGGGGATGGGCGGGACGGCTGCGCGGGCCCCCGAGCATCGCGACGCGCGGGATCGACCGTCGCCGGAGAGTCGGGCGCGAACGGAGCGCCGGGCGTGCCGGTCGGGAAGTCGATGCCGCAGACCGGACAGCGGTACGCACCCGAGACGACGGGCTCGCCGCACGCGCGGCATCGGAAGAAGGCCCTCGAGGCCAAACGCACCTCCTCAACTGCGAACGCCAGCGCATGCCACGCAGGTCGGTGACCGTCAAACGACACGCCCGCCCCCGGGTGCGACCGGATCAGCGCGGGCTTCGGTAGAGGTGGTAGTTGCCGAGCTCTGCGTCAGGGGTGCGCGGCAACACGGCGAACCCGGCGAGGTCGAGGGCGAGGCCGCTCGCCACGTACCCGCCCGGCGCCGTGCGTTCCGCGATCAGCGGTGCGAGCCAGTGCGCCTTGGCGCGGTCGGCGCTGGGGTCGCCAGAGCCAAGGTCGCAATGGATGAGCGCCGCCGGCTCCATGACACGGTCATCGCAGAAGGCCAGCGTCTCGCGGATCTCCCCGACGATCATGTGGTGCGCGTCGGGGATCGACGCGGGGTGCGCGGTGACCGCCCTGTCGAACACGAAGATCTCGCGGTCCGGCAGGATGAGCCGCAGGTGGTCGAAGGTGCGCCCGTTGCCGAGGCCGAGCTCCAGCACCGGGCCAAGGACGTCGAGCCGCGCGGCGACGTCCCCCAGTAAGGCGCGCTGGGCGCTCATGCGGGCGATGAAGACGTCGAGCCGGCTCGCCGCACGAGGCGCCCGCGTGGCACCGCTCCGCACCGGCGCAGCGCTCAGGTGCGCAGCGCGCTGCGCAGGCGCTCGGGGTCGGGCATGCCGCCCTGCAGCAGCTCCGGGTTGTCGCCGGCGGTGTAGATCTTGAGGATGCCGCAGTTGAAGATGCGGTCGACGAAGGTCTGGTCGACGCGCACCGTGCGGATCGACTCCAGCTCGATCTCGAGCCGCTCCTTGGAGAACACGCCACGGGTGAGGAGGACGCGCTCGTCGCCGACGGTGACCAGCGTGCAGCGCACCTGAATGTACCAGGCGACGAGCCAGACGATGCCGACGACGAACGGGACGAGGATGCAGGCGAGGATGAAGCGACCAGGCTCGTCGGCGAACATGCGCGGATGTTCCTGGTACCGCGGCTTGGGGATGGGGGCGTCGGCGTCGGCGTCTGTCATGGCTCTCCAAGGGGTTGTGCCGGTGTTCAATCAGCGCACAGCTCGCATCGTCGCACCTTGCGAACTGGTCCAAGCATCGTCGCAACTCGCGCGCTGGTGCGGAAGGTGAACGCGCGAGCCCGTCCGTGGGTCCCGTCCCTGTGGCGCGTGATCGGGACCAGCGGCTCAGGCGGTGCGGTCGCGGGCGGTGCGCAGGACGGTGCGCAGGCGGGTGGGGTCGGGCAGCCCACCCTGCTCGATGTCGGGCAGGTCGCCGGCGGTGTAGACCTTCAAGATCCCGCAGTTGAAGATGCGGTCCACGAACGTCTGATCCACGCGCACGGTGCGGATCATGCTCATCTCCACCTCGATGTTCTCCTTGGAGAACACGCCGCGACGCAGCGAGATGCGATCGTCGCCCACCGTGACGAGGGTGGAACGGTTGACGATGTACCAGGCGACGAGCCAGACGATGCCGATGACGAGGGGCACGAGGAGGCAGGCGAGGATGAAGCGCCCCGGTTCGTCGGCGAACATCGTGGGATGCGCTTGGTAGAGGGGGGTGTTCATCGGGCCATGACCTCGGGCTGCGTCCGCATGGGACAAATATAACTCTTCATCGCCCAAGGGCACAGCCTCCGCCGGGAAGCGTTCGACGTCCGGCACGGTCCGGCGGGACCCTAGCCCCCGTCGCGCCGCACCCATCGCCTTGGGACGGGCCTGCCGCGCCCAACTGCACCGCCCCCGGCGGACCACGTCGAGCGCGACCCAGCTCGATCGCCCATGGCAGGGACGGCGGCTTCTGACAGCGGCCGTTCCGCCGTAAGCGGCGCGGCGGTGCCGGCGCCAGGTCGGCAGACCCTGGACGCGCCGGTTCGCAAGCCACCCTGCCGTGGTTCAGCGACCGACCCCGAAGGCGCCCTTCGATGCAGCGCGCCCCGCGAACGGTCGATCAGTGCACGTGCTGGAACTGGACCGTGCGCCACGCGCCGGCGGCGAGCTTCCTGCGGTAGCTCACGTTGACCGAGTGCAGCTTGCCCTCGATCTCGCGGCGCCAGAAGCTGAGGAAGGACTCCAGCACCGGGAACTCCGGGGCGACGTCGTAGTCCTGCCAGACGTAGCTTTGCAGGATCGCCGGATGGTCCGGCAGCCTGTAGAGGATCTCCGCCGTCGTTAGGCTGTAGCCGGCCAACTCACGCTCGAACGCTGTCGCCATCGGGCTCTCCACCGTGTGATGGGAAAGTGTGCCATGCGGCGCGGCGAACGCAAGCCGGCGAAGGACCATCTGGCAAGCCATACAACAGCTTAGCTGGCAGCCGCCGCGCGCGACTGCTAACGGGGCGTCGGTTCCTCGAGGTCCTCCGGCAGCGTGTCGGCGACCATCGCGCCGCGGCTGCCCATGGGCTTGGCCGGCCCCACGGTCGTGTCGGTGACGAGCTGGCGCTCGACCTCGGCGTTCAGCTCGGCGCCTGCGAACAGGATCATCAGCGAGACGTAAAGCCACATCATGAAGCCGACGACCGCGCCGAGTGAGCCGTACGTGGCGTTGTAGTCCGCGAAGTTGGACAGGTAGTACGAGAACGCCGCAGACGCCGCGACCCACAGCACCGCCGTCACCGCTGCGCCCCAGACGATCCACCGCCAGCGCGGCGGCCGCCGCGAGCCGCCGTAGCGGAACAGGATCGCGATGCCGACCATGACGAGGAGGAGAAGCACCGGCCAGCGCAGCAGCGACAGCATCCAATGCGTCGCGTCCGACAGGCCGAGCCGGCCCAGCACGATGGGCACGACGACCACCGCCGCCAGGAGCAGAGCAGCGCCGATGATCGCGGCGAGCGTGAAGGCAAGCGAGGTGAGCGTCAGGCGCACGAAGCCGCGCTCCTCCACCTCGCCATAGACCTGGTTGAGCGCCGCGAACAGCGCCTTGACGCCGGCGTTGGCGCTCCACAGCGCGATGAGGAGGCCGACCACGAAGCCGACGCCGAGCGCGCCGGACGGCTGGGACGCGAGCCGGTTCAGCTCGGCGCCGACGAGGTCGATGGCGGCCGCCGGCAGGACGCCGGCCATCGCCGCCACGTGCCCTTCCACGGTGGCGACGTCGAACAAGAGGCCGTAGAGCGCGACGAACGCGGCGAGCGCCGGAAAGATCGCGAGCAGCAGGAAGAACGTGGCCCCCCCTGCGACGAGCGACAGGTTGTCCGTGGTGAACGATCGCAGCGTGCGCCTTAGGATCGCGAGCCAGGCCCGCGGTGGGATCTCGATCACGTCCTCGGCGTAGCGGCCGTCCGGACCCGCCCCGGAATGCGTCGACGACATCCGTCCTCCCCTCGTCCCCATTTCAACAGACGCGGGGGGGCCCGCCGCGGTTCCCCGCACGCGATCGGACCGGAAAGGTCCGAGACCCATAAGGTCGCAGCGGATGAACGATCGACACCGCCCCGGCATCCCCTGTCGCAGCGTCTGCCTGCAACAATCGAGAGCTGCGTCGACCCGAACGCGGCCACGCCGAGGACCTCAGCATGCTCGATCGATCGTCCCGCCGAGTGGGTCTCGCCATCGTCGGCCTCGGAGGTGGCGTCGCCACGACCGCGGTCGCCGGCCTCGAACTCATGAGGCAGGGTGAGATCGGGGCAGCCGGCCTGCCGCTGGCGGGACGGGACGTGATCGGGCTCGTCGACACGGCGCAGCTCGCCATCATGGGTTGGGACTTCGACGGCACCGACCTTGCGACGGCGCTTGCCGGCCACCGCGTCCTCAGCGAGCGCCAGATCGAGGCAGTGGCGCCGCGCCTTTCGCGCATCACGCCGCTGCCTGCGGTGTGCGACCCGCAGTTCTGCCGCAACGTCACCGGCGGCAACGTCATCCGCGGCAACTCCAAGCGCGCGGTGGCCGAGCAGGTCCGGCGCGACATCGAGGCGTTCCGCGCGGAGAACGCGCTTGGACGCGTCGTCGTCATCAACCTCGCGTCCACCGAGAGGATCGCCGAGCTCGACCATCCCGAGCTCGCCGACATCGACGCCTTCGAGGCCGCCATCGATGCCGACAGCCCGCGCATCAGCCCGGCCATGCTCTACGCCCACGCGGCGATCACCGCGGGCTGCCCCTACGGCAACTTCACCCCGTCGGCCGCGGCGGAGGTGCCGGCGCTCCTCGCCCTCGCAGAGCGCCACCGCGTGCCCGTCGCAGGGCGCGACGGCAAGACCGGGCAGACCTTCATGAAGACGGTGATCGCGCCGGCCCTGCGCGCCCGCTCGCTCACCGTGGACGGATGGTACTCGACGAACATCCTCGGCAACCGCGACGGGCTCGCCCTCCACGACCCGGACTCGCTCAAGTCCAAGCTCGGCACCAAGGGCGACGTGCTCGACTCGATGCTCGGCTACAAGGTCGAGAACCACATCGTCGACATCAAGTACTACCCGCCGCGCGGCGACGACAAGGAGGCGTGGGACAACATCGACGTGTCCGGCTTCCTCGGCCACAAGATGCAGATCAAGGTGAACTTCCTGTGCCGCGACTCGATCCTCGCGGCGCCCCTCGTCATCGATATCGCGCGTTGCCTCGACCTCGCCCACGAACGCGGCGAGGCGGGACCCGTCGAGGCGCTCGGCGTGTTCTTCAAGGCGCCGCTCACCCGCGACGGCGCGCCGGTCCACGCCTTCTTCGAGCAGGAGCGGGCGTTCGAGGCCTGGCTCGCCGGTGTCGCCGCGCCGGTGCTGCCTGTCCTGGAGACCGCGAACTGACGATGGCGCAGGAAGCTGCGGACGCCCCCGTCGCCGTGGGGTCGCAGGCGGATCATGGGGACGTCGATCCCGCGCTGGGACCCGTGTTCGCCGAACTCGTCGAGCTGAAGCGCGTGCGCTCGGCGCAGCTGCGGGGGCGCTCGCTGGCCGACACCGGCTTCCGGCGGGCCTGGTCGTCCCTCGTCGGCGGCGCGGACCTTGAGGACGTTGCGCTGACCGAGGTGGCGCTTGCCGCCGCGCAGGTCGCGCTGGGCCCGGTGGACGGAGCCGCTCTGGCCGAGGCGGGCGTCGCGCCCAGCGACCGGCGGACGATCTACCGCCGTGCCGCCGAGCGCACCATCGGGCCGTCGGTCGGTGGCCTCGCCGATCGCCTCGACGCGGTGGCGGACGGCCTCGCGGCACCCGGCGAGGTGCCGCGCTTCGTGGAGCTCCTGTGCGACCAGCCGCGTGCCGGAGCCGTCAGCGAAGGTGCCCCGCGGCTCGTCCTGACGCCGGAGGAGATGCACTCCGAGCACTGCTGGTCCGTCGCGGTGATCGCCGGCCTGGCGGAGGTGCGGCGTGGGCGCCTTGCCGGTGAGGCCGTGCTCCTCGGCCTCGCCCATCACCTGCCCAACGCCTACCTGCCGGACGGCGGCTTCGCGGCCGAGCGCATCCTCGACGACCACCTCGCGGCGATGTTCGAAAGGCTGACCGACCGCGCGCTCGCCGACCTGCCGGACGAGCTCGCCGGTCATGTCCGCTCGGTCCTCGCCCGCAGGGACGACGTCGACGACCCGGTGGGGCACGCGTTCAACGTTGCCGACGTCGTCGACCGCGTGCTACAGCAGCGCCATTATGCGAACCTTGCGGGCTTCTCGCTGTCGGATGCCATGGACGCGCGCGAGCTCGTCCATCCGGGGCCGCTCCAGGGGTTCCAGTACGGGGTCCTCCAGCGGCTCGGACTGACCTTTTGATCTCGATCGTCGATCCCGTCAGCCGTCGCCCGCTCGTCGCCGACACCGCACACAGCCTCACGGATGGGGTCTCGCGCTGGCCGGTGGCGGATGGCATCCCGTACCTGCGCACGGGACGCGAGGAGCTGAGGGCGGAGGCGCTCGCCGCGCTTGACGCCGGTGACGAGACCGCCGCGCTGACGCTGCTCCTCGCAGATCAGGACGACTTCGCTCCGCTGCCGCCACCCGACGACGCCACCATCCGCGAGGTCGTCGCCTCGCCGGATGCCACCTTCCGCGAGGCGATGGGGGCGCTCAACTTCGGTCCGGTGGCGGACTACTTCGCGCACCGCTGGTCGGCGCCGACGTTCCTATCGGGCGTCGCGCTCGCGGCGCTGTACGCCCCGTCCCATTCGCCGTTCGTGGAGGTGTGCTGCGGCACCGGACAGCTGTTGCGCGAGTTCGCTGCGCACGGCTTCCGAACGGCCGGCGTCGACCTCGTGTTCTCCAAGCTGTGGCTTGGCCGGCGCTACCTCAAGCTCGATCGCCTGGTGTGCGCCAACGCAGAGACGCTGCCCATCGAGGCTGCGACGAGCGCCACCGTGCTGGCGCACGACGCGCTCTACTTCCTGCCCGACGAGGACAAGGCCTTCGTCATCGCAGCCATGGAACGCACGGCGAGCGGCGGCGCGGTGCTCGCCGGGCACTGCCACGTGGCCGGACACGACCACGCCGGGTCGCGCGCCTACCCGATGACCGTGCAGGGCTGGTGCAGCCTCCTGCCCGGTGCGAGCCTCATCGACGACGCGTCGCTGACCGATTGGTTCGTCTCTATGGGCGCGGCCAGCGTGCCACCTTTCGAGGGCGACGCGGTCGTGGCCGCCGTCAGCCTTGCGTTCGGCTCGATGCTCGCGGAGCCGACGCCGGTCTGGGCGCCGCCCGGCCTCGTCCTTCGCGAGAACCCGCTTCTGGCGTCGGACGGCAACGGCGGGCTGCTGCCGCACTGGCCCTCGGAGGACTTCGCGCGCGAGTATGCGGACGCGCACTACCTGTCCGTGCCGGACGGCGCGGCGGAGGCAGCGATGCCCCTGCCCGTGCGCCACGCGCGGCGCACCCTCGTGCCGCTGCCGGACCTGTGGTGAGCGCGCCGCCGCCAGCCGTCGGCTGGGGCGTGGTCGGCTGCGGCTGGGTGGCACGGGACTACGCGATCCCGGCGATCCGCACGGTCGCCGAGCTCGTCGCCGTCTTCGACGCCGCGCCCGCCGTCGGGCACGGCCTTGGCGCGCGCCGCGCGGCGTCCCTCGACGACCTCCTTTCGGACGACGCCGTCGAGGCGGTCTACGTCGCGACCCCCAACGACGCCCATCGCCACGCGGTCGTCGCTGCCGCGGCGGCGGGCAAGGCCGTCCTGTGCGAGAAGCCCATGGCGACGACGCGCGAGGACGCCGCGGCGATGGTCGACGCCTCGCTCAGGGCCGAGGTGCCCTACGCCACCGCCTACGACCAGCGCTTCCACGCCGCGCACAGGGCGCTGCGCGACCTCGTGGTCGCGGGGGCGCTCGGCACCGTCACGCAGGCGACGATCCGCTACGCCTGCTGGCTGCCGCGGGACTGGGCTGCCGACAACTGGCGGGTCGACCCCAGGCGGGCCGGCGGCGGGGCGGTGCTCGACCTCGCACCCCACGGCATCGACCTCGTCGCTGCGCTCACCGGCGCCGACCCCGTCGCGGTGGACGTCATGCTGCAGCGCCGCGTCCACTCCTACGACGTCGACGACGGGGGCATCGTGTCCGCGCGCTACGCCGGGGACATCCTCGCCACGCTGTCGGTGGGCTACAACTGCCCTGACGCGCTGCCGCGGCGGCGTCTGGAGCTCGTCGGCACGCGCGCGTCCGCCGTCGCCCTCGACACCATGGGCCAGACCGCCGGCGGCACGCTGACCCTCCACGACGCGGACGGCGCCCGTCCCGTGCCGCTGCGGGACGACCGCTCGCCGTTCGAGGTGCAGATCGAGGCGTTCGGCGCCCACGTGCGCGGTGCGCCCTTCCCCGGCTCGCCGCGTCGCGACCTCGCGGCGTTCAACCTCCTTGCCGACGCCCTCGAGCGGGCCAACCGGGAGACCGCGGCGTGCCCCTGACGCACTATGCCTGCGCCAACTGTGGCCACTGGCAGATCTGGTTCGACCACCAGGATCCCATCGCCTGCCCCATCTGCACGGACACGCGCAACGCGCTGCCCGACGACGGTTGGGACTTCCGCACCGAGGACGACGCGCGGGCGATGTTCACCAACTCCTGGCGCGAGTTCGAGCCTGGGCTGTGGGGCTTCTCCGCCTCGCCGAAGTTCGGGCTGGGCGCCACGGGCTGGCTCCTGCAACGGGACGACGGCAACGTCGCCTTCGAGGCGTGCCCGTACTACCAGCCCGACGCGATCGCGAAGATCCGTGAACTCGGCGGCATCCGTGTCCTCGCAAGCTCCCACCCGCACGGTTACGGTGCGTTGTGGCAGCTCCAGCGCGAGTTCGACCCGATCTTGACGATCCACAAGGGCGACATCCCCTACTCCAAGGCGTTCAAGGTCAACTGGCCAGCCGACGACGTGCACGTGGTCGCCCCTGGCCTCACAATGCACCACGTGGGCGGCCATTATGAGGGGCACTCGGTGCTGTTCGACGAGGCCCATGAGGCGCTGTTCTGCGGCGACAGCCTGAAGATCGAGTTCGCCGAGGACGGCGCGACGCCGGTCGCGATCTCCTGCCACAAGGCGTACCACTACGAGATCCCGCTCACCCGCGGCGAGCTCGCCAAGTACGTCGAGGTCTTCTCAGCCCTGCCCTTCCGCACGGCGCTCACGCCGTTCGAGTACGCCCCCGGCGTCACCCGCGAGCTCGCGCGGGAGCTGTTCGAGCAGCAGATGGCGGGACGGCCCAACACCAAGCCGGTCGCGCTTTCAATTTTGGCGGAGTCGGCCGATAAGGCGGCGTGACGGGCATGTGGCCCGGTGCGGCGGTCGCCGAGCCGGAAGCGCGTGCCGGTCGCTCCACAGCCTCCGTCCCCGTCGGCGGTTGACCTGACGAAGAACCGAACGCCGAAGGACATGTTGCGCTTCGCCTACAACACGAACGGCTGCTCCAACCATCGGCTCGACGACGCGCTCGAGCTGATCGCCGAGGCCGGCTACCAGGGCGTCGCGCTGACGCTCGACCATCACCACCTCGACCCGTTCGCCGACGGCTACGAGGCGCACGCCGAGTCCCTTGCCAAGCGGCTCGGCGAGCTTGACCTCGCCCTCGTGGTGGAGACCGGCGCGCGCTATCTCATGGATCCACGGCACAAGCATGAGCCGACGCTGCTCCATCCCTCCGAGGAGGGCCGCGCCCGGCGCATCGACTTCCTGGCGAGGGCGGTGACGGTCGCGCGCATCTGCAAGGCGGAGGCGGTCTCCTTCTTCGCGGGGCGGCCCCAGCGCGGCGTCAGCCAGCAGAACGCCGGCGCCTGGCTTCTCGACGGGTTGGCGAAGGTCGCGAACCTCGGCGCCGGGGCGAACGTCGTGGTCGCCCTCGAGCCGGAGCCCGGCCACATGGTCGCGACGCTCGACGACTTTCAGCTGGTGCGCGACGCGCTGAAGCAGATGACCGACGCACCGCTCGCCCTCGCCCTCGACACCGGCCATTGCCTCGTCACGGGCGACCGCGAGCCGGCCTCGGCGGTGAAGGAGTTCGCGCCGGTCCTCGGCGCCGTCGCCATCGAGGACATGCGCCGCGGCGTCCACGAGCACCTGCCGTTCGGCGAGGGCGACATGGACGTGCCGGCGGTGCTCGCGGCGCTCGACGAGGTGGGCTACGAGGGGCTCGTCAGCGTCGAGCTGTCGCGCGAGTCCCACCGCGCGCACGAGATCATCCCTCGCTCCATGGACTACCTCCTCGAGAACCTGCCGAGCGACTGACCGCAGCGCGATCACAGCATCGAACCGGGCTTTCAGAAGGCAGGAGGCGGCGGCGTGCGGCGGTGGGTCGCGTGCCGCGAGACCGGTCGAACGCGTTCGGCCCTTGTGACACGACTGCCCCCTTCCCGCTGATGCGCGTCTGCTTCGTCTCTCGGCGCTACTTCCCTGCGATCTCGGGCATGTCGGTCTACGCGCACAACCTCATCACCCAGCTCGCCGCGATGGGCCACGACGTCGTCATGGTCAGCCAGTACCGCGAGGACGCCGCCGGCGTCGGCATCTACGGCGGAGGACCGCCGCCCACGGTGCCGGGCGTCGAGGTGCACGGGCTGCGTTCGGTCGGCGAGGAGCGTGCGTCGTGCAGCGCGCCGGCGGACTTCGAGCGCGACCTCGCGGAGCTGGTCGATGCCGTCTGTGCCGCGCACGAGCATGCGCCGTTCGACGTCGTCCACGCGCAGTACGCCTACCCGACGGGGCTCGCGGCGATGGAGGCCTCCCGACGCCTCGGCGTGCCCAACGTGGTGTCGATCCAGGGCGGCGACGGGCATTGGGTCGGCTCGTGCTGCGCCACGCACAAGGCTGCGATGGAGGCGGTGCTCGGTGGAGCCATGCGGCTCCTCATCGGCTCCCGCTCCTTCGCGAGGGAGGTGCATGACAACCACGGCACGCCGCTGGACAGGTTCACCATCGTGCCCGGCGCGGTGGACACCTCCCGCTTCACTCCCTCCGGCGAACCGGGCGCGCTTGGGGCGCCGCCGCGGCTGCTCTTCCACGGCCGCGTCGACCGTCGCAAGGGCGCGCTCGACTTCCTCGACGCTGCCGCGGCGATCCGTGCCGAGCGGCCGGTGCAGGTCGTCGTGTCCGGCATCGGTCCCGACCTTGAGGCCGCACGCGAGCGCGCGGAAGCGCTGGCGCTCCCCGTGAAATTTACCGGCTACGCTCCCTACGACGCGGCGCCAGCGGTCTACTGGCTCGGCGACGTGTTCGTGTCGCCGACCCATGCCGAGGGGTTCTCCAACACCATCCTCGAGGCGATGGCCTCGGGCCTTCCCGTCGTCTCGTGCCACGCCGTGGGCGTCGTCGACTGCCTACGCGACGGCGAGAACGGCCTGTTGGTCCCGGTCGCCGACCACGCCGCGCTGGTGGGCGCGCTGCGACGCATCCTGGACGACGAGGCGCTGCGCCGGCGCATCGCCGCGACCGCGCTCGGGGAGGCGCGGACGGTCTACGCCTGGCCCGCGGTGGCACGGCAGATCGCGGGCGTCTACGAGGACGTCGCGCGCGAGCCCGTCACGGACGGATGGTCCGCGCACTACGACCCCTCTGCCCGCACGCTCGCCGATGCTGACCTCTCCTGCCGCTTCCGCAGCGCGCCGCACCTGTTGTGACCGCGCTCTTCGTCTCCCCGCACCTCGACGACGCGGTGTTCTCCGCCGGCGCGACCATCGCGCGGCTGGTCCGCGAGGGCGTCGCCGTGACGGTGGCGACGGTGTTCACGCGCTCCGTGCCGCACCCGACGGGCTTTGCGCTCGCCTGCCAGCTCGACAAGGGAGTTTCCCCCGACGTCGACTACATGGCGCTGCGGCGTGAGGAGGATCGGGCGGCCTGTGAGCGGCTCGGTGCGACGCCGGTGTGGCTCGACCTGCCCGAGGCGCCGCATCGGGGCTACGAGAACGCGGCGGCGCTGTTCGGTCCGCGGCGGGACGACGATCCGGTCGAAACGGTGATCGCCGCGCTGGCGCCCGTCGTGGCGGACGCGGCGCGCGTGTTCGTGCCGCAGGGGATCGGCGGCCACGTCGACCACCTCATGGTGCGCGACGCGGTGGCTGCGCTCAACGTCCGCGACCGGGTGCTCGCCTGGGTCGATCAGCCCTATGCCCACAGGAAGGGCAACGCGCCGCCGGGCACGCACGAGGTCTCCGCGGACGACTTGGCGAGGAAGCTCGACGCGGCTGCGGCCTACGCGACGCAGCTCGGCTTCCAGTTCGGTGGCGAGGCGGCGATGCGCGCGACCCTCCTTGCCGCCGCGCGCCATCGTGAGGGCCACGTGTCCATCGGCTCACGAGCCGAGCGCCGAACAGCCGCCGCTCCATGCACCAGGGCGGACGACGAGCTGGAGACCGTGCGCCTGATGGAGGCCTTCGTCGTGCCCGACACCGCACCCCCTGCGACGCTGAAGGAACGCCGTGCCAGCGCGGGCGCTGCGAGGGCTCGCGCCATGGGACCCTCTGCCGAGGAGCTCGCCCGCGCCATCGCGGCGTACGAGGCGGCGCTCCCCGACGGGGAGCACTTCGCCCTCGACATCTCGGCGCTCGACACGCTCGCCATGCCGGTACGGCTCGACGCCTTCATGAGCCCAGCGATCGGCATCGTGCACGGCTTCGGCTATGGCGCCACCGCGGAGGAGGCGCGGGTCGGGGCGCTCGGCGAGCTGGCGGAGGAGGTCTTCCTCACCCGCGCGCTCGTCGCGGACGCCGGCGAGGAGGGGAGCTTCGCGCAGATGGTCGCGCGCCACGGGTCGGAGGGCGTGCTCGACCCGCTCACCCTGTGCCTTCCTGCCGGCAGCCCCTACGCGGCGGACATGACGCTGCGCTGGGTGAAGGTCCACCGCTGGCCCTACGGCGCACCGGACGGGCCGGACGCCTGGGTTCCGCGCGAGTTCGTGGCCATCACGGAGGGCGGTCACCGCGCCGGTGCGCCGCACGCGCCCGAGCCGCTCGTCGTGCCCATCACCAACGGCCTCGGGGCGGGGCTGTCCCCCGAGCAGGCGCTCTCCCATGGGCTCCTGGAGCTCCTCCAGCGCGACGGCAACACGGTGCGCTTCCGCGCCATGGACCACGGCGTCGTCATCGACCTCGACGGCGTCGACGACCCCGGCATCCGCTCGCTCGTGGTGCGGCTCGGCGAGCACGGGATCAGGCCCGTCGCCAAGCTCGCGGCCACCGACTTTGGCCTCACCAACCTCTACGTGGTCGACGGTGGCGAGGACGAGCCGGCCTTCCCGTTGCAGGCGACGGCCTGCGGTGAGGCCTCGCACCCCAGCGCCGGGCGTGCGCTGCGCAAGGCGCTCCTGGAGTTCGCGGCCGCACGCTGCCGCAAGGCGCTGATGCACGGGCCGCTGGAGCCCATCCGCGCCCTCGCGCCGGACGGCTACATGGAGAGGACGCTCGCCTCCCTCGACATCGCTGGGGAGGAGCATCGCGCCCTGGACGAGATGCTGGCCTGGGTCGACCGCTCCGCCGCCGAGCTGAGGGAGATGCTGAGGGAGACGGTGTTCGCCGAGCGGCGGCGCGTCGCCTTCGCCGACCTGCCGAGCGTCCCCGACGAGGTGGTTCGCGACCCCGCCGACCGCCTCGCCGAGCTCACCAGTCGGCTCACCGAGGCCGGCATGCCGATCTACTACTACGACGCGACGCCGCCGGGCAGCGGTGTCCACGTCGTGAAGGCCATCGTCCCTGGGCTAGAGTGCGAGACGATGAGCTACCACCGCATCGGCGCGCGCGGCGTCGCGCGGCTGATGGAGGACGACACCGGCCTCGCAGGGCTCGGAGCGCCGCCCGACGGCGCGAAGCCGGTGCGCCTCACCGATGCTGCGCAGGAGGCGCTGGGCGGGCCTGCCTGGCTCGACGTCGCCGGGATCGACGCGCGGGTCGGCGCGCTCTACCCGCTCTACCGCGAGCCGACGAGCCACGCGGTGCAGCTCGCCCGCGGCGCCCGCTGATCCTCAAAGGACGATCGAGGGGGCCGGCGCGGGCTTCACCACCAGGGGGCAGCCGGCGACCATCTTGACGACGGTGGTCGCCGCGACCGCCATGCGCTGGTTGAGCACGCCTTGCCGGTCGCGAAAGTCGCGTCCGAGAGGTGTCGCCGGGACGATCCCCTCGCCCACCTCGTTCGCCACCGCGATGACGGGGCCGCGACGGGCAGCGATGGCGGCGAGCAGCCGTTCGGTGTGGGCGGCGACGTCCTCGTCGCCGAGCACGAGGTGGGTGAGCCACAGGGTCAGGCAGTCCACGAGGACGACGCCGGTGCCGAGCGCCGGAGCGAGGTCGACCGTCACCTCATGGGTGCGCCACGCGGCGGGCCGGCGGGCGCGGTGCTCGGCGATGCGCCGCTCCATCTCGCGGTCGCGCGGCGGGCCGGCGGTCGCGACGTAGGTGACGGGCCGCCCGTCGCCCGCCGCGAGCGCCTCGGCGAAGCGCGACTTGCCGGACCGCGCCCCGCCGAGGACGAGGACGAACTGGGGCTGTCCCCTCGATGGCTCCAAGGTTGCGTGCCTCCCCGGCCGTTGATATATCGGCGGGACGCGAGGGCGTCATTCCCCGGTAGCTCAGCGGTAGAGCAACCGGCTGTTAACCGGTTGGTCGCTGGTTCGAATCCGGCCCGGGGAGCCACCCTGCCCATCCCGATCCTTCAGGCAGCGGTAGAAGTCGGTTTGCGGAGGCGCGCCTTCGCAGTCCCCGAGGCCGATCGCGCGGTCCGGCGAGCGCTGAGCCGCCGGACGGTGCCATCGGTCAGGAGCCGGTCGGAAGGAGCTCCTGCACCTCCTCGTCCATCTCGGCCTGCAGCTCCTCCATGTCGGTGTAGTCGCCGGTGACGACGCCCTCGATGTAGTCCTCGATCACCTGGGTGATCGCGAGGCCGTTGTCGCCGGGGTAGGCCTGCCACTCGCGCAGCAGCGGAAGCTGGCGCACCGCCGTCGCCTTGGTCGGGTTCTCGTCGTAGAAGCTCGCCAGGATGATCTCGTTGGCGGCCTGGTTGGGCGGCATGTAGCCCGTGGTGCGGGCGACCTCCGCCGCGCCCTCGCCCGAGGTGATGAACTTCAGCCACTGCCACGCGGCCTCGCGCACCTTGGGATCGTCCGAGGTGGTGGTGAGCATCGCCGCGTTGCCGCCGGCCGGCAGGCCCTGGGGTCCATCCGCGGTCAGGCCCGGGAACTCGTCGGTGACGAGGGTGAAGCCCTCCATCGCGCGCTCCACCGCGCCGACGGCGGACGTGGACCAGAACATCATGCCGATGTCGCCGGCCGAGAAGGACGCCAACGCGTCCTGCCACTCGAGGTTCTGCATCTCGCAGCCGTCGAACAGCATGTCCATGGTCCGAAGCGCGGTGAGGCCCTCGGGGCTGTCGATGGTGAAGTCGCTCCCCTCCATCAGCGCCTTGCCCTGGCTCCACATCAGCGCCTGGACGAACCAGTTGCCGGTGATGTTCCAGCCCCAGAACATCGGGTTGTCGACGCCCGCCTCGCGCAGCTTGCCGCACGCCGCGACCACCTCGTCCCAGGTCGTGGGCAGGGTGTCGGCGGTGAAGCCGCCCTTCTCCATGACCGCCATGTTGTAGTAGCCGACGGGGAGCGAGACGGAGAACGGCAGGCCGTAGACCTCGCCCTCGAAGGTGCCGAGCTCCAGCATCGCCTCGTGGTAGCCGTCCCTGGAGAAGTCCGCCTCCTCGGCGATGAACGGCTCCAGCGACTGGGCGATCCCCTTCTCCACCAGGATCGCCTGACGGTTGAGGCCCTGCATGGTGACGTCGGGCAGCTCCCCCGCCACGGCCTCGCGCAGGATGGTGTTGGTGCCGTCCTCGTAGTCCTCGTAGGTGGCGCGCATCACCACCTCGACGTTCGGGTGCGCCTCCTTGAACATCGGCAGCACCTTCTCGTAGGTCACGTCGAAGAGGTGGCTGTAGGGGTAGGCGAACTCGATGGTCACCGTCTCGTCCTGCGCGCTCGCCGCGGTCGTCGCGAGGACGAGCGCCAGCGCGGTCATGGTCAGTCGCATGGGGTTCTCCGGTGTTGGGGCCCTGGGGAGGCGGTCACTTCATGCCCGAGAGGGCGATGCCGGCGATGAAGCGTCGTTGGGCGAGGAGGAAGGCGGCGATGAGCGGCGCCACGATCACGCAGGCGGTCGCCATCATCGGGCCGAAGTTGTCGCCGTCCGCGTCGCCCTTGAACTCGCGCAGCCCGAGCGGCGGCGTGAACAGCGAGCGGTCCCCGGTGATGACGATGCGGGGCCAGAAGTAGTCGTTCCAGTGCGCCACCACCGAGAAGATGCCGAACGCCAGGAGCGCCGGAATCGCGACGGGCAGCATCACGTTCCAGACGATGGAGTACTCGCTCATCCCGTCCATGCGCGCGGCGTCGATGAGGTCGTCCGGAACCGTCATGAAGAACTGGCGCATGAGGAAGATGCCGAACACCGAGATCGTCCACGGAATGATCAGTGCCGCGTAGGTGTTCGTCAGCCCGAGCTTGGCGAGCATGATGTAGAGCGGTAGCGCGATGGCGTGGACGGGGATGAGCAGGCAGAACAGTACGAGGCCGAACACCGCCTCGCGGCCCCAGAAGCGCAGCTTGGCAAGCGCATAGGCGCAAGGCAGCGCGACCACGACCTGGACCGCAAAGATCGACACTGTGACAATAAGGCCGTTGAGCAGGTAGCGCAGCAACGGGGCCTTCTGAAACGCTGTCGTGTAGTTGTAGACCGCGGGCGTCACCATGCACTCGTCGACGGGGTTGCCGAGCTTGACGCAGTAGTCGTCGCGGAACGGCACCTGACTGCCGAGGACGCCACCGGTGTTCTGCATGATCTCGGCCGGCGACTTCAGTGAATAGCTCACCATCACGTAGAACGGCATGAGGACGATGACCGCGCCAAGCATCAGCACCACGTGCTTGAGCGTCTCGGCGGTGGAGAAGCGGAAGGCCGGCAGCGCGATGGTGCGCTGCGTGGCGATGGCGTCAGACATAGTGCGTCCTGCGTTCCACGAGCCAGCGCTGGGCGAGGGTGAGGACCATGACGAAGGCGAGGAACAGGACGGTGATCGCGGCGCCGATTCCGACGAGGTTCTGCTTCACCGCCTTCTCGTAGATCGCGTACATCATGACGTACGTCGTCTTGACCGGGCCGCCGCCGGTGATCGCCTCCACCGTGTCGAAGACCTGGAACGAGCGGATGAAGGTGATGGTGATGACGAACACCGTCGTCGGCCCCAGCATCGGCCAGGTGACCAGGCGGAAGCGCTCCCAAGCGCCGGCCGCCCCGTCGACCTCCGCCGCGTGGTAGAGTTCGCGCGGGATCGAGGCGAGCCCGGCGAGGTACAGCACCATGTTGAAGCCGAACGCCTGCCACACGCCGATGAAGGCGACCGTCCAGATCGCGTAGTCCTGGTCGCCGAGCCAGAGCGGGAAGTTCCGCGCGCAGCCGGCGGCGAACCAGTCCCATGCCTCCAGCCACGTGCCGCAGCCCCGCTCCAGCGCGGCGTTGACGAGGCCGACGGTGGGGTGGAGCGCGAACTCCCACACGATGGCCATGGCGATGAGCGCGGCCATGACGGGCAGGAAGTAGATCGTCTTGTAGAGGTTGCCGAAGCTCCTCAGCGAGGCGATGAGGAGCGCCGCGCCGAGGCCGAGGCCGACCGACAGCGGGACGACGACGAGAACGTAGCGGAAGGTCGCGCCAAACATCTTGTCGTAGGTCGAGCTGTCGAAGATCTTGGCGTAGTTCTCAAGACCCACGTAGTTCGCCGAGGGATTGCCCAACGAGTAGTCCGTCAGGCTGAGCATCCCGGCGATCGCGATGGGCACGAGGAGGATGAGGACCATCAGGGCGAGCGCGGGGCCGACGAACCACACGTGAGGGGCGATGCGCATCATGCAACCGCCTGCGCCGGGACGGCATCCGCCTCGCGGGCGGCGAGTGGCGCGCGCCGGCCCTCGGCGTCGAAGATGAGCGCCTCCCCGGCGCGGCGGTCGATGCCCACCTCATCGCCGACGGCGAGGGCGTCGCACTCGGCCGGCGTGGCGCGCAGCACCACGCGGTGCGCCCCATCCGCGAGCGCAACGTGCACGAACACGTCCGAGCCGAGGTGCTCCAGCGTGCGGACGCGGCCGGCCAGCATGGCGCCCCGCGGGGCGGCGGGACCGAACGCCTCGGGCCTGAACGCCACCGTCACCGCGCCGGGCCGCGTCGCGGCACGACGCCCGAGCGGCCGCCCCATGACGCTGAGGCGGCCGGTGCCGTCGGCGTCTCCGGGGAGGGTGTTGATCTGCGGCGAGCCGATGAAGCGGGCGACGGCGAGGTCCGCGGGGCCGTCGTAGACCTCGCGCGGCGTCGCCAGCTGGAGGATGCGGCCGTCCATCATGACGGCGAGGCGGTCCGACATCGTCAGCGCCTCGGCCTGATCGTGGGTGACGTAGACGAACGTCGCGCCGAGCGAGCGGTGCAGTTCGGCAAGCTCGGTGCGCATGTGGACGCGCAACGCCGCGTCGAGGTTCGACAGCGGCTCGTCCATGAGGAAGGCCGCCGGCTGGCGCACCATCGCGCGGCCGAGGGCGACGCGCTGGCGCTGCCCGCCGGAGAGCTCGCCCGGCTTGCGGTCGAGGAGCGGGGTGATCTGGAGGACCTCCGCGACCTCTGCCACCCGCGCGCCGAGCGCACGCCGCTTGGTGCGCGACATCAGCGGACCGGCGAGCGGCAGGCGCTCCCACGCGTTGAGGTCGCGCAGCCTCAGCGGCGTCAGCATGTTCTGCCGCGCGGTCAGGTGCGGATAGAGCGCGTAGGACTGGAACACCATGGCGAGGTTCCGCTCGGCAGCACGCACGCCCGTCACGCCGCGTCCGCCGACTTCGACGCTCCCCGTCGTCGGTGCCTCGAGCCCGGCGACGATCCGCAGGAGCGTCGACTTCCCGCAGCCGGACGGCCCGACGAGGGTGAGGAATTCGCCCGCCCGCACGGCAAGGTCGATGCCGCGCAAGACTTCGGTGGTGCCGAACCTCTTGGTGATGCCGTGGAGCTCGATGCCGGACATGACGTCCTCCTGCAACGGGAGGGACGTTAGGGACCGCCAGCATCAGATTAATGACGTCATATAAGCGTGGCTAATGGCTGCGACAGTCCCATGGGGAGGCGATCCCATGCGGCTCAACCCACACCAGTTCGCGGCCTTCGCCCACGCCGCGCGGGAAGGCAGCTTCTCGCGCGCGGCGGCGCGGCTCGGGCTCTCCCAGTCGGCGGTCTCGCAGCATGTCGCGAGCCTGGAGCGCACCATCGGCGCATCGCTCCTGGTGCGCAGCCGGTCCGGCCTCACTCTTACCCCAGCCGGGCGCGACTTCTTCGAGCTCGCGGACCGCTACGCGACTCTGGACCAGCTCATCGGCGAGAAGGTGGAGGGCTACCGCACGCTGGGTCGCGGCCACCTCAACGTGATCGCCAACGCCCCGCGCCCCGCGCTGGAGCTCCTCGCCGCCTACAAGCGGGCGAACCCCAACGTGGAGGTCAGCTTCACGCTGTTCGACTGGACGAGCGCCATGCGCCTCCTGCGCGAGCGCCAGGTGGACGTCGGCATCGTCACCGAACCATCCGCCATGAAGGACTGCATCGTCGCGGAGATCGGTCGCGCGCGCTACGTCGCCTACGTTCCTGTGGACCACCCCATGGCGACCCGGCGGTCGGTCAGCGTCACGGACCTTAAGCGCGAGACGGTGCTGTTACCGGAGGAGGGGTCGTTCACGCAGAGGATCGTGTCACGCAAGCTGAGCAAGCTCGGCGAGCGCTTCGACAACGTCATCAGGACGACGACCTTCCCGCTCATGAAGGAGGCGGTGCTTCACGGGGTCGGCATCGGCATCTTCCTGTCCGACGCCATGCATCCGTCGACGCGGATCACGACGCTCGCCATCGATGAGCTCCCCGAGAGCTACGCGACGTGCCTCGTGGCGCCCGCGGACAAGGCGAGGATTTTCGCCGTGCGCGCCTTCCTGGACGTCGCCTTCGCGCGGGAGCGGCCGGTCGCGCCTGCCTGAGGCCCAAGCGGGACGGATCGTTGAGGTACGGTCGCCATCCGCCCGCCGCCACGCTAGCGTCCCGCGCGGCCGCTGGGCGCCGACCCATCCGGGAGATCCACCGATGGGCGACGACAGCGAGGCGGCGGTTGCCGAGCCACCAGCGACGGTCGCCGATCCGGCGGCTGAGCGCGATCCCACCGTGGCAGCCGAGCGCTGGGTTGCGGCCTGCATCCCTCGATTTCAGCTTTTCGGCCGGTATCTCACGGGACGAGCTGTGCATTCCCGCCCGTCTGTGTCGAGCACGCGCTCGGGCAACATGCATCGAACTCGACGCCCTGCGGTTATCGCAAGAGGCGGCAGAGCCGCTACATCAATAAAGCCTTGGACCCACGCGCTACTGGTCGCTCCCGCTCTACGAGCCGTCTTGTACGACCACATGCTTTACCTGCCTTCTCTGGCCGAGGGCAGCCGGCCCGCTTCCGGTCGAAGGTGCTGGCGCTTCAGCTCAAGGCGCGCCTCGCAGGCCTGCCGGTCCGGCCCTACGCGCTCCGCCGAGGAGCTGCGCCGACGAGCGAGGCGGGGCTTTGAGCCGGCGCAACGTCGTGTAGGCTGACCCGACGGCGCGTCCGCGCGCGCCCGTGCCCTTGCGGGGGCCAACAAGGCCGCGCCAGGCCGATCGAAGGGAGAGACGCATGACGATGACGACCACGGCCGCGGTGCTGCGCACGCTCGCAGCGCCCGCGCCCTACGCCCAGTCCCAGCCCATCTCCATCGAGGAGGTCACGCTCGAGGGCCCTCGCCCCCAGGAGGTCCTTGTCAAAGTCATCGGTGCGGGGCTGTGCCACTCGGACCTGTCGGTGATCAACGGCTCGCTCGGCCGCGCGATTCCCATCGTGCTCGGCCACGAGGGCGCGGGGGAGGTCCTCGAGGTGGGCGACGGGGTGACCGACGTGAAGGTCGGCGACAACGTCGTGTTCCAGTTCTCGCCCTCGTGCGGGCGCTGCCGGCGCTGCCTGTCGGGCAACCCGCAGCTGTGCGACCGCGCGGCGGAGGCACGATTTAAGGGCGAGCTCATCGGCGGCGGCACGCGCTTCCGCGACGCGAGCGGCGAACCGCTGCGGCACATGACCGGGGTCTCGTGCTTCGCCCAGCACGTGGTCGTGGATCGTGGCAGCGTCGTCGTCGTCACGCCAGACCTGTCGCTCACCGAGGCGGCGCTGTTCGGCTGCGCGGTGATGACGGGGACCGGCGCGGTGATGAACACCGCGAAGGTGCGCCCGGGGGAGAAGGTCGCGGTCTTCGGCCTCGGCGGCGTCGGCCTGTGCGGCATCATGGGCGCGAAGATGTGCGGGGCCGAGATCATCGTCGGCGTCGACCTCGCGGACGCCAAGCTGAGGAAGGCCGAACAGCTCGGCGCCACCCATACGTTCAACGCGCGTGACAACGCGCTCGTGGAGAAGATCGTCGAGCTCACCGGCGGCGGCGTCGACGTGGCGTTCGAGCTGGCCGGTGCGATCCCCGCGATGACGGCGGCCTACGCGGTCACGGCGCGCGGCGGCAAGGTAGTCGCCGCCGGCCTCGCGCCTCGGGGGTCGCAGTTCAGCTTCGAGCAGACCGACCTCGTGTACGGCGAGAAGTCCGTGTGCGGCAGCTTCATGGGCTCGTGCGTGCCGGTGCGCGACATCCCTCGCTTCATCACGATGTACCAGAGCGGCCAGCTCCCCGTGGACCAGCTCATCGACGGGGTGGTCACGTTCGATGAGCTGAACGAGGGCTTCGACCGGCTCGACACCGGCGGCGCGCTGCGCCAGGTGCTCGCGCCGCACGGGGTGGCGAAGCTGGAGGCCGCGTCGACCGGCATCAACCTCGAGGAGCCGGCGATGGCGCGGAGCCCGGACCGTTAGCCCAGCCCAGGCGGCGGCGGCGCGGACGGCGCGCGGGCGTCAGCCGCCGTCCGCGAGGGCGAGGATGCGGTCCAGCACCGGCAGGAGGTGGGTGCGGAAGGCGGCCGGGTTCTCGCTCATCGGGAAGTGGCCCATGTCCTTCATGATGACCGGCTCGACGTCGCCGATCCGGCGGGCCACATCGCGCGTCGCGTCCGGTGTGCAGGAGAAGTCGTATTCGCCGGTGAGCAGGAAGATCGGGCAGCGCGCGGGGTCGATCTCGTCAATCCGAGGCCGGATGTCGCCGTCGAGGTTGTAGAAGTGGAGGTCGCCGCCGAACACGCCGGGGCCGCCCTGCATGTAGTGCCACAGCGTCTCCCAGCCGTGCTCGGGCGGGCTGGTCGGCGCGACGAGGCCTGAGACGCAGCCGGCGTAGGTCTCGCCGCCCACGTCCGGCCGTCCGAGCCAGCTCGTGTCGTAGTACCGGTCCACGTGCGCCGACGACTGCAGGCCGATGAGCGCGCGGAACCGCTCTGGATGCTCGTGGGCGAGGTGCAGCACCACGCGGCCGCCGATGGAGCAGCCCATGACGACGGGGCGGTCGAGCTCCAGCGCATCGACGATGGCGAGCACTTGGCGCACGTAGGCGGCCGAGGTGAGCTGGTACGTCTCGTCCTGCCAACCGGCGGGAGGTGAGGACTTGCCGTGCCAGGGCATGTCGTAGGCGACGACACGAAAGTCCTTGGTCACCGCCTCGTCGTTGAGCAGCGCGCGGTACTGTCGCCCGTCCGACCCTGCGGTGTGGAGGCACAGGAGCGGGATGCCCTCACCCGCCTCCTCGAAGTAGACCCGGTGCGGCCGGCCCTCGATGTCGCAGCGCACGTAGCGCCCGACGATGGGCTCCACCGACGCCCTCACGCCGCCGCCTCCGGCCGCAGGTGCGCGAGCAGCCCCTTGAAGTACAGCAGGTTCGCCATGAAGACGCGCATGTCGCCCTCCACCGACAGCGACCGGCGCTTCATTAGGGCGAAGACGTCGTTGAAGCCCGGCGGCGGCGGCACCTCGCGATAGCGCGCGAGGTCGTCCGGCGCCGCGGTGATCGTGAGGCTCGCGTCCGGCATCAGGAAGGGGCCGCGGTCCACCCGCTCGAGCCGTCCCGCGTCGATGGTGAGCCGCGCCGCCTCGTCACCGACGCGCAGGAGCACGGTGCAGGAGAGGTGGCGACCGCGCTGCACGAGCCGCGCGTCGGCATTCACGCGCTCGGGCAACGCGCCGAGTGCGGCTTCGATCGAGACGGGAGCGGTCGCGTGGGACGATGGCACATGGAACTCCCGTGCTGGGCCGCGCAGGATTGTGCGTCACTTCCGGTGGAATGGAAACAAGGACGATCGCGCCCCGCGCGAGCGCTGCGCTACGGCGTCCAGCCGTATCCGGGGACAAGATGCCAGCGCCGCCCGACGGCACGGAAAAGCTCGGGCTGGGCGAGCCTGACGCGCGGGCCCGCCGGCGTGTCGTCGAGGCGGCGCATCGCGGCGAGGTAGCCGTCGAGCGTCAGGCGCAGCGCCTCCGATCGTGCCGGATCGGCGTGATCGGCCTTCAGGGAGACCATTGGGTTGGTGTTGATCTCGTAGATCTCGGGGCGGCCGTCGACGACCCCGAAGTCCGCTCGCCCGTACTCGATGTCCGCGGCCTCGAACGCTGCCATGACTTGCCGCGCGTGCGGCGCACCCTTCAGGAGTTCGAGGTCCTCCGCGTACCCCTCGGCGCCGGCGAGGCCGTCCTGGCCGCCCTTAGCGGCCCAGCGGCCCTCGTGCACGCTCGCCGACGCGACGACCTCGCCGCCGATCCTGTAGGCCGCGTGCTTGCGGAAGACGCCGGCGCGGATCGGCTCGGCGCGGTACTCAACCGCCATCAGCTCGGACAGCGGGTACCCCGCGTCCAGCAGGTCCTCGAGGGCGTCCTGGAGCCGTCGCCCGTCGTCGATGAGTTCGGTCAGCGGGCCGCGGTGGGCGCTAGCGGTCCTCAGGAAGACCGGGAACCGATCCACGTCCTCGACGTCGATGGCGGGCCAGGCACGAAAGCGGTTGATCCCCAGCCGGTGCAGCCGTCGCAACAGTCCCAACCGCTGGAGCGCGCGCGCCGGGTCGTTCAACACATGGCACCCCGCCGCGCGCAGGCTGCGGTGGGCGTGGGCGGCGCATTCGAGCTGCCAAAAGCCGAGCCGGTCGAGATCGGCGAAGATGTACGTGGCGCGCCGCACCGTCGGCCGAGCGAAGAACGCGCGATACGACATGCGCTTGAACCCTGGGATCGCACCGGCGACTGCCCTATGCGTGTCGGCGTTGCTGAAGGTGGTGAGGACGACGATCATCGCATGATCGCCGCGCGCGCCGAGGGGGCATGTGGTGTCGGCGGCACACAGGGACGGGCGTCTCGCTTCGGCCGTCCGGCGTGGCACGCGATCGTGGCCGGTGCCGCCGCGCGCCGGTTCAGGCGGCGACCTTCGCTTCGGCCATGGTCGACCGCGCACCCTCCATCAGGGCAGCGCCGCGCTCGGTCAGCTTGCCGTGAGTTGCAACGACGCCGTAGCCCTTCTCGAAGTTGTCGGCGTCCTTTGCGGCTGCCTCGCGCGCGCGCCCTCGCTCGTCCTCGGACAGGCCAGAATGCTCGGCGAGGCGCGTCATCGCCCAGTGCATGCGCGCGGACACGAACGTCGCATGGTAGAGGCCGTCCATCGGGCGCAGGTCGTGGCGCAACGGCGAGGGATGGAGCTCGTCGTCCCCGTTCAGCACCAGCGGCTCCTCGGTGCAGAAGCCGAACAGCAGGCAGTGCGCCGTCTCGTGGGCGAGCACCTCAACCACGGCGATCCGGTCGGGATGGAACTCGCCGTTGAGGAACAGCGCGCCCCAGAGCTGGTAGTGCGAGCCTCCGTCCACGTGCATCGGCGCCGCCGGCTCCTTGCCGATGACGACCACCTGGCGAAGGATGGCGTCGATCTCACCGTAGAGCTCGGGCAGCGCGGTTTGCATTAGGGCGAACCCGTCGTCGAGGCGGGTGCGAAAGCCGGATGCGACGGCCGTGCTGGGCGCCCGCAGGGGCGAGACGGCGTGGTCCCACTTGGCGTGATAGAGTGCGTTGTCCTCGGCAAGGTCGGGGCTACCGTAGGCGACGACCTCGCGCGCGCCGAAGGGGGTCCATCGGGCGAGCCTCGCGAGTTGGCGGGAGGCCTCCTCCAGGTCGTCGTCGCCGATGGCGACGACCGTGTCGTAGTACGCGCCGAACACCGCTGGCCGCACACGCCCTCCGGCCTCGAGGTGCGTGCAAAGGGCGTCGAGCGCCTCGCCGTCGAACGCGAGCTGATCCTTCGACGCGCAGAGGACGTGGCGCAGGCTGAGCCCGAGCTGACGCGAGACCTCGGCATCGAGCTGGCGCGCCCGATCCGCGCTGGGGGCAAATCCGGTCGAGACCAAGGCTCAGCCTTCGAGCGGAACAGGCCGCGGGAGCCCGCGGAGCGTTGTCACAGGAGGGCGTCGTGCGGCCTCAGGCCTTCACCCCCAGCTTGGCACCGAGCTTGAGGCCAGCCTTGGCCCCGAGCTTGCTGCCGAGCCCCGAGGTGCCTTGTGCGCTTGCTGCAAGCTCGGGGTACAGGCGGAAGCCGAGCAGCTTGCTGTGGTCGAGGAGAATGCGCATCGAAAACCTCCGTTGAATAACATCTTAAACTAAGCCGAAGGGGCAAGTGACGTCAACAACACGACATCGTACGCTCGATCCGGCGGCTGGCAGCTGTTGTTACGCAAGGTTCACTCGATCGCCCCGAGCGCGGCGAGGCTCGTCTCGCTGCCGCGGCCGATGATGAGGTGGTCGTAGAGCCTCACGTTCACCGTGCCGAGCGCGGCCTTAACCGCGTTGGTCATCGTGATGTCTTGGCGCGACGGTGTCGGGTCGCCCGACGGGTGGTTGTGCACCAGGATCACGCCCACCGCGTTGAGCTCCAGGGCGCGCTTGACGATCTCGCGCGGGTAGGCCGGCGTGTGGTTGACCGTGCCGCGGCCGTGCTCCTCGTCGGCGATGAGGCGGTTCTGCAGGTCGAGGTAGAGGATGCGGAAGTGCTCCACCCTCTGGTGCGCCATCATGGTGCGGCAGTAGGCGATCACCGCATCGGTGCTGCCGACGACGGGCTGCTCGCGCAGCTTGACCTTGGCAAGACGGATCGCCACCGCCTCCGCCAGCTTGAAGTGGTGCACCACCCAGTCGGTGACGCCGGGGTGGCGCGCGAGCTCCTCCCGCGAGGCAGTGAGCAGGCGTTCGATGCCACCGAAGTCCTCGAGGAGCCGCTTGGCGAGGGGCTTCACGTCGACCTTCGGGATCGCGCTGAACAGCAGCATCTCGACGATCTCGTAGTCCGGCATCGACTCGGCGCCGCCCTTGGCGAAGCGCTCGCGCACGCGCTGGCGGTGACCCCAGTAGTGCGGCCGGGACGCGCCGCGCGACGGGGTGGGCGGGAAGTCGATGTGGGGCGGCGTCGGGTCGTCCGGCGGGGCGGGCAGCGGTCTGGCACGGCCCAGCGTCTGCATGAACTGGGCGACCGCCTGCTCGCTGAAGCCGTACCGCTTGTCTTCGCTCATCGCTGACGCCCCGAACCTCACGACTACTTAAGATGGTATTAGCACCGAAGGCAACAGCCGCAGGCCGCTGCGTCGGCGCGGTTGCGGTCGGTCGCGTTCGACTTACGTCTGACCCGGTGGCGCATGGGGCGTCGCCGTTTCGTCGGCGGCACCGCCGCCTGCGCTCAAGAGGTGACCCATGCGTCGTCCCGCGCTCGCCGCGCTCGCAGCCGTCCTCGCCCTCCCCGCTTTGGCGCAGGACGAGCTCCGCCCGCCCGTCCAGACGCGGTCGCCCAACGCGCCCGACCAGACGCCCGCCTTCGAGGGTCAGACCCGCGCGCCCCAGCCGGCGCAGGAGGTCGACGTCGAGAGCGAGGTCGTCGCCCGCGGCCTGCCGAGGCTCTGGGCGATGGAGTTCCTGCCGGACGGGCGGATGCTCGTCACCGCCAAGCGCGGCACGATGCACGTGGTGACGCAGGACGGCACGTTCGGCGAGCCGATCTCCGGCGTCCCGGAGGTTGAGGCGCGGGAGCACGGCGGGCTTCTCGACGTCGCGCTGGCGCCGGACTTTGCCGACAGCGGCACCGTGTACTTTTCGTTCGCCGAGCCGCGCGAGGGCGGCAGCGGCACGAGCCTCGCGCGCGCAAGGCTCGTGCTCGACGCGAACTCAGGCGCGCTCGAGGACGTGGAGGTGATCTTCCGCCAGACGCCTGCCTACCGCGGCAACCTGCATTACGGCTCGCGCATCGCGTTCCGGCCCGACGGCACGCTTTTCCTCGCCGTCGGCGAGCGCTTCGACACGCCGATCCGCGACCGCGCGCAGGACCTCTCCACCGGCATGGGCAAGGTGTTCAGGCTCAACCCGGACGGATCGGCGCCCGACGACAACCCGTTCGTGGACCACGCCGACGCCCAGCCCGAGATCTGGTCCTACGGCCATCGCAACGTGCAGTCCGCCACCGTGACCGAGGACGGCACGCTGTGGACCGTGGAGCATGGCCCGCTCGGCGGCGACGAGCTCAACCGCCCGGAGCCCGGGCTGAACTACGGCTGGCCGGTGATCACCTACGGCATCAACTACAACGGCCAGCCCATCGGCGAGGGCATCACCGAGAAGGAGGGGATGGAGCAGCCGGTGTACTACTGGGACCCGGTGATCGCGCCGTCCGGCATGGACGAGTACCGGGGCGACGAGTTCCCGGAGTGGCAGGGCGACCTCCTCGTCGGTGGGCTCGCCTCGCAGACCATCGTGGTCCTCGACATGGAGGACGGGCGCGTCGCCAGCGAATCCAGGGTGCCGATGGCCGTGCGGGTGCGCGACGTGAAGGTCGGCCCGGACGGGGCGGTCTACGCCATCACCGAAGGCCAGGGCTCCGCGATCGTGCGGCTGACCAACGGGGGCTCCGCGTGACCCTTCAGCCGATGGGGAACAGCCGGACCAGCAGGAGGCTGATCGCCGGCACGGTGGTGACGACGACGAGGCCGACGAAGATCACCCCATAGAACGGGATCACGCCGAGGAAGAGGTCCTTCACCTGGCGCCGGGCGATGGCCGCGATGGCGAACAGGTTGAGCCCGATGGGCGGCGTGATCACCGCAAGCTCCATGTTCACCACCATGATGATGGCGAAGTGGATGGGGTCGACCCCGAAGACCGCGAGCAGCGGGTAGAGGATCGGCAGCGTGATCAGGATGATGGAGATGATCTCCAAGAACATCCCGAGCACGATGAAGACGGCGTTGATCAGGAACAGGAAGCCCATCGTGCCGAGGCCGAGTGAGGTGATCCAGTCCACGATGAGCTGCGGCAGTCCGGACAGCGTGACGGCGTAGCCGAAGAGCGCCGCGGCGGCGAGGATCATCAGGATCGCCGCCGTCGTCGCGCAGGCCGACACGAGGACGGTGAAGAGCTCGGCGAGGCCCATGGCGAGGTAGGTGCGCAAGGTGATGACGAGCGCGTAGACCACCGCGAGGGCGGACGATTCGCTCGGCGTGAAGATGCCGCCATAGATCGAGCCGAGGATGACGACGGGGAAGGTGAGGATGGCCTTCGCCTGCCACAGCGCGTGGCCGCGGGCGCGCCAGGTGTCGGGCGGCCGGCTTTCCAGGCCTCGCCGATGCGCCTCGAACACCGCGAAGGCGCACAGCAGGCCGGCGATCATGAGGCCGGGCAGGATGCCGGCCTGAAACAGCTTGCCGACCGACTCGCCCGTCACCGTGCCGTAGATGATGAGCGGCACCGAGGGCGGGATGAGGATGCCGAGCCCGCCCGCTGCGGCGATGAGTCCGAGCACGAAGCGCTCCGGGTAGCCGCGCTCCAGCATCTGCGGGATGAGGACGATGCCCACCGCCGCGGCGGTCGCGATGGAGGAGCCCGACACCGCCGAGAAGATCATCGTGGCGACGACCGCCACCACCGCGAGCCCGCCGCGCACGTGGCCGATCAGGCTGTCGATGGCGGCGACGAGGCGTGCAACCGCCCCGCCCCGCGACAGGATCTCCGCCGCCAGGATGAAGAACGGGATCGCCATGATCGGCGCCTTGTCGAGCCCGGCGAACCACGTGGCTGGCCCGATGAGGAGGAGGTTGTTCGACAGCCACAGGTACAGCAGCGCGCCGGCGGACATGGCGAGCGCGATGGGCACGCCCAGCACGAACAGCGCGCCCGAGGAGACGAGGAAGGGTGTCACGTTCGTTCAGGGATGGTCGGCGTCGCGGGCCGCAGGGACGATCGGCCCGAGGACGAGGACGGCGAGGTAGGCGAGCACGCCGAGCCCCATGCCGAGGAGGACGCTGGCGTGGGGGATCCACAGCGGCAGGTCGAAGCCGGTCGGCATGATCTCGCCGAACATGCGCGAGTCGCCCACGAAGAGCCACGCCGCCCAGGCGAACACCGCGCAGATGCCCATCGACAGCAGCGAGCCGATCACCTGGAACGCACGGCGCGCCGACCCCGACAGCGCGTGGTCGAGGAGGTCGAAGCGCACGTGGAGCCCCTGGAGCACGGCGACGGGGAAGCCGAGGAACGTGCCGAGGATGACGAGGTAGCGCGACAGGTACTCCGCCGTCGGGTCCGACATGGCGAAGACGTAACGGCTCACCGTCATGCCGAACGTGATCGCCACCGCCGCCATGAAGGACAGCGCCATGGCCGCGGCGATCCCGTGGTGCAGTGCAAGCAGCGCGCGCGCTGCAGCGCCCGACGCGGCGCTCGTGTCGCTCGTCAGAGCGAGCGCGCCTTCGCGATCATCGCCTGGATCTTGGGATCCAGCGTCTCGTAGTACGGCTCGAGCGCCTGGCGGAACTCCTCGAGCGCCGCCTCGTCGAGCTCGATGACCTCCTGGCCGACGGCGCGCAGCTCTTCGTCGATCCCGGCGAGGTCCTTCTGGACGAACTCCTCGTTGAACGCGCGCGCCTTGGCGACGGCCTCCTCGATCTGCGCCTGTCGCTCCTCCGGCAGGGCGTCGAACCAGGGCTTGTGGAACAGGACGATGTAGCCGCCGTAGAACAGGTCGAGCTTGGTCACCGCTTCGGTCACCTCGTAGTACTTCATGGTAAGGCCGAAGTTGGGCGCGGTGAACGCCCCATCGGCGACGCCCTGCTGCAGCGCGAGGTAGAGCTCGGTGCCCGGGATCGCGGTGGGTTGCGCGCCCATCGCCTCCACCGCCTTCTGCAGGATCTCCGACGGCACGGTGCGGATCTTCTTGCCGCGCATGTCGGCGATGGAGCGCAGCGGCTCCTTGCCCCATAGCCGGCTCGGGTTCTCGAACCAGTAGCCCACCGGCTCGAGGTTGCGCTGACGCAGGCTGGAGGCGACGTCCTCCGCCTCCTGGGTCTCCAGGAACTTCCAAAGCTGCTCGTAGCTCTCGAACACCAAGGGCGCCTGGTAGATGTTCATGAGCGGCTCGACGCCGGCGACGTAGCTGAAGTAGGGCGCGGACATCTCGATCTGCCCGCGCGCCGTGGCCGCCACCTCGTCGGACGGACCGAGGAGCTGGGCGGACGGGTAGAGCTCCACCGCGAAGTAGCCGTCCGAGATCGCCTCGAGCTCCTCCGTGAAGACCTCGATCGTGCGGCTCTTGATGTGCTCGGGCGTCGTCTCGTAGCTCACTCGGATCGTCTCGGTCTGCGCCGACGCGGGCGTCGCGAGCGTCCCAACGACGAGCGCGGCGAGGACGGTGCGGTGACTTTTCATGGATGTCCCTCGTGGTTCGGTCGGCCAGTGGCCAGCCTCGTCGGCGCGTGCGCTGCACCTTCCAGGCCACTTCAGCCCGCAAACGGCTCTCTGTCGAGGGGCAGTCGCCGTAGCGTGGGCCGACGCAATCCTGCTAGCCTGACAGCGGTGACGGCCACGAGGCGGAGACGATGGACCTTGAGTTGAACGGACGCACGGCCCTCGTGACCGGCGCGTCGAAGGGGATCGGCTACGCCACGGCACGGCTCCTCGCCGAGGAGGGCTGCCGCGTCGTCATCGTCGCGCGCACCGCGGACGCGATCGAGGCGGCGGCGAGGCGCATCGCCGAGGAGACCGGGGCGGAGGTCGACGCGCTCGCCGCGGACCTGTCGGTGGAGGAGGAGCGCATCCGCGTGGTGGAGGGCATCGGCGACGTCGACGTCCTGGTGAACAACGCCGGCGCCATCCCCGGCGGCACCCTCCTGGAGTTCGACGACGCGAGCTGGAAGGCGGCCTGGGACCTCAAGGTGTTCGGCTACGTCTCGCTGTGCCGGCAGTACTACGCGCGGATGAAGGCCAAGGGGAGCGGCGTCATCGTCAACGTCATCGGCAACGCCGCCGAGGCGCTCGACTTCGACTACATCTGCGGCTCGACGGCCAACGCCGGGCTGAACGCCTTCACCAGGGCGCTGGGCAGCCAGTCCCACCGCGACGGCATCCGCGTCGTCGGCATCAACCCCGGCCCCGTCGAGACCGAGCGTCTCGTCACGCTGATGCGTAAGAAGTCCGCGGCTCGGACCGGCAACGCGGACGACTGGGAGCGGCTGAAGGAGCCCCTCCCCTTCGCCCGCGCGGCGACGCCGCAGGAGATCGCCGCGATGGTCGCCATGCTGGCCTCGGACCGCTCCGCCTACACGTCCGGCACGATCATCACCATCGACGGCGGCATCGCGAACCAGAGCCGCACCTTCTGACGCCCCTCCCGCGGAGACCCCGATGCCCCACGTAAGCGCCGACGATGGCGTCAAGCTGTACTACGAGGAGGCCGGCTCGGGCCTGCCCATCGTGTTCGTGCACGAGTTCGCCGGCGACCATCGAAGCTGGGAGCCCCAGCTTCGGCACTTCGCCCGGCGCTACCGCTGCATCGCGTACTCGGCGCGGGGCTTCCCCCCGTCCGACGTGCCGGAGGACCCCACGATGTACGGCCAGGACCGCGCGCGCGACGACATCCGCGCGGTGATGGACGCGCTCGGCCTCGACACCGCGCACGTCGTCGGCCTCTCCATGGGTGGCTTTGCGACGCTGCACTTCGGCTTCAGCTATCCGGAGCGTGCCCGCTCGCTCGTCATCGCCGGCTGCGGCTACGGCGCGGAGCCCGCCAAGCGCGAGCAGTTCGCGCGGGAGGCGGACGCGGCCGCCCAGCGCTTCCTCGACCTCGGCATGGAGGAGGCCGGCGCGGCCTACGCCGTCGGCCCGACGCGGGTGCAGTTCCAGAACGCCGATCCCCGCGGCTGGGCCGAGTTCCGCGACCAGCTTCGGGAGCACTCCGCGCTCGGCGCCGCCAACACCATGCGCGGCGTCCAGAAGGTGCGGCCCTCGCTCTACGAACTGGTGGACAAGATGCGCACGATCACCGCGCCGACGCTCGTCCTCACCGGCGACGAGGACTGGCCGTGCCTCGAGCCCGCGCTCCTCATGAAGCGCGAGATCCCGACCTCGGCCCTCGCGGTGATCCCCAACGCAGGCCACACCATCAACCTCGAGACGCCGGCCGAGTTCAACGCGCTGGTGGCGGACTTCCTCCACGCGGTCGACGCAGGACGCTGGCCCGAGCGCGACCCGCGTGCGGTCAGCGGCGACATCCTGGGCAGCCGCTAGGCCCGGTCCATCATGCCGCGAGGGTGGCCCGGCGGCGCGGACGCGTCAAACCGCTGCGCGGTTCCTCCACTGCGTTCCGGTCCTTCGGATGACCCGTCCGCACCGCCGCGCCAGGGCGAGCGCATGACGGCTCCGGAGGAACGACCGGGGGAACATGACAGGTCCCGACTCTCCAAAGGAACATGATGGGTGGAGGAGGCGAACCGTCGTAGTCCTCGGATGGCCGACGTTGGATAGAGTGCCATGAGCTTGCCAGACGAATACGCAATGATCTCATCACTCGAGCTTATGCTCGATCGCCTCGAGCAACTTGGGCAGGATGTCAAACTTAGCAGAAAGTTTTTCAACGTCGGTGAATGGTTTTTATCTTTTGAAGGTGTTCAGGTTGCAGTCCCACGGCTTGAAGTGACGCCGCAAGAGATCCACGATCAATACGGCGAACTTGCAGAGTACTTTCTAGAATGTTTCGATGAATGGAACTGGGAGCAACATCGGGCGTGCTTGTCTGAATAAATTGTTCGAAGCTTATCCGCGCGT
Organism: Acuticoccus sp.; assembly: GCF_965213555.1. GTDB lineage: Bacteria > Pseudomonadota > Alphaproteobacteria > Rhizobiales > Amorphaceae > Acuticoccus. The sequence goes on along the minus strand of NZ_OZ243890.1, from coordinate 2,629,263 downwards.
CATCAGCGAGGGGAGGAACGTCGCGATCTCTGGCACGGCGATGAGGATGAGCGTCGCGGCGACCAGGAGGAGGAAGAACGGGAAGGCGGCCCGGGCGACGTAAAGCAGGTTCCTGTCGGTCATCGATTGCAGGATGAACAGGTTGATGCCGACCGGCGGCGTGATCTGGCTCATCTCGATGACGACGACGAGGTAGATGCCGAACCAGATGAGGTCGATGCCCGCCGCCTGCACCATCGGCATGATGACGCTCGCCGTCAGCACCACGATGGAGATGCCGTCGAGGAAGCAGCCCATCACCACGAAGAGCGCCGTCAGCGCCAGGAGCAGCTCGAACTGGCTGAGCTCGAACGAGCCCACCCAGGCGGCAAGGTTGCGCGGAATGCCGGTGAAGCCCATGGCGACGGACAGGAACGCGGCGCCAGCCAGGATGAGCGTCACCATGCAGGTGGTGCGCGTCGCGCCGGCGACGCTCTCGCGGAACGACGTCCATGTGAGCGAGCCGGACAACAGCGACAGGAGGAGCGCGCCGAGCACGCCGACGGCCGCCGCCTCCGTCGCCGTGGCGAAGCCGGCGTAGATCGAGCCGATGACGGCGACGATGAGGCCACGATGGGGAACAGCCCCGCTGTCATGCGCACGCGCTCGCCGAACGGCACGGCCGGCTCGCGCGGCGGCACGCGCGAGGGGTGGGCGAGGGACCACGCCGCCACGTAGCCCATGAAGAGGATCATGAGCATCAGCCCGGGCAGCACCCCGGCGATGAAGAGGCGCGAGATCGAGACCTCGGCCGCGACGCCGTAGACGATGAGGATGATCGACGGCGGGATGAGGAAGCCGAGCGTCGCCGAGCCGGCGAGGCTGCCGATGACGGCGCGCTCGTCGTAGTTGCGCTTCATCAGCTCCGGGATGGTGATGCGCCCGATGGTGGCCGTCGTCGCCGCCGACGAGCCGGACACCGCCGCGAACAGCCCGCACGAGGCGATGTTGACGTGGAGGAGCCGGCCGGGCAGCGGCGCGAGCCAGGGGGCGAGGCCGCGGAACATCTCCGAGGCGAGGCGCGAGCGGTAGAGGATCTCGCCCATCCAGATGAACAGCGGCAGCGCGGTCAGCGCCCAGGACCAGGACTGGCCCCAGACCGTGGCGGCCATGATCGCCCCCGCCGGCGCGCCGGAGAACAGCACGATGCCGAGCCAGCCGACGATCATGAGGGTCAGCGCCACCCACACGCCGAGCGCGAGCAGCGCGAGGAGCACGGCGATAAGGACGATCGAGATGAGCGTCGGGTCCATGGCTCAGCCCGCGTCGTGGGGGTCGCCCGCCGCCGGATCCGCCTCGGACGCGGCGAACACCGGAGGCACACCGAGGACGGCGCGCACCAGGTCCTCGGTGATGGCGAGGGCGAACAGCACGGCCCCCACCGCCATACCGAGCTGCGGTAGCCACAGGGGCAGCGGCACGAGCCCGGACGTCACCTCGCCCCGCACGTAGTTCTGCGCCACCATGACGACCGTGTGCCAGGCGAACAGGACGCTCATCGCCGCGCCGATGGCGAGCGCCAGGATGAGGAGCGCCTGCCGCGCCCTGCCCCGCGCGCCCTGGACGAACAGCGTCACGCGGATGTGGCTGCCGCAGCGGAACGCGTAGGCGAGGCCGAGGAACGACGTCGCCGCGAGGCAGAAGCCGGCGAACTCGTCCGATGACGGCACGCTGGCGTCGACGAAGCGCGCGCCGATCTGAGCGGTCACGATGACCGCGATGGCGACGAGGAAGACGCCGGCCAGCGCCCCGGCGCCGCGGTAGAGGCCATCGAGCGCGCGCGTCAGCACCGCGCGCGCTCCTTCGCCGGGCTCGGCACCTGCGAGGGCTTATTCGACCGCGTCCAGGACCTCCTGGCCCTCGGCACCCACCTCCTCGACCCACTCGGCCGACATGGTCTCGCCGACCTCGCGCAGGCCGCTCATCAGCTCCTCGGAGGGCTCGTGGACGGTAAGCTCCTTGCCGAGCGCGTCCACCGTCGAGGTCATCTCCTCCTCGCTCATGCGCCAACCGCGCTCCTCGGCGGCGGCGGCGGCGTCGAGGAGGGCCTGCTGCTGATCCTCGGGCAGCGCGGAGAATGCGTCCTCGTTGACGATGACCATGTTCTTCGGGAACCAGGCGTTGAGGTCGTAGAAGTGGTCGGTGAAGTCCCACGCCTTGGTGCGCACGCCGGTCGCGGCCGACGTCACCATCGCGTCGACGATGCCGGTGGAGAACGCCTGGGGGATCTCCACCGCCTCGACGGTGGTCGGCACGGTGCCGAGGAGCTCGGCCATGCGCGAGGTCGTCGCGTTGTACGTGCGGAAGCGCTCGCCCTGGAGGTCGGCGGCGCTCGCGATCTCGCGATTGGTGTAGAACCCCTGCCCCGGCCAGGGCACGGTGTAGAGCAGGCGGATGCCGTCGGCGGCGAGCTTCTCCTCCACCAGCGGGCGCTGCGCCTCCCACAGGGCGCGCGCGTCCTCGTAGCTCGTGGCGACGAACGGGATGTTGTCGGCGCCGAAGATCGGGTCCTCGTTGTAAAGGTTCGCCATCAGCACCTCGCCGATGGGGACGAGCTGGTTCTGCACCGAGCGCTTGATCTCGGGGTGCTTGAACAGCGACTGGCCGGAGTGGACGGTGATCGTGAGGTCCCCGCCGGTCGCCTGCTCGACGTCGGCGACGAACTCGCGGATGTTCTTGGTGTGGAACTCGGCGTCCGGGTAGGGCGTCGCCATGTCCCAGGATGTCTGCGCCGCCGCCGGCAACGCCATCAGCGGCGCGGTCAAGATCGCAAGGGCTGCGGTCTTCATCGTCATATCTCGTCCCTTCTCGTCCTTGTGCAGCGGTTGGCCCGCCTTCGGTCAGACTAGCACGGTGCAAGCGTCGTGCCGTGGCCGCGCCCCGTCAGGGAACGCGGATCGCCATGCCGTCGCGGCCGGGGTCGGCGCCGCCCTCCCACCCGGACGCGGTGCGGCGCGCGGCGTGGACCGCCGAGAAGCCGTGGCTGAGCGGCGAGCGGCGGGTGGGGTAGCCCATGGCGCGAAGCTCGGCCTCGGTGCGGCGCAGGATGCGGTTGGTGAGGTCGATGGTGTCGCTGGTGGTGCAGAAGCGCGGCGCGCCCACCGCCTCCTGCGCCGACATGCCGAAGTCGACGGCGTTGAGGATCGCCTGCAGCACGCCCATGGTGATGAACGTGCCGCCAGGCGCGCCGACGACGAACATCGGCTCCTCCCCGTCGAAGACGATGGTGGGGCACATGGCGGTGAAGCGCGACTTGCCCGGCGCCAGCGAGCCGGCGCGCCCCGGACGTGGGTCGAACACGCCCATGCAGCCGTTGTACATGAAGCCGAGCCCGGGGGTGACGACGCCGGACGGCATGCCGATGGAGTGCGTCATCGACACCACGTTGCCGGCGCGGTCGACCACCGTGACCTGCGTCGTGTCGCGCGACTCCGGCTGCCCCGTGGCGAGACGCTCCACGTGCGCCTTCTCGCCGGCACGGATGCGGGCGGCGTGCTCGGCGGCCCACGACTTCGACGTCAGCTCGTCGACCGGCACGTTGACGAAGCGCGGGTCGCCCACCTGCGCGTCCTTGGCGATGGTGGCGATCTTCATCGCCTCGGAGACCGTCGCGATGTAGGCCGCGGTGGCGTGGCCCATGGCGGCGAGGTCGAACTCCTCCAGGATGTTGAGCATCATGAGCAGCATGATCCCGCCGCCGGGCGGCGGGTTCGTCGCGATGGGGTGCCCGCGGTAGGTGCCCCACAGCGGCGCGTTCTCCAGCGCCTCGGCCTCGGCGAGGTCGTCGGCGGCGAGGAGCCCGCCGTTCGCCGCCATGTCGGCGACGATCTCGTCCGCCACAGCACCGGTGTAGACCGTCGATGCGCCGTCCTCGGCGATGCGACGCAGGGTGCGCGCCATGTCGGCGTTGACGAGCGTGTCGCCCACCTCCGGCAGCTCGCCGTCGGGACAGTACACGGCCCGCGTGCCGGGGTAGCGGGTGACGTACTCGCGGTGGTCGATGCGCCCGTTGGACGGCGCCTCCCGCATGAACTCCACCACGTGCGGGCGTAGCAGGAACCCCTCCTCGGCGTAGGCGATGGCGGGCGCCAGAAGCTCGTTGAGCGGGCGCGTGCCGTAGGTCGTGAGGGCGTGGTCGAGCGCCTTCAGCGTGAGCGGCGTCATGATGGACTGGTAGCCCACCTCGTTGACCCGGCCCTCGAGCTGGAAGCCGAACCCGTCCTCCGCCTGGCCGATGACGAGGTCCTCCCACATGTCCGCCCGCGCGGCCTTGGGGGCGCGGCCGTGGAAGTCGATGCACACGTGGGTGCCGCGGTCGGGCATGTAGAGGTGCATGGAGCCGAAGCCGGCGAGCCCGCACATGAGCGGGTCGACCACGGTCTGCACGAGCGCGCAGGCGACGGCGGCGTCCACCGCGTTGCCCCCTGCGGCGAGGACGTCGGCCCCCGCCTCGGCGGCCTCGGGCTGGGGTGCTGCGATGATGGCGTTCACGAGGGCTCTCCGGCGGCGATCAAGGGAGGCTAGCGCCCGCACCGCACCAGGGACAAGCTCACGTGCCGACGGCGAGCGGCGCGCGCAGCTTGCGCAGCGCGGCGATGACGGAGAGCGCGGTGATGCGGCCCGTCTTGGGGTTCTCCGACGGCACGTTCTCGATGGTCACCGAGAGGCGCGCGGCGTCCGCGTCGACGATGACCTGGTGGGTGTTGCGCGTCACGGTGGGGTCGGCCCAGATCTCGAGCCGCGTTGCGTCCGGCCCGACGCCGGCGAGGGAGAGGGCGACGGCGACGTTGAGGTTCGCCGGGAAGCCCGCCGCCGCCTCCCGCGCGGTGCCGGCGAAGACGCGCGTCGGCTCGGTGACGGCGCCCATGTCGATGCCGTGCTCCTCGAGGTAGGGGGCGCCGGCGAGGCCGAGGGGCGGCTTCCTCGTCACCATCGTCACGGAATGGATGGTGCCCTCCGCCGCGGCGACCACCGCGTCGAGGCCGAGGAGCGCGCCGGACGGGACGACGATGCGCCCGCCGTGCGCGCGGGCGAGGTCGACGAGGTGCATGTTGGTGAGGAGCGCGCCGCACGACAGCACCACGAGCGTCTTGCCCGCCGACAGCGCCGGCTCGGCGATGGCCGGCAGCAGCGCCGCGGGCGCGCACTCCACGACGAGGTCGCAGTGCCGCGCGAGGTCGCCCACGGTGGTGAGCTCGGGGGTCCGCGACAGGTGGGCGACGCGCTCCCCCGCGGTCGCCGGATCGCGCACCGCGACGGCGGCGAGCTCGACGCCGTCGATGCCCGCGTCGAGGGCGCTTGCGATGGTGCGGCCGATGGCGCCGAAGCCCGCCAGCCCGACGCGGATGGGCGCGGCCGCCGTCGCTGACCGCCCCACGGTGCTAACCTCGGTCAATCGAGCGTCTCCATCAGCCGGCGCAGGAGCCTCATGCGGGGCACCATGGACGACACGTAGAGGTGCTCGTTGAGCGTGTGCGCGTCGGCGCCGTCCACGCCGAGGCCATCGAGGGTGGGGACGCGCGTGGCGATGAAGCTGCCGTCGCTGCCGCCGCCGGTGTGCAGGTCCTCGAGCTCGAAGCCGATCTCCGCGGCGAGCCCCTTCGCGCGGTCGAACAGCGCGGCAATCTCCGGCGTCTTGCGGTAGGCGGGGCGGTTCGCCCCGCCCGTCACCGTGAGCGTCACGTCCGGGTCGTGGGGCGCAAGGCCCATCAGCGCCTCGTGGACGGTCGCGAAGTCGTCCTCCTCCATGACGCGCAGGTCCACCTCGGCGGTGCAGAACTCGGGCACCGTGTTGACCACCGAGCCACCCTCGATGCGGCCGACGTTGAGCGTGCGGCCGAGGTCGGGATCGTTGAGCGCCTCCACCGCGAGCACTTGGCGCGCCATCTCCTTGATGGCGCTGCGCCCGTAGGCGTGGTTCGAGCCGGAGTGAGCGGCGCGGCCGACCGTCCTCATGTCGTAGCGGCCGACGCCCTTGCGCCCGGTGACGATCTTGCCGCCGGACCGCGCCGGCTCGGTCACGAGGACGTACTTGGCGCGCTCCGCCGCCTCCTCGATGAGCGCGCGGGTCGTCGCCGAGCCGGTCTCCTCGTCCGCAGTGAGCAGGAAACGCACGGGCAGCGGACCGTTGTGCCGCTCCTCGGCGAGGGATCGCGCGGCGCGAGCGGCGATGTAGACGCCGCCCTTCATGTCGCTGGTGCCGGGGCCGTAGAGGTTGTCGCCGTCGCGCCGGTAGGGGAGCTTGTCGAGGGTGCCGACGGGGTGGACGGTGTCGAGGTGGCACAGGACGAGGATGCCGGGCTCGTCGCCGCCCCAGGGCATCGCGACCGACAGGTTGTCCCCTGCCCCGTCGCGCCCGGGGATGCGCTCCACCGAGGCCCCCGCCGCCTCGAACTCGGCCTGGGCGAGGTCCATCATGGCGCTGACCTTGTCGCCGCGGGCCGTCGGGCTCTCGGCCTCGATCCACGGGCGCAGGCCCGCGATGAGCTCGTCGGTGTCGGGGATCATCGGGGCTCCTTGCGGCCTTGCTGACGGGTCATGGCATGGGCGCGCGCGCCATCGCCCGCGCCAGGCGACGCTCGCGCCGCGCCGCATAGATCGAGGCGGCGAAGATGACGCCTGCGCCCACCCACGTCCACAGGTCGATGAGCTCGCCGAACAGCGCGTAGCCCAGCGCGACGGCGAACGGCAGGCGGGCGAACTCGGCCGGCATGACGACCGAGGCGTCGGTGGCGCGGAACGCGCGCGTCAACGTGATGTGCCCGAGCATGCCCATCGCGCCCATACCGACGAAGACGAGCCACATGAAGGCGCTCGGCCACTGCCACACGAGGGCGGCGGGGATCGCCATGATCGCCGCCTGGACGCCCGACGAGAGGAGGACGATCTTGTCGGGGTCGTCGCGCCCCGCGAGCGTCTTGATGAGGAGCGAGGAGGTCGCCATCAGCACCGCCGACGCGAGCGCGACCCAGGTGCCGAGGCTGACCTCCTGCAGCCCCGGCCGCAGGATGATGAGGGCGCCGAGGAAGCCGACGAGGGTGGCGCCCCAGCGCGGACCGTCGACGGCCTCGCGCAGCACCAACGCCGCGCCGAGGGTGACGAGGAGCGGGGTCAGGAAGCCGATGGAGGTGACCTCGCCGACGGTGACGAGCTTCAGCGCCGCGAACCACGTCGTCATCCCGACGAGGCCGACGACGATCCGCACGGCGTAGAGCCGCCAGTGCGTCGTGCGCAGCATCGACACGCCGCGCACCGCCAGCGCGGGCGTCAGCGAGAGCGCGCCGAACAGCAGCCGCAGGAAGACGATCTGCAGCACCGAGAAGCCCTCAAGCCCGGCGTAGCGGCCCAGCGCGGCGACGCCGGCGAGGAAACCGCAGGAGGCGAGCATCCAGGCGATGCCGGACGCTGCACCAACGCCCCCGAAGGGAACGGCGCGGAGTGAGGCATCGACCGGCTGGGGCATCGCGCCCGGCTAGCACGATCGACGGACGATGCCCACGCGGCGCGCGTGCATCGTCGCGAGGGCAGGAGCGCCGCTCTTGGCACCGTTCCTGCAACCGGAAGCCATGAGCGCGCTGGGCGGCAGGTTCGGTTGATCGCCTCGGGCAACGGTGTCACGTTCGTGGCAAACGACGTCGAGCCGGAAGCGCTGCTTGCGAACCGCCGACGCGAACGGAGGAACGAGCATGAGATTGATGAGGGGCTCAGCCCTGGGCCTGACGGCGGTGGCCCTGGCGCTCGCCGCGCACTCCGCGGAGGCGGGGAAGGCGGACGACACGCTGGTGTGGACCACGGACCGCGAGGTGGCGGTCATCGACCCATACTACAACAACACGCGCGAGCTGGTCATCATGGGCCACCTCGGGTGGGACGCGGTGCTGTTCTACAACCTCGACACAGAGGAGTACGAGCCGCTGCTCGCCACCGAGTGGACGTACGTCGACGACACCACCATGGACCTCACGCTGCGCGAGGACGTCGTGTTCCATGACGGGTCGAGCTTCGGGCCCGAGGATCTCGCCTACACGATCAACCACGTGACCCGCGAGGACGCCGGCGTCCTCACCGCCCAGAACGTCGAGTGGCTGGAGAGCGCCGAGGTCACCGGCGAGAACACGGTGCGCATCCACCTCGACGAGCCGTTCCCCGCGGCGGAGGCCTACCTCGCCGGCGCGATCTTCGCCGTCCCCGAGGGGCACTACGACGACGCGCCCATGGGACCCGACGGCAAGCCGGACTTCGCCGCCGTCGATCCGGTCGGGACCGGCCCCTACAAGTGGGTCGAGACGGTGCCCGGCGAGCGCGTCGAGTGGGCTGCCAACGAGGACTACTTCGAGGGGGGACCCAAGGGGCAGCCGGAGATCGCCAACATCACGTTCCGCACCCTCAAGGATCCCAACACGCAGATGGCGGAGCTCATGACCGGCGGCGTCGACTGGATCTGGGACGTGCCGAAGGAGCAGGCGGAGCGGCTGGAGCAGTCCGGCCAGGTCACGGTCGAGAACGCCAAGACCATGCGCATCTCCTACCTGCACCTCGACGCGACGGGGACGTCCAACACCGAGGCGCTGACCGACAAGCGGGTGCGCCAGGCGATCGCCCACGCCATCGACCGGGAGTCCATCGCGCGCAACCTCGTCGGTCCCGCCTCGGTGGTGATCCACTCGGCCTGCCACCCCGACCAGTTCGGCTGCACCGACGACGTCGCCCAGTATTCCTACGATCCGGACAAGGCGCGTCAGCTCTTGGAGGAGGCGGGCTACGGCGACGGGCTGGAGCTCGACATCTACGCCTACCGCCAGCGCGAGTTCACCGAGGCGGTGATCGGCGACCTCCGGCGGGTGGGCATCGACGCCAACCTCAACTTCCTGCAGTACGCGGCGCTGCGCGACCTCGTCTGGGGTGGGGAGACGCCCATCGCGCACATGACGTGGGGCTCGAGCTCCATCCCCGACGTGTCGGCCTCCCTCGGCCACTTCTTCGAGGGCGGCCGCGACGATCCGGCCAAGGACGACGCGGTCATCGCCGCGGTGAAGCGCGGCGACACCTCCATCGAGCCGGAGGCCCGCGAGGCGGCCTACAAGGATGCGCTCTCGATCATCGCCGAGGAGGCGTACTGGGTGCCGATGTTCACCTACGCCAAGTACTACGCCTACTCGAACGACCTGAACTTCGAGGCGACCGCGGATGAGATCCCGCGGTTCTATAAGGCGTCCTGGAAGTAGCGTTCCGGACGGTCGGGCATCCCTGCCCGACCGTCGTTGCGCTGACACGGCGAAGGAGGACGATGGGTGGCAGCCTACCTGTTGAAGCGTGGTGGGGTCGCCGTGCTCGTGGCGCTGACCGTCTCGCTCCTCACCTTCTCGATGATCTACCTCGCCGGCGACCCGGCCATGGCGCTCGCCGGCGAGGCCGCGACCGAGCGCGACATCGAGAACATCCGCGAGTTCTACGGCTACAATCGGCCGATCCTCGTGCAGTACGTCGCCTGGCTCGGCAACGCGCTGACCGGCGACTTCGGCATGTCGCACTACCTGCGCCAGCCGGTCTCGGAGGTGATCTTCGCCCGCCTGCCCGTCACCATGCTGCTCGGCGCCTGCGCGCTCACCTTCGCGCTGACGCTCGCGATCCCGCTCGGCGTGGTGGCGGCGATCCGGCCCAACAGCCTGATCGACCGCATCGCGCTCACCATCGCCGTGGTGGGGCAGGCGATGCCGTCCTTCTGGTTCGCGCTCACCCTCGTCCTGTGGTTCGGCATCACGTGGCAGCTCCTGCCGATCACCGGCACCGGCTCCTGGCTCAACTTCGTGATGCCCTCGGTGGCGCTCGGGTACTACGTCACGCCCATCGTGATGCGCCTCACCCGTGCGGGGATGCTCGAGGTGCTGCAGTCGGACTACATCCGCACCGCGCGAGCGAAGGGGCTGTCGCCGTCGACGGTGCTGTTCAAGCACGCGCTGCGGAACGCGATCATCCCCGTGGTGTCGCTGGCGGCGGTGCAGTTCGGCTTCATGCTGGGGGGGTCGATCGTCATCGAGACCATCTTCGCGATCAACGGGCTCGGCTACCTCGCGTGGGAGTCGATCCAGCGGGCAGACCTGCCGATGATGCAGGCGATCGTCCTCGTGCTCTCGCTGTTCTACATCGTGCTGACCTTCGTTGCGGACCTGCTCAACGCCTGGCTCGACCCCACCATCAGGACGGCATGACATGAGCGTCGACGCCCCCGCCGCGGGTCCGGCCCCGGCCGCTCCGAAGTCAATCACCGCCGCGCCCCGCGAGGCGGCGCTCGTCGAGCCGAGCCCCGGCGCACAGCTGCGCCGCCGCGTGTTCGGCCACGCGGGGCTCGTCATCGGCGGCGCGGTGCTCGCCGTCATCGTGGTGGCGGCGATCCTCGCGCCGGTGCTGTCGCCCGGCGACCCGTACGACCAGGTCCTCGACCGCAAGCTGATCCCGCCGGTCTGGTTCGACAGCGCCGAGGCGACCTGGGACCACCCGCTCGGCACCGACCACTTCGGGCGGGACTACCTGACGCGGCTGCTCTACGGCGCGCGCATCTCCCTCATCATCGGCCTGTCGGCGATGGCGATCTCCATGGTCATCGGCACCGCCATCGGCGTCGCGGCGGGCTACTTCGGCGGGCGCGTCGACATGGTGGCGAACTTCGTCATCACGACGCGACTGTCGCTGCCCGTGGTCCTCGTCGCCCTCGCGGTCGTGTCGCTGGTCGGCTCCTCGCTCACCATGGTGATCTGGGTGCTCGGCCTCCTCATCTGGGATCGCTTCGCCGTCGTCATGCGCGCGGCGACGATGCAGGTGCGACAGCGGGACTACATCGCCGCCGCCGAGGCGCTCGGCGCGCCGCGATGGCGCATCCTCGCCACCGAGATCATGCCGAACATCATGAACGCGCTCATCGTCGTCGCCACCGTGGAGATGGCGCACGCGATCCTGCTCGAGGCGGCGCTGTCCTTCCTCGGCCTCGGGGTGCAGCCACCGGAACCCTCCTGGGGCTTGATGATCTCCGAGGCACGCGGGCTGATGTTCTTCGACGGCTGGCTCATCATCATCCCGGGCGCCGCGCTCTTCATGCTGGTCCTGTCGATCAACCTCCTCGGCGACGGCCTGCGCGACGTCACCGCCCCCGAGGCGCGCTGATGGCGCTCCTCGAGGCGCGCGGCCTGACCGTCGACATCCCCGTCCCCGCCGGGACGCTCCATGCGGTGCAGGGCCTCGACCTCACCGTGGCGCCGGGCGAGACGCTCGCCATCGTCGGCGAGTCCGGCTGCGGCAAGTCGCTCACCTCGCTCGCGCTGATGGGGCTGCTGCCGGCGCGGGCCAAGCGGTCGGCGCGCCGGCTGACCTTCGCCGGGGAGGACCTCACCGCGTTGTCGGAGCGGCAGATGTCGCGCCTCCGGGGCAACCGGATGGCGATGATCTTCCAGGAGCCGATGACGAGCCTCAACCCGGCCTACACCATCGGCGAGCAGCTCGCCGAGCCCTACCGCAAGCACAAGGGCGCCTCGAACGCTGCGGCGCGGGAGCGGGCGGTCGAGCTCCTCGCCAAGGTGGGGATCCCGGCGGCGGGCGAGCGGCTCGGCCAGTACCCGCACCAGCTCTCCGGCGGGCTGCGCCAGCGCGTGATGATCGCCATGGCGTTGATGTGCGACCCCGACCTGTTGATCGCCGACGAGCCGACCACCGCGCTCGACGTCACGATCCAGGCGCAGATCCTCCACCTCCTCGCCGACCTCAAGCGCGAGTTCGGCGCTGGGCTCATCCTCATCACCCACGACCTCGGCGTGGTGGCGCGCGTCGCCGACCGCGTCGCTGTGATGTACGCGGGGCAGATCGTGGAGACCGGGACGGCGCAGGACGTGTTCGCCGCGCCCGCGCACCCCTACACGCGCGGCCTCCTCGACTGCATCCCGATCCCGGGCCGCACCGCGCGCGGGGCGCGGCTCGGCTCCATCCCGGGCATCGTGCCCTCGCTGGTCGGCGCGTTCGACGGCTGCCACTTCGCCGGCCGCTGCCCGCACACCATGCCGATCTGCACCACGGGCGAGGTCGCCCAGCGCGAGGCCGGCGACGCCCACCGCTACCGCTGCGTGCTGACGCCCGACGGGACGGCGCTGGCCGAGCCCGAGGCGCGGGCCGCGTGAGCGCCCGGCCCGTCCTCGAGGCCCGCGGCGTCGCCAAGACCTACCAGGTGTCGGCCGGCTTCATGCGGTCGCGGCGGCCGCTGCGCGCGGTGGACGGGGTCGACCTGGTGATCCGCGAGGGCGAGGTCGTCGCCCTCGTCGGCGAGTCGGGCTGCGGCAAGACCACGCTCGCCAAGATGCTGATGGGGCTGACGCGCCCCACGTCCGGCACGATCGTGCTCGACGGCACCGAGATCGGCGAGCTCGGCCGCGTCGCGGTGGCCTCGCGCGTGCAGCCCGTGTTCCAGGACCCTTACTCCTCGCTCAACCCGAGGAAGCCGATCCGCGCCATCATCAAGCTCCCGCTCGTGGTCCAGCGCGATCCCGACCCCGCCTCTTGGGACCGCCGCGTCGACGAGATGATGGAGCTCGTCGGGCTGCCCTCGCGGGTCGCGCGCAGCTACCCGAGCCAACTGTCCGGCGGCCAGCGCCAGCGCGTCGCCATCGCCCGCGCCCTCATCAACCGCCCGCGCATCGTGATCTGCGACGAGCCGACCTCCGCGCTCGACGTCTCGGTGCAGTCGCAGATCCTCAACCTGCTGCAGGACCTCAGGACCGAGCTCGGCCTCACCTACCTCCTCATCAGCCACGACCTGTCGGTGGTGGAGCACATGGCGACCCGCGTCGCGGTCATGTACCTCGGCCGCATCGTCGAGGAGCGGGACGTGGACGGGCTGTTCGCGGCCCCGAAGCACCCCTACACCGAGGCGCTGCTCGCCTCCGTGCTGACGCCAGAGCCCGGGCTCGGGGTGCCCGACACCCACCTCGGGGCGAGCTTCCCGAACCCGCTCGACATCCCGCCCGGCTGCCGCTTCCATCCGCGCTGCGCCAAGGTCATGGAGCACTGCCCGTCGACCACGCCGCGACCGATCCCCCAGCCGAGCGGCCACGTGGAGTGCCTGCTTTACGAGGACGCGCGCGACCGCGCCCCAAAGACCTTGGAGGTTGCCGAGTGACCGACACCCTGACCAAAACCAACGTCGCCGAACGCGACGATGCCATCAACCACGCGACACGCTACCTCGATGAGGGCGGCTTCGAGCGCGATCTTGCCCGCCTGGTCGCGATCCCCACCGAGAGCCAGACGCCAGAGGGCCTGCCTCACTGCGAGCGCTACCTCGCCGAGGAGATGAGGCCGCTCCTCGAAGGCCTCGGGTTCTCCTGCGAGACGTTCGACAACCCGCTGCCCGGGTGCGGGCCCGTGCTCCTCGCCACGCGGCACGAGGCGGACGACCTCCCCACCGTGCTCGGCTACGGGCACGGCGACGTCATCCGCGGCCTGGAGGGGCGCTGGACCAAGGGCGACGGGCCGTGGCGCCTCGCGCGCGAAGGCGATCGGCTCTACGGCCGCGGCACCGCGGACAACAAGAGCCAGCACCTCATGAACATCGAGGCGATGCGGGCCGTGCTGGACACGCGGGGCGCCCTCGGGTTCAACGCCAAGGTGATGATCGAGACCGGCGAGGAGAACGGCTCCAAGGGCCTGCGCGAGGTGATGAGCGCGAACCGCGACGCCTTCATGGCTGACGTGTTCATCGCCTCGGACGGCCCCCGCGTGCGCCCGGACCGGCCGACCGTCTCCCTCGGCTGCCGTGGCGCCGTCAATTTCGAGCTCGCGTGCGAGCTGCGCGAGGGGGCGCGCCACTCGGGCAACTGGGGCGGCGGCCTCGCCGACCCGGCGGTGATCCTCGCCCATGCCATCGCCACCATCGTCTCGCCGACGGGGAAGATCCTGGTGCCCGAGTGGCGCCCGACGGAGATCCGCCCGGAGATCCGCGCGCTGCTCGCCGACGTCGAGCTCGACAGCGGCGGCGGGCCGTCCCACGATCCCGACTGGGGCGAACCGGGCCTCTCCCCTGCGGAGAACATCTACGCCTGGAACTCGTTCGCCGTGCTCGCCATGACCTCGGGCGTCCCCGAAAGCCCCATCAACGCCATCTCGGGGCGCGCAAACGCACACGCGCAGCTCCGGTTCGTCGCGGGCACCGACGTCGACGGGATCCTCCCCGCGTTGCGCCGACACCTCGACGACCACGGCTTTCAAAAGGTCGAGGTGCGCGACCCGCCGTCGGGCAACGCCGCCGGGTTCGCCGCGAGCCGGACGGAGCCCGACCACCCCTGGGCGCTGTTCGTGCGCACCTCGTTCGAGCGCACCCATGGCAAGCCGCCGGCGGTCGTCCCGCAGACCGGGGGGTCGATCTGCAACGACCTGTTCACCGACCTCCTCGGCATCCCGGCGATCTGGCTGCCCCACTCCTACTCGGGCTGCTCGCAGCACGCGCCCGACGAGCACGTGCTGCTGCCCACCTGCCGAAGCGCGCTCGGGATGATGGCGGGGCTCTACTGGGACATCGGCGCCGGTGGCACGCCCTGAGCTCCGGTCCATAGGTCGGCGAGGAGCGCCCAGCCGCTCCGGGTGAGCGGCGCGAGTCCGCTCACCCGGAGCGGATCGAGACCGAACCGGCCAGGGCCTCCGCGATGTCGATGAGCGCGGGCTCGCTCCACGGTCGGCCGATGAGCTGCACGCTCGCAGGCAAGCCGTCGGTGGCGATGGGGATCGCGATGGCCGGCACCCCGGCGACGTTGGCGAGGATGGTGAGCTCCGCGGGGCTCGCGCTGAGCGGCGCATCGTGCGGGACGGCGCGTTGCCCTGTCGTGGGCAGGAGGAGGACGTCGGCCACCGACAGCGCGCGGCGCACCGCCCCGCCGAGGCGACGCAGCCGGTCGGCCGCGCCCACCAGGCGCGGCGCCGGCACGGCCTCGCCGTAGCGCACCAACCGCGTGAAGGTGGCGCCGTAGCGCTCCGGCTGGGTCCTCATCCGCTCGCCGACGATCGCGGCCGCCTCCGCCTCGATGACGAGGAGCCCGTCCCGGGCTGCGTGCGCCGGCTCCCACCCGTCGATCGCGAGCGGGAGGAGCTGCGCGCCCTGCCGCTCCAGCGCACCCGCCGCACGCAGGGTCGCGGCGCGCACCTCGTCGTCGACGCTCGCCCGCGAGAGGTCGACGACGCCGACGGTGAGCGCCGCCGCGCCGTGGCGTACCGTCGGTGGCCGGCCGCGCGGCGGCACGCACTCGGGGTCGTCGGGGTCGTCGCCGGCGATGGCGGCGATGATGGCCCTGAGGTCGCCTGCGGCCCGGACGAGCGGACCGATGGTGTCGAGGCTCGGGGCGAGCGGCATGAGGCCGGTCCGCCCCACCGCGCCGCGCGTCGGCTTCAGCCCGAACAGCCCGCACCAGGACGCGGGGATGCGCACCGACCCCAAGGTGTCCGATCCGAGGGCGAACGGCACCAGCCCCGCCGCCACCGCCGCGGCGGACCCGCCGCTGGAGCCGCCGGGGGACAGTCCCTCGCCCAGCGGGTTGAAGCAGCGGCCGTGGTGCGGGTTGTCGGTGAGGGCGCCCAGCGCCCCCTCCTCGAGATTAAGCTTCGCGATGAGCACCGCACCGGCTCGGCGGAGCGCGGCCACCACGTGGGCGTCGCTCGCGTCGGCGCGGAGACCCTCGGCTGCGTGCCCGCCGGTCGTCACCATGCCGGAGACCGTGAGGTTGTCCTTCACTGCGAAGGGGACGCCGTCGAGCGGGCCGAGCGCCATCCCGTGCCTGCGACGGGCGTCCGAAGCCCGTGCCGCGGCCCAAGCGCCGTCCGGGTCGACGGCGATGACGGCGTTCAACGCCGCCGTGGCGTTGATGGCGGCAAGGGCTGCCGCCACCCGCGCCTGTGACGTCGTCTCACCCCGTTCGGGGCAGGACACGACGGTCCGGGACGTCAACGCGGCGTCAATCGCCGGCGAGCGCGCCGTAGACCCACTCGCGGGTCTGCCCGGTGTAGTACACGCGGTTCGCCGGGTCCTGGATCAGGAAGATCGCGAAGACGTCCTTGCGCGGGTCGACCCAGAAGTAGGTGCCCGCGAGGCCGCGCCACCAGTAGTCGCCGACGGTGCCGGGATAGTCCCCCTCCTCCTCGATGCGCACGGCGAAGCCGAGTCCGAAGCCGTACGCGTCGCCCGGGTAGAAGTAGCTGCGATCGAGCCCCTCGATGTGGTTCTCGGTCATGAACGCCAGTGTTTCGGGCCTGATGATGCGCACGCCGTCCAGGCTGCCGCGATTGCGCAGCATCATGACGAAGCGCAGGTAGTCCTCCATCGTCGACGTCAGTCCGCCACCGCCGGAGAGCATCGGCATGGGGTCGGCCATGTCGAACAGCGGCGTGACGGGCTGAGCGAAGCGCTCCGCCTGCGAAGGGTCCTGGAAGAACGCGGTGTCCGTCATGCCGAGGGGCTGGAAGATCATCTCGTCGAGCGCCTGGTCGAGCGGCATCCCGGTCGCGACCTCGATCACCCGGCCGAGGACGTCGGTGGAGCGGCCGTAGTGCCACGCCGTGCCAGGGTCGAAGCGCAGGGGCAGACGGCCCATGCGGCGGGCGAACTCGTCCGTCGTGATGTCGTCGTTCGCGACGCCGGCCTCGGCGTAGAGCTCGGCGAACCTTCCGTCGTCGAAGATGCCGTAGATCATCCCCGAGGTGTGCCGCAGAAGGTCGCGGACGGTCATCGTCGTCTGCGCGGTCCGACGCTTGTCCTCGGTGATGACATACGTTGCGCCGGCTGGCTGGAGCACCTCCATCGCGGCGAAGGGCGGAATGTAGGTGGCGACCGGTTCGTCGAGGGCGAGGCGGCCCTGTTCGACCAGCATCATCGCCGCGACGCTGACGATGGGCTTGGTCATGGAGTAGATGCGGAAGATCGTGTCGGAGGCCATGGGCGTCGGGTCGTCCGGCCCCTGCTGGCCCAAGGCCGCGAAGAAGCCGACCTTGCCGTTCCGGGAGATGAGGAGCAGGGCCCCGGGGACGCGACCCTCCTCGACGTCAGCCTCCAGCGCGGAGCGGACCCCCTCGAGCGCCTGGGCGTCGAGGCCGATGGTGACCGGGTCGGTCACCTCGATGTCGGCGGCCGCGGGGACGGCGAGCGTCAGGGCGAGCCCCGACGCGAGCATGAACCTGCGCATGGTCGTGTCCTCCTTGCATCGTTGTCGCGAGCCCTCCCCTAACACGGTTGACCGACGTGAACGTTCCCATGGCGCTGCAGCAAGGCCGTTCGCCGGTGGGACGGAGCGCGGGCGCCGCAGCTGTAGCAGTTCGTGAAGGTCAAGCTTGGTCCTGCCGGCGCTGACCGAAGCGAAGGGGACCGTTCTTCCGGCCGATCGGGGACCAGCTGCTCCCGCAGCTGTCTAGGCGCTTGCCGAGCACTCTTGCGCCGGGGGGTGTCGTGTGGCGCTGGGTGGCCGCATGGGCCTCGCTGCCCGAGGAGGCCGCGCACACGCAGGTCACGATCTTCCTCGGACCGGGCGAGGCGACCTTCCCCACCCCCCCCCTGCGGGACCGTGCCGCCGTTCGGCCGGCGCTGCGCGTTGCGTCGACGACCGGCCGCACCCTCGACGGCTGCCGCCGGTGCGCAGCGACCTCATCCGCCGCGAGCTGTCATATGTGCCGAGCTCCATCGCGGTGACCCGCGGCGGCACCCAGCAGCGCGACTTCTGCTCTTTGCCGGCAGCCCCAGCGTCCTACCCCCGAAGCGTCGACGCCTCCCTCGCGATGATCGAACGGCTACCGGCGCGTCACCCCTACGTCCTCGACGATCGCCTGTTCGGCAACCGCCGCGTCGCCGAGGCGATGTTCGACGGGATGGAAGGGATGGGCGACAGTACCGAGGTGCGGCAACCGTGGCACGTGGTGCTGCGCGGGAACCTCGTGGAACACGTCGCGCCGGCGCGGCCGGGCAGCCTGGCTATCGGCTCCGACACGTTCGATGCGGGAACCCTTGCGGGCTGCAGCAAGAGCAGGACCTTGCGCGAGACGGCGCCGCGATAGCGGAGGGCCCGTTCAACCTTGGCATCTGGGAGATCGACGTCCTCGGGTTCGGCAGGGATGGGGGCGACGTCGAGGTGCACCGCCGATCGCCCGGTGACGCATCGGATCACTACCGCAGCGTTCCACCACCAGACGCCGTACCCTGGGATCCACCTCCATGACGCCAAAGAGGTGGCGGTTCGCATCACGACGCGCGACGGGGACTTCTACGACCGGCGGCACGTGGTCTACCCGTCTGGCGCGGATGACCGACGACTCCGGGCAAGCGAGCGGCGAAGCGGCACTCGCACGAATAGGGTCGGCCGATGGCGAACGAACCGCAGCCCTTCGTGAAGCGGCTCGCGAGGAACCGTTCCGCCACGGGGGCCGACGGGCATCGATCCTAACGTCAATCGCCTACGTTGCCGCAGGCTCCAAACACACGGTCGGCGCTGAGCTACCGTTCGCACCAGGCGGAGAAGGATGCACCGGTGCTCGAACGCATGGTCGAGCTCTCGGCCCAGTATCCGCGCTACGGGTGTCGCCGGATCGCGGTCTTCCTCAGCCGCAATGGCCACGCCATGAGCGTTGAACGTGCGTATCGCCTGTGGGCGCCGACCGGGGCAACTCGTGTGTGAGCTACGACTTCGTCTTCGACCGCTGCGCCAACGGCCAGAAGCTGAAGTGCCTGACGGTCCCCGACGAGTGGACGAAGGAGGGTCTGGCGATCGAGGTCGACGGCTGCATCCGCTCCTCGCGCGTCATTGAGGTGCTGTCGCGGATCGCCTGCGAGCGCGGCGCGCCTCTTTATCTCCGGTCCGACAACGGACCGGAGTTCGTCTCCCGCGCGCTGCTCGCGTGGATCGTCGACCAGGGTATCGAGACGGCGTTGATCGACCCAGGCAAACCTTGGCAGGATGGGGCGGGAGAAAGCTTCAACGGCAAGTTCCCCGACGTGCCTGAGCCTCGAATGGTGCCGCTCGCGGGAGGCCAAGGCGATGATCGAAGCCTGGCGCCGGCACTTCAACGAGGTGCGGCCCCGCTCGAGCCTCGGCCATCTGACGCCGGCGGCGTTCGCCTCGAAGATCGGAACCGAACACCCAGCGGTCACGACGTGGCGGACCGCTGCGGTATGTGGTGCCTCCGCGACCCGCCCCGTCGTTCAACCGCTTCGCAAGGGGCAGTCTGAAGCAGCATCAGGGGCAGCTCACTCAAGCTAGGCGTGGTCCGAAGAAGCCAGGCAGGCCATGCCGGCACAGATGAGTTGTACGTTTAGCTCGTCCAAAACGCGGCGATCAGGTTCGGGCCGAACGCTGCTCACGAGCCGAGCTACAATTGCATGCGACGCCGCCAGCACGCGAGCGGCGTCATCCGACCTCGTCGGCAGTGACGAGGATGAAGGCTGCGTCCGACGTCCTGTTGGGTTGATGGGGATGAATATCAGACAACGTCGCGATCCGAGCACCTGGACAGCCGCGAAAAATGTGGTCCACTGTTGCTTCGGGAATTTCCGTTCCAATCAAACCAAATAAGTTCACCTGGCTACGCCAGCACTGCTTACGTTCACCAGGCGAGCGCCGCCCACCTGATCTTCCTCCTCACAGGAGCCAACCATGTTTCAGGAACGACCGAACTCGTCGCGGCAAGGTCGTGACGAGGGCGCTCCGAGGCGTAGCGTTCCCACGGCGTCAATCTGCGGTGCCGCGCTGCTTGCGCTTGCCGCGCTGCCCGCGGGAACGCCTGCTGCCGCACAGAGCGGCGTCGCGGCGAACATCGCCGAATACGAGGGTGTCGTGAGGGCTGCCCGGGAGGCGGAGATTTCTCCACTTTTCGACGGCTGGCTTACCGACATCCACTTCGTGCCTGGCCAGTATGTCGAGGAAGGCGATCTCTTGTTCGAGTTCAGCACCGGCGAGCGCACGCTTCTCCTCCAGATGGACCAGGCGCGGCTGAGCCGCGCCCGCGCTGAGCTCGCCCGCGCAGAAAACGCGCTCGAGCGCTCGCAGACACTGAGTGGTCGCGAGGTCATCCCGGCGGTGCGACTGCTCGAAGATAAGCTTAACAGGGACATCGCCGCGGCGAACGTTCGGGAGGCCGAACTCAAGGTCGAGATGTCACAGCTCGTCATGAGGTACCTCAACCTCCGGGCTCCGATTTCAGGAATTGTAAGCCGCCCGTACGTCATGGAGAACACGTACCTGACCAAGGAAGCGCGCGAAGACACTCGGATGGCGACGATCGCACAGCTCGATCCGATCTGGCTCGTGGCCGAGGTCCCGTACGAGGTCTACGCGCGCCGACGGCAGCAACTGATGTCCGATCGCGAGGCAATGAACGCCCTCGATCTATCCCTGGTCCTCCCGGACGGATCCACTTACGCGCATCGGGGGCGATACATCTCGGGCGGCTATGAATTTGATGAGGAGACACAGACCGCCGCGGTTTGGGCGCAGTTTCCGAATCCGGATCATCTTCTGCGACCCGGCCTGCGTGTCACGATCCGCTCGACGGTTCGATCCACCGGAGCACGGACGGCCCCACCGGAGCCGCAGTGAGATCTGTCGTCGCGCAGCCCGGCGGATGCCGACTGCGGGGGCACCGAGGAGACCCAAATAAGGGCCTCCTGGTCACGAGTTTTGCCGTAGGGCTGCGCTGATCTGCCATCGGGAGCGCGGCTAGTTGCGAACCTTGTGTACGCAACTATCGGTGCGCCGACTTTGAGCTGTTCTTTTAGTACATCCTTGCGGCTGACTACTCTGCGTCCGCGTTCTTGAAGAGTTGCCCGTCCTTCATGATGACCGCAATGTTGGACTCATCCGCGATCAGGTCGAGGTCGGCCAGCGGGTCACCGTCGATCAGCAGCAGATCGGCCAGCGCGCCTTCCTCCACCACGCCAAGATCGCCCTTGTAGGGGGCGCGGTTGCCCGAGAGCGCCAGAAGCTGCGCATTGTCGTGCGTGGCCATCTTCAAGACCTCGGCCGGCTCGAACCAACGCACCATCTTGGCGAGCTGCGCCGCCTGACGCGTGGCCAGCTGGGGATCAAAGAGCGTGTCAGTGCCCCACGCCAGCCTGACGCCGTACTCCTTGGCCAACCTGTAGGCGTTGTCGGTGCCGGCGGTCATTTCAAGCTGCTTCAAGCGGTTGGCCGAGCCTTCCGGGAAGGGAACGGCATCCTCGTCATCGAGGAAGGGCTGCATGCTCCACCAGATGTCTTGCTCGGCCATGATCTGCACGGTCTCCTCGTCGAGGAGCTGACCGTGGTCGATGCACTGCACGCCGGCGCGGATCGCCGTCTGCACCGCGTCGGGCGTGTAGGCGTGAACGGTGACGTACGTGCCCCAATCCTGTGCTGCCTCCACGGCGGCGCGCAGCTCGTCCTCGGTGAACTGACTGACGTCGAGCGGATCGTAATTTGATGCGACACCGCCGCCGGCGGCCAACTTGACTTGGCTCGCGCCCTGCATGAGCTGCTCGCGCACACGGCGCAGCACCTCGGCGCGGCCATCGGCGAGACCAGAAAAACCCAGCTGATCGGTGAAATGCAGCGGGTCGTTGGACCCTCGGGGAATGTCATGGACGGAGCGGTAGTCGGCATGGCCCGAGGTCTGCGAGATCATCGCGCCCGACGGCCAGATGCGCGGGCCGGCGATCACGCCTTCGTCGATCGCGCGTTTGAGACCGAAGGTCGGGCCGGCCAGATCGCGCACCGAGGTGAAGCCGCGCATCAGCATCCCCTCGGCGGCCTGCCCGCTGATCAGGGTAACGTAATTGGGGTCGGCCGTCATCATGGCCGCGATCGGGATGGTCGACATGACGATGTGAACATGCGCGTCGATCAGTCCCGGCATGAGCGTGCGGCCATCCCCGGCGATCACGGTGGTGCGCGTGCTGTCGTCCGTGACGATGGGATCGGTCGATATAGAGTCGATGACATTGCCGCGCACAAGCACGTTCGACGGTCGCGAGAGTTCCGCATCAGTGCCGTTGAAGATGCGCACATTCTCGAAGAGGATGCTGGCTGCGCCTTCTTCCTGCGCCGATAGCGGTCCTGAGACCAGGGCGGCAAGCGCCAGTGGCAGAGTAGCGGCGCGAAGCGCGCGGAGGGCCATCATGCTGATTTCCTTGGTTGAGGGGTCAAAGCGACCATGCTCGCGGTGCCCGTAGTCATTTGGCCATCAGCTCCAAGACCAATACCGCCGCAACCTCGGTGCCCAGCGGGATCGCGTCGAGATCGACGATGAAGTTCGGATTGTGCGCCGCGAACGGAACGGCCTGCCCGCGCGCCCGCGCCTCGGCGAAGACATCCGGATCCGCGATGCCGACCGCCATGTAGGCGACCTCGGCATTCTCATGCGGGCTGGGCAGGATATGCGCGTCTTCCGACCCGGTAGCAGGTGGGAATTCCTTCACGACATTCTCCTCGCCAAGCAGCTCGGCAAGCGGCTCCTCAAGACGTTCGATCAACGGGGCGTCGTTGACCAAGGGCGGCGAATAACCCTTCATCACCATGTCGGGCATCCTGTCGTCCGACATGCCGTAAGTCCTGGCGATCCCATTGTTGATGCTGCGGATGCCCGAGATCATCGTCTCGCGCGTCTGGGGTGTGAAGAAGCGCAGGTTGATCTTCACCAGCGCCTCGTCCGGGATGACGTTGTTGTCCGTTCCGGCCTGGATCGAGCCGACGGTTAAAACGGCGGTTTCCAGCGGCGGCACCACCCTTGAGACGATGAGTTGGTATTGGGTCACAGCAAAGGCCGCCATCACCACCGGATCTTTGGCGAGCTGCGGCGTGGAGCCGTGCCCTCCGATGCCGTGAAACGTCACGTCGATCTGATCGGTGCCTGCCATGATCGTGCCGGCACGGGCTGCGACGATTCCGGTGGGAACCGGCGCGGTATGCAGCGCCACGAAGTGATCCGGCACCGGGGCGTCGTGTTCGGTGTAAAGCCCGTCATCGACCATCGCCCGCGCGCCGGTGATGAGCTCTTCAGCAGGCTGGCCGATCAGGACCAGCGTTCCGCCCCAGCTCTCCTTGTTCTCGGCCATGATCCGCGCCATGCCCAGCATCCATGTCACATGGGCGTCATGCCCGCACATGTGCGCCACGGGCGCCTCGACCCCATCGGAGCGCTTGACGCGCACGGTGCTGGCGCAATCAAGGCCTGTCGCCTCCTCCACCGCGTTGGCGTCCATATCGGCGCGGTACATTGCCGTAGAGCCGTCGCCGTTTCGCATGACACCCATCACGCCTATGACACCAGCTGGTCGTGACGTCGAAGCCGAGCGCTTCAAGCTCGTTCGCGACGATCCCAGCGGTCCGCGTTTCCATGAAGCCGAGTTCGGGATCCCTGTGGATGTCCTTGAAGATCGCGACCAGACGGTCCGTGTCGCTGCCGACGGCGGTTGATATCGTTTGCGTGAGGTCGGGGGTAACGGCCTGACTCAAAAGCTTAAGCTGGCCGGTCGAGGCGCTTGAGTGCGATGCGGATTGCCGCGATGGCGACGAACGCGGCGAGGGCGTCGGCGAGGTTCTCGTCGTCCTTGGCTAGGCGGCGGTTGCGGCCGAACCAGGAGAAGGTGCGCTCGACGACCCAGCGCCGCGGCTCGACGAGGAAGCCCTTGGTGTTGTCGCTGCGGCGGACGATCTCCATCGAGAGAACCGGGATGTCAGCGACGGTGGCCTTGACCTGCCGGGCATCGTACCCGGCATCGGCCCAAACGAGTTCGAGCCACGGGAAGCGGGCGCGATGCGCGACAGCACCAGCGCCGCGCCGTCCCAATCCTGTACCCCGGCCTGTACCCCGGCCGAGTGGACGACGATGCGCAGCGGTACGCCTTCGGTGTCGACCAGCGCGTAGATCTTGCGCCCCTTCACCCGCTTACCGGCGTCGTAACCCACCTTGCCGCCTTTCGAGCCCCCTTTTCGGCCGACTTCACCGTCTGGCTGTCGAGGATAGCGGCGCTGGGGCTTGCCTCGCGGCCGATGCGCTCGCGCAGCGCCACGCGGAGTTCCGCCCAGATCGCTTCGCAGGTGCCCTCGCGCTGGAACTTGCGGAAGATGTTGTACACGGTCGAGCGAGGCGGGAAGCCGTCGCGCGGCAGATAACGCCACGGGCAGCCCGTACGCAGCAGGTAGAGGATGGCGTTCAGCGCCGCCCGCATGTCGATCTTGCGCGGCCTTCCGCCCGGCGAGGCCGGCGGGATGAGCGGCGCCAGCCTGTCCCACTCCGCGTCCGTCAGATCGCTCGGGAAGCCGTTGTCACCCTGCCGATGCTGCTCGCGCTGCTCCTGCGTCCACATCCGCAATCGCCTTCCAATCAGTCGAGAGGATCATCCCAAGCCAGCCTTAACGGGCCTTTTGGGTCAGGCTGTTAGCCCTTCCGACATCGCAGCCGTTGTTCCGAAGGCTAGGCTCCAAACTCGTTCAGAGCCAGAAGGCAAGCAGAGCGGCGAGGGCGACGGCGGAGAGGAAGTTGTCGGCGAGCTTCGTGGGCTGAGCGGTGCGCCTTGACATAGCTGGAGTCGATCGATGCGCTCTGCGGCAGACTGCCGGCAGCGGTCAACGCCTCCAGAAGCCCCGTCCAGAACCGCCGAGCGACCAGCGATTGAAACGGTTGTAGACCGTCGTGTGCGGCCCGTACTCGGACGGGCAGTCGCTCCACCGGCAGCCCGCATTCAGAACGTGAAAGATCCCCGAAAGCACCTGCCGGTCCTCCACCCGCCGCGCACCGGGCTGGTTCGTCGGAAGATGCGGCTCGATCGCCGCCCACTGCTCGTCGTTCAGCCAGAACAGGTTCGCCATGCTCGATCTCCCACCTCACCATGCCTGAGAGACACTCGCGACGCCGCTTTTCCAAAACGTTACTTGGGTTTGGAGCCTAGCGCAGCCCCGGTCATTAAGAATTTGACGAATTTGGATAGCCCGAAGTTCATGTCAGCGTCCACTTCGAAGATGCGGTGATGGATCGGACATGGCTCTGGAGCTTTCTGCCATGGCAGTCCCGATCGTGATCTCGCTCGCCGCTTAAAAACCTCAAACAACCACGGTGCTTTCGGCCTAAGCTCGCCAGGCTTGACGCACATCGAGGTTGTGGTTCCTTTTCATACGCCACCTCATCATCGTCAGCTGATGGATCCGCGACCGAACCGTCCCGATCAACGGCAGCGTCACCGCGAGAGTAGAAGGCACGCATGCCAGACGTTCGAGCTTTCATCGCAGGCCTTGTACTTTCGCTCGCACTGGTCGCCGGTGCCGCGACCGCGCATGCGCAAAACCGACCGTCGGAGGCGTCAGTCACGGTCCTTCCTGACACTCTCACCGAAGCGGCGATCCGCAACGTCCTAGCACAGCTCGACGACCGCCAGGTGCGGGCGCTCCTGTTGGAGCGTCTCACCGCCGAAGCGGAACGCCAAGCGGCGGCGCTCGCTGCTGAGGACGAGCGCACCCTCGGCGATTTCCTCGCCACAGGCGCAGGCAACTTCGGCACCTTCCTCGCCGATGTGATCGTGAAGGTGCCGAACTTGCCGGGGGAGATTGAAGCCGCTTTCATGACCTTTGCCGAGCGGCGCGGCGACACGCCTCTGTGGCGCTTCTTCGTCACGCTCGGCGTCGCGCTGGGGCTCGGGGCCGGCGCCGCAGCCCTTTTCGCGAGGTGGAGCCCGTCGTCGGGCAACACCGGAACCATCCTTCACGGGTCCGGCCTATTTCGCCACGTCCGTATTCTCGCGATCCGCTTCGGCCTGCAGATCCTGGTGGTCGCCGTTTTCGCCTTCTGCGCCCTTGCCATCAATGCTTGGATCAACGCCGACAAGCCGACCGACCGCGAGACGATTGCGCGCGTTGTGACAGCCCTGACATGGGTATCGCTCACCCTCATCGTCGCCCGCTTCCTGTTTGCACCGAGCCGCCCGGATCTTCGGCTCGTTGCGATCGAGGATGCTGACGCGCGCTGGCTCACAGGGCGTGCCGTCATCGTTGGTGCCGTCTTCATGCTTGGCTTCGGCTTCACGGGTTGGCTGGATGCGATGGGCAGCCTCTACGTCGACAGCTGGCATGGTTTTTGGGTCAACACCGCCGGCCATGTGGTCCTTGGCGTCGTCTTGTGGCAGGCGCGCTTCATCCTCCGCCGCATTTTGAGCGGCGAGGCGGTGGGGACATCCGAGGAGCCGGCTCTCTACCGTGCATGGCCCGCCATTGCAGTAGGCCTCGTCGCTCTCAATTGGCTTATCATCGGGATCGTCGTCGCGAACGCCTACGTGCCCGATGATCTCTTCAGCACGATCGCGACGACGCTGATCCTCCTGGTGGTGCTCCCCTTTCTCGATCAGATGCTCGGCGCTGTCGTCAGGATACTCGTCGCGGGGGACGAGACCGCATCCGATGTCCTGAAGGCCGCCCGCGAACAGACACGTCGCGGTACCTTGCGCATTGCCCGTGTCGTCGGTGCGATCGTGCTTCTGCTCGTCGTTCTGGAGGCGTGGGACGTCGACCTTGTCACCCTGGCGGAGCGCGGGATCGGCGCGGCTTTCGCGGCCGACCTCGTCGGTGCGCTCCTCATCGTCGGCGTCGCGTACGTGGCGTGGGAGGCGATCCGCGTCGTCATCGCCCGTCAGATCGCCATGGAACGCGTCCGGCTCGGCCTCGGCGTGCCGTCGGACGGTGCGCCGGAGGGTGAAGGTGGTGGCACCGGCGCGCGCCTTGGAACCCTTCTGCCTCTCGTCCGCGTGTCGGCGACCGTCGCGATCGTCGTCATGGCGGTGCTCACTTTGCTCGGACAGTTCGGTGTAAACGTCCTGCCCCTCGTTGCAGGTGCCGGCGTCGTCGGGCTTGCGATCGGGTTCGGCGCGCAAACGCTCGTGCGGGACATCGTGTCGGGCATCTTCTTCCTGATCGACGACGCGTTTCGGACCGGCGAATACATCGACGTGGGTGACACCAAAGGCACCGTGGAGCGCATTTCGGTGCGCTCCATGCAACTGCGGCATCACCGCGGCATCCTCAACACGGTCCCTTTCGGGGAAATTACCCGCGTCTCGAACCTCTCGCGCGATTGGGTGATCATGAAGTTTCCGCTACGCCTCCGCTATGGAACGGACACGGAAAGAGTCCGGAAGATGATCAAGAAGCTCGGAGAGGAGCTTCTTGATCATCCTGAGTACGGCCACCAGTTTCTTCAGCCCCTGAAATCTCAGGGCGTCGTGGAGATGGAGGACTCCTACATGATCGTCCCAGTGAAGTTCATGGCTCGCCCGGGCGAGCAATGGATGCTGCGCAGGCTGGTTCTGACCAAGATCCACGAATTGTTCGAGAAGAACAACATTCGCTTCGCAAGCCGCGAGGTCACAGTCCGCCTCGGTGACGACCATTCGACCGCCAGCCTCAGTCCCGCGGATCGTGAAGCCGTCGCTGGTGCAGCGGGTCGGTTGATCCACCAAAAGGAAGGCAGCACGGCAGACGCCGAACGCTGATCGTCGTACCGCAAGCCATGGCTGCGGCGGAAGCTTAAGACTGATGCCACCCTCCCCGCAATCTTCGCTCGAAGGAAAGCGGACACAATGCTCATGATCGTTGCCCGAATTCTTGACGCCGTCGGTCCGGATCTCACCAACGGGCAGGATGCCGTATCGAAGAGGTCTGACCCGCGGCGGGGGGCGAAGTGCTCGCCGCCCGGACGGGGTCCGTGTCGTAGATGGCGGTGGGCGCGTCATGCCTCCGTGCTTCACCATACGACTTTCATAAGAACACGATGTAGGCTCACGGCAACCCGAGGAACAACCATGTTAGTCGTTTGTCGCTTGGCCGCCCTTGTCTGCTTGTTGGCAGGCGTCCTCCCAAACGCGACTCTTGCCGCACCCCTTGCAACGTGGGATGCGCTGGCTCCCTTTGCGAAGCCGTACGAGGATCCCATCCTCGCATGTCGCTCGACCACAAGCGCGATCTGCGGGACGTGTTGCGGGCGAACGAAGCCGCCGCAGCGAGCCAGCGTGATCCGGCGCTGACCGCGGCGGGCAAGGCCGCCCGCCAGCGGCTTCTGGACGCTGGGCTCGACGCCGACGTCCTCCTTGACCAACGCCTCGCCGTCATGAAGCGACGCCGCGAGGCGGCCACGGGCGTCAGCCAAACGCACATTGGTGACGCCATCCTCATTGACGGCTACATCCTGCCGCTGCGCTGGCAGGACAAGCGCGTCGTAGAATTCTTACTTGTCCCTTGGGTCGGAGCCTGCATCCACACGCCGCCGCCCCCACCGAACCAGATCGTCCACGTCGCTTATCCGGATGGTGTCACGGTGGAAAAGCGTTTTGCGGCGGTGCGGCTCAAGGGTGTGCTGCGTCATCAGCCGGCCGAGCACGACCTTTTTCTGATCGATGGGAGGCGCAAGGTCCCAGCGTCATATGTGCTCGACGAGGCGACCATCTCTGGAACGCCAGGCGAGGTTGTTGCCGCGTCCTCCGCGAGCGGCGACGGATCGCTGTTCACGCGCGCGCAGATGCGGATCACAACCATACTCACAACGTCCATGACCGCGATCAATCAGGGGCATTCGATCGGTGCGATCCTCGTCGCGGTCGCCATCGCGTTCGCCTACGGCGCGCTCCACACCCTTGGCCCCGGCCATGGCAAGGCGCTCGTCATTTCCTACTTCGTGGGCGCTGGCGGGACTGCGCGCAGCGGTATCCTTATGGGAGCGCAGATCGCGCTCACCCACGTGGTATCTGCCGTGGTGCTTGTCATTTTGCTCGACCTCGCGGTTCGCCAGACGACAGGGAACGCGCCGTCCGACTATCGCCTCATCCGCCTCTTGAGCTACGGCGCGATTGTTGCGATCGGCGCCTTCATGGTCTGGCAGGCTGTGACGGCACTGCGACACCGCCACGGCGGGACCGACCATCGCGCATCCGGCTGTAGCGCCTGCACAGCGGCTGGATCCCCGCGCCAGGTTGGGCTTGTCGGCCTTGCGGTTGGTATCGTTCCCTGCACAGGGGCACTGATCGTGATGCTGTTTGGCCTTGCCCATGGGCTCATCGCCCCCGCGAGCCTTTTGGTAGGAGCCATCTCACTCGGGATGGCGGTGACCATGTCCGCTATCGGTCTTGCCGCGATCTGGGCAAGGAGCATCGCTGAACGGAGGTTGGTCGGCCATGGGCGGCGAAGTCGCGCCGTTGCGTTAGGAGCGCAGTTTGCAGGCGCGGTGTGCGTGTTTGCAATCGGCGGAACACTCTTTGTCGTCACGCTCGCGCACCCTGACAGCAGGATCGACGCACCCGCGCTTCAGATCGACACCCGCCTGCGATAACCTCCGCCAAACACGCATGCTTGCAGTCGATGTCAGCGACGCGCTCGGTCTATGCGAGCACATCCTGAATTTGGCGGAGGTTGCCGACCGTGATGTGGATGATGTTTGCCAAGGCGGTTTTGTCGATCGGCAGGGGTCGACCTGCCTGGCTTCTTCCGACCACGCCTAGCTTGAGTGAGCTGCTCCTGATGCTGTTTCAGACTGCCCCTTGCGAAGCGGTTGAACGACGGGGCGGGTCGCGGAGGCACCACATACCGCAGCGGTCCGCCACGTCGTGACCGCTGGATGTTCGGTTCCGATCTTCGAGGCGAACGCCGCCAGCGTCAGATGGCCGAGGCTCGAGCGGGGCCGCACCTCGTTGAAGTGCCGGCGCCAGGCTTCGATCCGCTTTTTGCGGCGACGTCTTCCATCACCTCGATCTCGAGGTCCCGCTCGACCCCAGCTTCTTCCGCTGCGTTCTACGCTTCGAGCTGCTTCAGCCGCCGCACGTCGTCGGCCTCGAATGCGCGGAAGCGCTTGCGCCAGGTGTCGATGGTCTGCTCGCTGACGCCGTGCCGCTCGGCCACCGTCGCAGCCATGTCGCGCTCGTTCTCCCGCAAGATCGGTACCATCTGCTCGTCCGTGAACCTTGATTTGCGCATCCTTCCCTCCATGCCGGAGAGCAGCCTCGCGAAGCTCACCGATGCGCATGGCCAGCTCGTCGGCCTGCATCGGACCGGGCTCGACCCTTTGACCTCGGACGAGGCACCGCTCGATCCGGCACGCAAGGCGATGGGCAAGCTGTTGGGTCACGAGGTGCGCTTCGGCCGGGCGAGCGATTTGCTCGGCGCGGGCGAAGGCATCGAGACGGCGCTGTCCGTGCGGCTCGCCTTACCGCGCCGTCCGGTGATCGCCGCGCTGTCCGCCCACCACCTTACTGCGCTTGCGCTGCCACCGAGGTTGAAGCGGCTCTTCGTCGTCGACGCGGACGCCGCCGGCGCCAGGCTGCCGGTCGGCTGACGCCTCGAGCCGAGGCGGTCGGCATCGAGACCATCCACCTGCACCCCATGGGCAACGACGCGAACGACGACCTGCGCACACTCGGGGTCGATGAGCTGCGTGCCCATCTTCGCTCCCAACTCGCCGCGACGGACGCTGAGCGGCTCATGCCCTGACGGATTCAATATTGTCGTGCACGTGAGCGATCCCATCCGGGCGCCGGGCCATGCGGCCGTTGCCAGCCCGGGGATTGACCGGGACCTGCAAGCCTTCGGGCGTCGCCCAACCCGCAAGGGGTCGCTCGTACCGAGCTTGCGCGCCGCCCGATACCGGTCGGGCCATCCCCTGCCAACGGCCACCCGGCCCCGTGGAGGATTTCTCCCATGCTCACCGAAACAGTCTCCAGCACCGCTGCCGTCATCGAACACATCGCGCTCCATGACCTGCACCCGCCGCCAAACGAGCGGATCAGCGCACGCCGCCCGACATCGACGCCCTCACCGGCATCGTGGAGCACGCCATGAACGCCTTCACCGGCGTCGCGGAAGGCACGCTCATACGGACAATATTGCCGAGCTGCTCTTGGTCGCTGACGAACGTCTTCCACCGGTGGCTCACCACCCTCGACCACCGCCTCGGCGAGAACGAGGACGCGCAGAAGACGCTGACCCGCGAGCAGGACGGCTCGGAGGTGAGGTCCGTCGAGCTGGAACGCGCACTCGCCATGGGCGAGCCCTTGTGGAGCGATGCGCCGCCTTCGAGGCGCTGCGCGACGCCGCGGCGCAGGAGCACGCCATGCTGACCGGGTCCCCCTGGCACCCACGATCGGGCTCGCGCACCTCGCACGCCAAGCTCACCAGCGCCGTGATCGACAGGTTTGCTTGGCGTGCCGCCAAGCGACGCCGCGAGAGCGAGGCCACCTGCCCTCAAGGCACCAGAACCGCCTTCACCGGCGGCACGGACGTCACCGACCACCGCGCGGTCTTCCAAGTATTGGATCGCGCCCTACGCGAAGCATCCGGACATGGTGCTGATGCACGGCGGCTCGTCGAAGGGCGCCGGGCTGATCGCCGCCAGGTGGGCCGACGCCAAGGGCGTGGCGCAGGTGGTCTTTCGGACCGACTGGACGCGGCACGGCAAGGCCGCCCCGTTCAAGCGCAACGACGCGCTGCTCTGCGGAGCTTCCCGTCGGCTCATCGCCTTCCCCGGCTCGGGGATCACCGACAACCTCGTCGACAAGGCCCGCAAGCTCGGCATCCCGGTAATGCGGGCGGCCGCGTGACAACACTGGGGCGGCGTACGCCGCCCCTTCACTCCGCTCGGCAGCAGGGGTCGGGTCCTGCGCTCCGGTCACCGCCTCAGGCAACCCGGCACACCTCCATCCGCGTGCACGCAGCGCATTGGCAGCACCACGGACGCTCGGATCGGGCGCATTCCGGACGGGCGTCATCGCTCGACTTGCGCGGCATGATCGGAAGACGAGGTCGGGTCAGCGTGTCGGACACCCGCGGACGCTCAGGGGCACCCAGGGTGTCCAAGGGATCGGGCTCTGGGTGCCACAAGCCGTCCGGCAGCGGACGGCGGGAACAATGACCTGCTCGGCCGACGGATTGCGACGTCCGACAATCGAATGCGAGGGTCCGGCGGCGTCGTTCTGCCTCGGTTGCTCCATGCCACAGTCGAACGCTGCGCGGTCGTGATGACGCGCGACGGCTTTTACCGCGAGCGCCAGCTCGTCGAGCGGATCTTCAATCGGATCAAGAGCACCGAAACGGGGCAACTCCGCAGCATCGCGTGCGCGCCGGGAGGTTCTTGCAGCGTGCGAAAGGCCTAGCGGGCTCGGACGCTCGGCATCGCCGAGGGGCCGAGCAGACCCAGCACCGCGTGCGCCGCGGGGACCGGCCAGCATCCCAGTTGGCCCAGCACGCCGCGGCTGGCAGTTCTGGACGCTCAGGCGGTCTCGGCACACCGTGTGGGAAACCCTGCCGCAACGTCCTCCGTCGATCGTCCCGCTGGTCCGGGACGGTATCGCTACCGCTTCGGCGGTGGAAGCTCCCCGTGCATCTCGAGGGGCGTGCGCTCGTGAACCGCGGCGTGCAGGCCAGCCTCCTCGTGCGCCACCTCGAGGAGGTAGGCCAGGAACCCATGACCGCTGTTCACGGCAAGGCCCATGAGCTCGCCGCACATCTGGGCAATGTACTCGGCCGCCTCCCGGCTCGACACGGGTGAGAAGGGCTCCGTCGGCACGTAGTCACCGACGACATGCGTGTTGCCGTCCAAATCCTGTCGGAACTGCATGGTTCCCCTCGATCTCTGCTGGCCTTGACCCTTCGCGACGGGACGGACATTAGTGGTCCCGGCTTCCGCGAAGCTTGCACCGCCGTCGCCTGACAAACCATTACAACTTGTCGGGGTATCAGTGCCCATAAGCCGAGCGCGCCCTTTGCGTTCGCCGGCCTTCCTCTCTATGTGCGGGGCGCTTGAGGGGGCCATGGCCATGAACGTCGTCGTCGTCGAGTCGCCCGCCAAGGCGAAGACCATCAACAAGTACCTCGGCAGCGACTACCACGTGGTCGCCTCCTACGGGCACGTGCGCGACCTGCCGCCGAAGGACGGCTCGGTGGACCCCGAGCGCGATTTCGAGATGCTCTGGCAGGTGGACGACAAGGCCAAGAAGCGGCTGAACGAGCTCGCCACTGCGGTGAAGAGCGCCGAGCGGCTGATCCTCGCCACCGACCCGGACCGCGAGGGCGAGGCGATCTCGTGGCACGTCCTGCAGGTGCTGCGCGAGAAGAAGGCGCTGAAGTCCCAGCCCGTCCAGCGCGTGGTGTTCAACGCGATCACCAAGCAGGCCGTGCTCGACGCGATGGCCGCGCCGCGCGAGATCGAGGCCGACCTCGTGGACGCGTACCGGGCGCGCCGTGCGCTCGACTACCTCGTGGGGTTCAACCTGTCCCCGGTCCTGTGGCGCAAGCTGCCCGGTGCGCGCTCGGCCGGGCGCGTCCAGTCGGTCGCGCTGCGCCTGGTGTGCGACCGCGAGGCGGAGATCGAGCGCTTCCGCCCGCAGGAGTACTGGTCCGTCGTCGCAGCGCTCCTGACGCGCGAGGGCGAGGAGTTCGCCGCCCGCGTCGTCATGGCGGACGGCGAGAGGCTCGACCGCCTCGCCATCAGGACCGAGGCGGACGCTGCGCGCCTGGTGCGACACCTCGAGGCGGCCGACTTCCGCGTCGCCTCCGTCGAGGCCAAGCCCCAGCGCCGCAACCCGTCGCCGCCGTTCACCACATCGACGCTGCAGCAGGAGGCGAGCCGCAAGCTGGGCTTCTCCTCGGCGAGGACGATGCAGACCGCGCAGCGGCTCTACGAGGGCATCGACCTCGGCGGCGAGACCGTCGGCCTCATCACCTACATGCGCACCGACGGCGTGCAGATGGCCCCCGAGGGCATCGCCGCCATCCGCTCCATCGTCGGCCGGGAGTACGGCGAGGCCTTCCTGCCGGACGCGCCACGGCACTACGCCACCAAGGCGAAGAACGCGCAGGAGGCTCACGAGGCGATCCGGCCGACCGACGTGTCTCGGCTGCCCGCCGACCTGCGCCGTCGGCTCGACGACGACCAGGCCCGCCTCTACGACCTCATCTGGAAGCGCGCGGTGGCGAGCCAGATGATGCCCGCCGAGTTCGAGCGCACCACGGTCGACATCGACGCGACGGTGGGCGGCGAGGTCGTGGGGCTGCGCGCCACCGGCTCGGTGATGAAGTTTGCCGGCTTCATGAAGGCCTACAGCGAGGGCCGTGACGAACCTTCCGAGGAGGACGACGAGAA
This sequence comes from Acuticoccus sp., assembly GCF_965213555.1. GTDB lineage: Bacteria > Pseudomonadota > Alphaproteobacteria > Rhizobiales > Amorphaceae > Acuticoccus. The sequence continues at coordinate 2,595,084 of NZ_OZ243890.1, read as the reverse complement.
CCGCCTCCCGCAGATCGGCGCGGACGAGCGGCTGACGCGGCGGTCGGTGACGCCGAGCCAGCACTTCACGGAGCCGCCGCCGCGCTACACCGAGGCGACGCTCATCAAGCGCATGGAGGAGCTCGGCATCGGCCGGCCGTCGACCTACACGGCGACGCTGTCGACGCTGCAGGACCGCGACTACGTCACCATCGACAAGAAGCGGCTGGTGCCCGGCTCCAAGGGCCGGATCGTCACCGCGTTCCTACAGAGCTTCTTCGAGCGCTACGTGGAGTACGGCTTCACAGCCGAGCTCGAGGAGAAGCTCGACGCGATCTCCGACGGCAAGCTCGACTGGCGCGAGGTGCTGCGCGACTTCTGGCGGGACTTCTCGGCGCAGATCGGCGAGGTGATGGACGTGAGGACCGCGGCGGTCCTCGACGCGCTCAACGATGACCTTGCGCCGCTGATCTTTCCGCCGAAGGAGGACGGCTCGGACCCTCGGGCATGTCCCGCGTGCGCCGAGGGCCGTCTGTCCCTGAAGAACGGTCGCTACGGCGCCTTCATCGGCTGCTCGAACTACCCCGACTGCAACTACGTGCGCCAACTCGGCGACGACCCGAACGCGGAGGGCGCCGCCGCGCAGGGCCCGGTGGTCCTGGGGGCGCACCCCGTCACGGGCCGTGAGATCACGCTTCGTTCGGGCCGCTTCGGCCCCTACGTCGAGATGGCGGCGGAGGCGGAGGAGAAGCCCGCGCGCTCGTCGTTGCCCAAGGGCTGGGCGCCGGACGAGGTGACGCTCGAGAAGGCGGTGATGCTCGTCGACCTGCCGCGCGAGGTCGGCATCCACCCCGAGACGCACGAGCCGATCCAAGCGGGGCTGGGGCGCTACGGGCCGTTCCTCCTCCATGGCGGCAAGTACACCAAGCTGGAAAGCGTCGAGGACGTGTTCGAGGTCGGCCTCAACCGCGCCGTGGCGCTCATCGCCGAGCGCAAGGACGGGCAGCGCTTCTCGCGCACGCCGGCGTCGCTGAAGTCCCTCGGCGAGCACCCGTCCGGCGGCGAGGTCACCGTGCGCGAGGGCCGTTACGGTCCCTACGTCAATCATGGCAAGGTCAACGCCACGCTGCCGAAGGGCAGCGACCCGCAGTCGATCACCCTCGCGGAAGCGCTCGCGCTCCTCGAGGCGAAGTCCGGGAAACCTGCAAAGCCGGCGAAGTCCGCCAAGTCGAAGGCCAAGGCCGATCAAGCCGACGCCAAGGGGGCGAAGGCGGCGCAGGCGCCGGGCAAGGGCAAGGCCGCCGGGGGCAAGAAGGCGGCGGCCAAGGGACAGCCCGCCGCAGGACGGTCCGGCAAGGGGAAGGCGGCGTCCCCGCAGACCGACGTGTAGGCCGACCGGGCGGTCGGTGGAGCCTCAGCCGACGGGCCAGCGCTCGCGCGTCCTCAGCACCTCGACGGCGTCGCCGATCCGCACCTGTCCGCGGCCGCGCGGCACGAGGTTCCAGCCGAACAGGACGCCCGGCACCGCGCGCTCCTTCGACCTGCGGAACCTCGTCAGCGTGCGCAGGGGTTCGCTGTCGACCACGGTCCCGCTCGCCTGGTCGGTGGTCGTCACCGCGCACCGCGCGCACGGCTTGACGAAGTCGAACACCACGTCGCCGATCCTCGCGCTCGCCAGGGTGTCCTCCCACCAGGGCTCGTCGGTGCGCACCGTGATGTTGGGACGGAACCTTGCCATGGGCACCGCGTCGGCGCCGCCGTCCTCGAGCCTGGCGTTGAGGTCGTCGAGGGATGCGGTCGCGGTGAGGAGGAGCGGGTAGCCGTCGGCGAAGCTCACGGGTGCGTCGTCGGCGAAGGTGGGATCGGCAGGGCGCACGGAACACTCGTCCATGATGACGAGGCGCACCGCGTCGCCGAACCAGTCAGACAGCGCCTCGTCGGCGGCGGCATCCACGCCGACGGCGTCCACGGTCTCGCGCCACACCGTGACGTTGCGCCGCTCGCCGGTGGGATGAGCCGCGATGGGGGCACGGCCGGGCGGCGTGACGATGACGCCATCGCCGTCGGGCGCAGCGACGAGCCGGGCCATCGCAGGGTGCTCGCGCTGGGACAGGAAGCGGCCGTCCGCGTCGACGATCATCGCACGGCGATCGCCGCGCAGCCCGCGCGGCTCGACCGCCGCCTCCTCCACCGATACGGCCGACAGGCTCTTCACCGGATAAACGTGCAACGAGGCGACCTGCATGATGTTCCTGCACCTTAGGGGGGTCGGCGATGCGCTAGCCTGCCCCGCGGCTCCGCGGCAAGCCATGTTCTGACGCAAGAGCCTCGACGCGGAGCCGCACAACCTCCACATTGCCGGCGATGGCCAAACCCGACGTTCCATCCCGTGAGGACATCCTGCGCTTCGTCGCCGACAGCCCCGGCCGGATCGGCAAGCGGGAGATCGCGCGCGCCTTCAACGTCAAGGGCGGCGACAGGATCGAGCTGAAGTCGCTCCTGTCCGACATGGCCGACGAGGGTCTCATCGCGCGCTCGGGCAAGCGGCTGTCGCGGCCGGGCGAGCTGCCTCGCGTGACGCTCCTGTCGGTGACGGGCCGCACGGCGGACGGCGACCTCACCGCGGAGCCGACGAGCTGGGACGGCGAGGGGCCGCGCCCGGTCGTGACCCTCGTGGGCGCGCGTCCAGCGCCCGGGCTCGGCGACCGCCTCCTGGCGCGCATCTCCACCGACGAGGACGGGCGCGCCCTCGGCAAGATCATCAAGGTGCTCGAGCGCCGCCCGACGTCGACGCTCGCGGTCGTCGAGCGATTCGCGGGGCGGCCGCAGCTCACCCCGACGTCCAAGCGCGAGCGCGAGGTCTACGCGGCGTCGCCCGAGGCGGTACGGGACATCCCCTCCGGCACGCTGGTGCGCATCGAGGTGGACCGCGGCAGGGCGGCGCGCATCGTCGAGGTGATCGGGCCCGTCGGCACCGAACAGGCCGTATCGCTGCTCGCGATCCACGCCCACGGCATCCCGGACGAGTTCCCCGAGCGCGTCCTCGCCGAGGCGGCGGCCGCCGAGCCGGCGACGATGCGGGGGCGTGAGGACTGGCGCGACGTCCCGTTCGTCACCATCGACCCGCCGGACGCCAAGGACCACGACGACGCCGTCTTCGCCGAGCCGGACCCCGACACCGAGGGCGGCCACATCATCAGCGTCGCCATTGCCGACGTCGGGCACCACGTGCGGGCGCGCTCTGCCATGGATGCGGAGGGGCGGCGGCGCGGCAACTCGACGTACTTCCCCGACCGCGTCGTGCCGATGCTGCCGGAGCGCATCTCGAACGACCTCTGCTCCCTGCGCGAGGGCGAGGCGCGGCCGGCCATGGTCATGCGCATGGTGTTCGCCCGCGATGGACGGTGCACGCGCCACACCGTGCACCGCGTCCTCATGCGCTCGGCGCGGCGCCTCGCCTACGCGCAGGCGCAGCGCATCGCGGACGGCGAGGCGTGCGACATCGCTCCTCAGGTGCAGGCGCTGTGGGAGGCCTACGCGTGCCTCAAGCGAGGGCGGGAGGCGCGCGGGCCGCTGGAGCTCGACCTGCCGGAGCGCAAGATCGTGCTGACCGCGTCGGGCGAGGTGGACCGCGTGGTCGTGCCTGAGCGGCTCGATGCGCACCGCCTCATCGAGGAGTTCATGATCCAGGCGAACGTCGCGGCGGCGCAGACCTGCGAGGCGGCGCGCATCCCCCTGCTCTACCGCGTCCATGACCAGCCCAGCCTGGAGAAGCTCGACGCGCTGCGCGAGTTCCTGGCGACGCTGGACATCCGCCTCGCCCGTGGCACCGGGGTGCGGCCGGGCGACTTCAACGGCGTGCTCGCCCGCGTGGCGGGTACGCCGCACGCCCAGCTCGTCAACGAGGTGATCCTACGCAGCCAGGCGCAGGCGCAGTACGCACCGGACAACGTCGGCCACTTCGGCCTCTCGCTGCGGCGCTACGCGCACTTCACCTCGCCGATCCGGCGCTACGCCGACCTCGTCGTCCACCGCGCGATCATCCGCGCCGCCGGCCTCGGCGAGGACGGCTTGACCGACGAGGAGGTCGCCGAGCTGTCGGCCATCGGCGAGGCGGTGTCGCAGACCGAGCGGCGCTCGATGCTGGCCGAGCGCGAGACCGTGGACCGGCTGATCGCGGCGTGGCTCGCCGACAAGGTGGGTGCCACCTTCGAGGGCCGCATCGGCGGCGTCACCAAGGCGGGCCTGTTCGTCAAGCTGACCGAGAGCGGTGCCGACGGCTTCGTCCCGATCTCGACCCTCGGCAACGAGTACATGATCTACGACGAGGCCGCCCACGCCCTGGTCGGCGAGGCCACGGGCACCACGTTCCGCCTCGGCGACGACGTGACCGTGCGCCTCGAGGAGGCGGCGCCGATCTCAGGAGCGCTTCGCTTCGACATCGTCGACCACGCCTCGTCCGCTGCGCCGTCGCGCCGACCTCGCCGTAGCGCCCGCCACCGCGACAGCCGCCCCTTGAAGAGAGGCCGCCGATGACCGACCGCTCCCCGTTCGAGTCGATCTTGAGGGGAGCGCGGCGACGCTGTCCGCGCTGCGGCACCGGACGCCTGTTCGAGGGCTTCCTCAAGGTGCGGCACGACTGCGCCTCGTGCGGTGAGGCGCTCCATCACCACAGGGCGGACGACGCGCCGCCCTACGTCGTGATGCTCATCGTCGGCCACGTCGTCGTCGGTGCGATGCTTTACTTGGAGATCGCCTACGCGCCGGCCATGTGGGTGCACGCGGCGATCTTCCTGCCCCTCACCGTCGCCATGTCGCTCCTCCTCTTGGAGCCCACCAAGGGCGCGCTCGTCGGCCTGCAGTGGGCGAACCGGATGCACGGGTTCGACCCGAACGCCGGGCCCAACACGTGAGCGGCCGACGACGCCGCCCTGGCGCCGAGGACGATCCGAGCAAGGAGGCCGGAGCCAAGGAACGGGCGAGCCAGGCAGCAGGCGCCGAGGCGGACGGGCCGGACGGCGCGGACGCGAGGCTCGCCGCGGAGATGGCGGTGCCGAAGACCCACAAGAAGATCACGATCCGTGATGCGGCGAGCCTCATCCTGGTCGACCGCCAGGGCCCGTCGGTGCTGATGGGGAGGCGGTCGATGAAGCACGTCTTCATGCCGGGCCGCTTCGTCTTCCCCGGCGGCCGGGTCGACCCGACGGACGCGCGCGTGCGCCTCGCCCGTCCCTACGACGGCACGACCTTGAACAAGCTCGTGGCGGAGACGCGCTCCGGCACCACGGAGGCGCGCGCCCGTGCGCTCGGCGCGGCGGCGCTCCGCGAGACCTACGAGGAGACCGGCGTGCTGGTCGGCCGCAAGGACGTCGACCTGCTGCCGACCGGGCCTGCCTGGACCGGGTTCTCCGACCGCGGCATCGGCCTCGACTTCTCGGTGCTACGCTTCATCATGCGGGCGGTCACACCGCCCGGACGACCGCGGCGGTTCGACACGCGCTTCTTCGCCGTGGACCGCGAGGCCATCGCCGACATCGACCCGAGCCGCGTCGGCGAGGACGCCGAGCTCGAGGAGATCGCCTGGGTGCCCCTGAAGGAGGCCCGCGAGCTCGAGATCCCGGCGGTCACCCACATCGTGCTCGACACGCTGGCCGAGCGGCTCGCCGACGACCCGAGCCTCCCGCCGGACCGGCCGGTGCCCTACTACAGGTTCCAGAACAAGCAGCGCGCAAGGGTCGACCTGTAACAACAGGTTGGGGGCGGGAGGGGTGTCCGCGGCGGCGCTGGCGCTCGACAAGGGTTTGCGGCAAGGACATGACGCGCCCGCCGACGGCCACCTCGACCGGAACCATGGATAGATCCTTCCATCAGCCCTGGGCGCCATGGCCGGACTGACTGCGCCGTCCGTCGCCGCGGACGACCGGGTGCGCTGCGCGCCCCGGCGGACGGGGGAGGACGCGAGCCGTCCGGACGGGCCGATCGACCTGCGCGCGCTCGCCGCGGTGATCAGCGGCATCACCGGCGTCGGCGCTGCGCTGTCGCTCAGCCTGCCGCTCCTGTCCGTCGTGCTCGACAGCCGCGGCATCCCGGCGATCTTCGTCGGCATCAACACGGCGACCGCCGGAGTGGCGGCGATCGCGATCCTGCCCTTCGTGACCGGGTTCGCCGAGCGGTTCGGCACCGCGCGCGTCATCGTCGTCGCCTTCGTGCTGATGGCGGTGATGTTGCTCGGCTTCTACTACGTCGAGCCGTTCGCGCTGTGGTTCCCTATGCGGTTCGTGTTCTCGGCGTCCGTGACGATGATCTTCGCGCTCACCGAGTTCTGGATCAACTCCCTGGCCCCACCGGCTCGGCGGGGCTTCATCGTCGGCGTCTACACCGCGTTCCTGTCCGCCGGCATCTCCATCGGGCCGATCATCCTGGCGCTCGTCGGCACCGACGGCGTCCTGCCGTTCGCCATCGGCGCCGGGGTCCTCCTCGCAGCGGCGTTGCCGGTCCTGTGCGTCGCAGCGCGTGAGCCGATCCTGCAGCGGGCCGGGCAGCGCAACCTTCTGCGCTTCGTCGCGGCCGCACCGCTCGCCATGTTCGCCGCGTTGGTGTTCGGTGCCGTCGAGTCCGGCGGCACCGCGATCCTGCCGCTGTACGGCGCGGCCATCGGCCTGACGCCCGAACGTGCCGTCATCCTCGTCACGGCCATCGCTGCGGGCAACATCCTCTCGCAGATCCCCATCGGCTACCTCGCCGACCGCGTGAACCGACGCCTTCTCCTCATCGGATCGGCGGCCATCGGCATGCTGGGGGCCCTCGCGATCCCGCTCGTCGCGCAACACTACTGGGGCCTGTTCGCGGTGCTCTTCGTCACGGGAGGGATCGTCACCGGGCTCTACACCATCGGACTGACGCACCTTGGCGCGCGCTACCGCGGCGCGGACCTTGCCACCGCCAACGCGGCGTTCGTGATGATGTACGCCGCCGGGATGCTCGTCGGGCCGGTGTCCCTCGGCGCGGGACTGGACCTTGCTCCGCCGCACGGCTTCGCCATCGCCATCGCGACGATCTTCGGCGTCTACGTGGCGATGTCGCTCGTGCGTGTCGCCCGAGACGGCATCAGCCCCTGAGCCGCCCAACTTGACAGCCCACCCCTGAGCGCCCATTGGCAAGGATCACTCGACTGGACACGAAGGGACGGCGCCTCGGCGTCGGATCGGGCCATGGCGAAGGCAACCACCATCAAGATCAAGCTCGTGTCGACCGCCGACACCGGCTACTACTACGTCACGACGAAGAACACTCGGACGATGACCGAGAAGATGACGAAGACCAAGTACGACCCCGTTGCCAAGAAGCACGTCGAGTTCCGCGAGGCGAAGATCAAGTAGGCGCGCAGGGCCGAGAGGACTCGACCCGAGCCGCCGTGCGTCGGCGGATCACTGCACGGGCTTCGGCAGGAACGCCTTCACGGTGGAGATGAACCTGTCGATGGAGATGGGCTTGGAGAGGTAGGCCTCGCAGCCCGCCGCGCGGATGCGCTCCTCGTCGCCCTTCATGGCGAAGGCGGTCACCGCGATCACCGGGATCGGCGCGAGGTCGGGGTCGGACTTGATGCGCTCGGTGACCTCGAGACCGGACATTTCGGGAAGCTGTATGTCCATGACGATGAGGTCGGGGCGCTCCTCCTTCGCCACCCTGAGCGCGTCGGATCCGTTGCGGGTCTGCAGGATTTCGAGCCCGCTCGCCTCGAGCAGGTCGTGGAACAGCTTCATGTTGAGCTCGTTGTCCTCGACGATGAGCACCCGCGGTGCCATGGGCTCTCCGATCCATGTCGCGCGCGGCGCGGCAGGCCCCGTGTGTGTGAGGACGTGAGGGTGGCGTCAAGACGGCTGGACGATCCCGACGCTGCGACGCTCGCCATCGCCTCGCTGTCGCACTTCGCCACCGAGCCGAAGACGCTGGCGCGCTTTTTCGCGGCCACCGGGCTCGATCCGGTCACGCTGCGCGAGGCAGCAGGATCGCCCGGCTTCGTCGCCGGCGTCCTCGACTTCGTGCTCGCCGACGCTCGGGCGCTCGCCGCCATCGCCGAGGCACAGGAGACGACGCCCGAGGCGATCGCGCGCGCCCGCGACGACTTGGAGCGACACGCGAGCGTGGCGCACGACCATGACCCCGTTCAGTCGGTGGCGTCCCTCGCCGAGGAGGACTGGCCGCCGCGGCCCCACGACGATTGGGCATGAGCGGAGCGGCGACCGTGTGCCGGGACTGCTCGGCGATCCTCTGCTTCGATGCACCCTCACGCTGCCCACGCTGCGGACGTCCGCGCCTCGTCCGACACGCCGAGCTCGCTCACCTCGCCATCGCCCACGTCGACTGCGACGCCTTCTTCGCGGCGGTGGAGAAGCGCGACGACCCCTCGCTGAGGGACGTGCCCGTCATCATCGGCGGCGGCCGGCGTGGCGTCGTGTCCACCTGCTGCTACCTCGCGCGGCTCCACGGGGTGCACTCGGCGATGCCGATGTTCAAGGCGCTCCAGGCCTGCCCCGACGCCGTGGTCGTCCGCCCGGACTTCGAGAAGTACGTCGCCGCCGGACGGGCGGTGCGCGAGATGATGCGCGCCTTGACGCCGCTCGTGCAGCCACTGTCCATCGACGAGGCGTTCCTCGACCTGTCGGGCACCGAACGGCTGCACGGGGCGCCGCCCGCCGCCGTGTTGACGACGTTCGCGCGGCGCGTCGAGGAGGCCGTCGGCATCACCGTCTCCGTCGGGCTCGCCCCCAACAAGTTCCTCGCCAAGTTCGCGTCCGACCATGAGAAGCCGCGTGGCTTCACCGTCATCGGACGATCCGATGCCGAGGCCCGCCTCACGGACGAGCCGGTGACGCGTGTGCCCGGCGTCGGGCCCGCGGCGGCGGCGCGTCTTGCGCGTTGCGGGATCACGCACGTGCGCGACGTCCAACTCTTGGCACCAGCCGAGCTGATGCGCCGCGTCGGCGAGGGCGGCGAGCGGCTGAAGCAGCTCGCGCACGGCCAGGACACGCGCCCGGTCGACCCGTCGAGCGAACGCAAGTCGGTGTCCGCGGAGCAGACCTTCGATGCGGACCTGTCGGATCGACATACCCTCCTCGCGCTGCTGCGGCACTTGTCGGAGAAGGTGTCCACCCGGCTGAAGGCGGGCGGGCTCGCCGGACGCACTGTGACCTTGAAGCTGAAGACGCCCGACTTCCGCTCGGCGACGCGGGCGACGAGCCTCGACGCCCCCACGGCCATGGCGCACCGGCTGTTCGCCGCTGGCAAGTCCCTCCTCCTCGACGAGCCGGACGGGCAGCGCTACCGGCTCATCGGCATCGGGGCGTCCGGGCTGGTCCCGTTGGCCGACGGCGACGGGGAGGAGCTGTTCGATCCCGTCCGCGCACGGCTCGGACGGGCGGAGCGCGCCATGGATGAGGTGCGCTCGCGCTACGGCGAGGACGCGCTCGTCGTCGGCCTCGCCCTCTCCCACCCCAAGCGGCGTCCCGCCTCGCCGAAGGACACGGTGCGCCTTCCGGTCCGCCCCCGCGGCGACGCGTGACTTTCACGCTGGCGACGGTCGAGGGGCTGATGCAGAACGTCGCCGCGTCCACACCCAGCGGTGTATGCAGCGAACCAGGAAGGCTGGAGCCATTCTGCCGCCCATATGAGGTGCTCTACGTTTCGCGACCAGACCGGTTATTGGGGGTCGGCCGACCCCGTCCGACCCCGAACCGCTCCATCGGAGGCATCCCATGACGACCTTCGCGCCGACCCTGACGCTGACCCTCACCGTCCTCGGCTCCGTTCTGCTCGCCGGGCCGCTCGCCGCGCAGGAGGCCTGCGCGCCCGGCGAGTTCGGCGCCGAGGCCGACTTCCGAGCCTCCGGCGCTGACGCAGCTGCGAACTCCGTGCCGAATGCCGCCGACCGCACCATCGTACGGGCCACCGTACGCCACCAGTGCCACCGCGTCCTCGACGACGGCACGTTCGTGCCCGAAGGCTACGCCGTACGCCTTTACGAGGGGTGCGCCGACGAAACATGCGCGCTCGCCCTGGCGTTCGCGACGCCCGGCCGGCGCGAGGGCACCTACAGCCTCGCCTACGAGACCGAGGACGGTCCGCAGACGGCGCGGATGCGCGCCAACCGCCGGGGCGGCCTTGTGCTGGTCCGCCGCGGCGAGGGCGAGAACACCGAGGGGGGCCGCAAGCGCGAGCGCCTGACCCTGCAGCGCGCGGACTGACGCCGAGGGTCCCGTCGGCGCCAGCGGCGGGCGCTCGAGCGCGGGCGAGCGCTCATCGCTCACCAGCCTCCGCTCACAGCTCCACGGCAGGATCCTGCGTCGGTCCGCTGCGTGCGCCCGCTGTCCCGGCGGCTACCGCCCGGGGCCGGTCCACACGGCGACATGGGCCATGTCGTTCCAGAAGCGGAAGCTGTCGGGCGTGTCGGCACGCAAGATGATGATCACCGTGCGCGACAGATCGCTGATCGACCACGTCGGCGAGAAGTTCGTTCCCACGCAGCGGCGGGCCTGCCCGCCGGCCTGCACGTTGAACTCGTGGGTGTCGGGCTCGGTGTCGACCAGCTTGTTGTCAGACGTGTAGAGCCGTAAGTCGTACTCCTGCGTAATCGCGCTCGGATTGCGCACCGTGACGCAGTACTCCACCTCATCGTCGCTGAAGGTGTCGTTGATGCGCTTGCGCTGCACCGTGATGATGTTCCCCTGCGGTGCGCCACGGTACGACGCGGCCCCGTAGGTGGAGGTGATCGCCTCCTCGTAGATCGCCGCGCGGAACCTGCACGTCGGCGCGTTGTACCAAGCCTGGCGGTTGCAGATGGCGGCCATCTCGCTCACCATCCGCTGATCGCACCAGCGCTGGTCCTGCACCTTCAGTCGGTAGCAGGCATCGTGGCGAAGGCAGACCTGGCGGAACGGCCCGTTGAACGTTCCGCCCAGCGGAAGCCATCCAGGGCCGCACTCATCGCTTTCGACAGTGGCGGTGCGTTCGTAGTCCTCGTAGCTGCGCCGCACCCCGGAAACCCTGCCAGCCTCGCTGCGCTTCGCCGGGGCGGACGACTTCAGCCAGCAGCGCGCCTCCCGTCCCTGCACGCCCGGCGGCACGTAGGTGTAGGCCACGCATGCGCCCTCGCCCGCGCAGAGCGTCTGACATGCCCGCGCGTTACCATGAGACACGGCGACGTTTCGATAGTCGCGCCCCGGCCGGTTGGTGCTCCACTCCGCCGTCACCTGCCAAGGGATCGGGTTCGGGATCGTGACCTTGATGCCGCTGGTCAGCGCCTCACTGCCAGCCTGCCGAGCTGGCCGGCCTTGCTTCAGCCAGCACTTCGCCGTCGGCCCCCAGCGCGGCGGTGCGCCGTAGGTGTAGGCGCCGCAGCGTGCATCATCGGCACAAGCCTGCCGGCACAGGGTCGGGTCGCTGCGATCGAGCGCGAAGATGCGGTAGTCGCTGCCGTAGCGGTCTGTGTCCTGCTCCATGGTCATGACCTGCGCATGGGCGAGCGACGCGACGCTGATCAGCGCCGCGGAAAACAACAGTCTCATAAATTGCCTCGTCACCAGTCGGGCCGAAAAGCGGCCCATGCCATGGTGGCGACGACATTGAGGCAAAAGTACGGCGGTTGCAGGTACCGAACCGTGCCATGAGAGGTTTAACTTGATGGCGCCCGACCGGCGCTCGAGCCGCTGGGCGCCGGAGCGGGGCAGCGCTCAGTTGCGCTCCTTGTCCACCAGCGCCTTCTCGCGGATCCATGGCATCATCGCGCGCAAGTCCGCCCCCACCGCCTCGATGGGGTGGGCGTTGTTCCTGGCGCGCGTCGCCTTGAACGAGCTCTGATTGACCCTGTTCTCCAGCATCCAGTCCCGCGCGAAGCGGCCCGACTGGATGTCGGCGAGGACGCGGCGCATCTCGGCCCTCGTCTCGTCCGTGATGATGCGCGGCCCGGTGACGTACTCGCCGTACTCGGCGGTGTTGGAGATCGAGTAGTTCATGTTGGCGATGCCGCCCTCGTAGATGAGGTCGACGATGAGCTTCACCTCGTGTAGGCACTCGAAGTACGCCATCTCCGGCGAGTAGCCCGCCTCTACCAGCGTCTCGAAGCCGGCGCGGATGAGCTCGACCAAGCCGCCGCACAGCACGACCTGCTCGCCGAAGAGGTCGGTCTCGCACTCCTCCTTGAAGCTCGTCTCGATGATCCCGGCGCGACCACCGCCGATGGCGGAGGCGTAGGCGAGGCCGAGGTCGTGGGCGTTGCCCGAGGCGTCCTGGGCGATGGCAAGGAGGCACGGCACGCCGCCGCCGCGCTGGTACTCGGACCGGACGGTGTGGCCCGGCCCCTTCGGCGCGACCATCAGGACGTCGAGGTCGGCGCGCGGCTCGATGAGGTTGAAGTGCACGTTGAGGCCGTGGGCGAACATCAGCGCCGCGCCGTCCCTCATGGTGCCGGCGAGCTCACCCGTGTAGATGTCCGACTGAAGCTCGTCGGGCGTCAGGAGCATCACGACATCCGCCCAGGCGCCGGCGTCCGGCACCGACATGACGGTGATCCCCTCCGCCTCCGCCTTGCGGGCCGAGCCCGACCCCGGCCGCAGCGCCACCCTGACGTCGGTGCACCCCGAGTCGCGAAGGTTCAGCGCGTGGGCGTGCCCTTGGCTGCCGTAGCCGACGACGGCGACCTTGCGGCCCTTGATGAGGCTGATGTCGGCGTCGCGGTCGTAGTAGACGCGCATAGGTGCTCCCGTGTGTGTCGTGGGAGCGTCAGCCTCCCGTCGCGCTCGTCATAGACGGTTTGCGACGGCCCTGTGAATGGCCGGCGGGCGGTCAACCTCAGTGCGCGTGCATCACCATCGGTGCCGGCTCGCGGCGCGGCTCCGCGGGCGCGAGCCGGCGGCGCAGCGCCTCCATGTGGTCGGCCTTCCGGCGGATGGTGACGTCTTCACCCAGGAGGTCGGCCGCGATCAGCTGCAGCTCGGCCACACGCACCTTCTTGTCCTTGCGCAGCTTCTCCAGGAGCTCGGCCGCCTGCCGCGGCCCAGCGCCGCCGAGCGCTGCAATGTACTTCAGGACGACCTCGCCGCGCACGCCCTGGGGCATCGCGTCGAGCGCGTTCAAGGCGCTCGCAACCTCTCCGGCCCCCGCGTCCCTGAGCGCCCGCCCCGCCTCGCCGGCGGTGTTGTCGCCCGCCTCGTCGATCCTGGAAGCCGCCACCTGCCCCCGCGACGGCGTGGTCACGGGGGCAGGCACGCACAGCGAGCGCTCGGGCAGGATGAGGCCGTTCGCCCCGTCGCGCCGGATGCCGACCCGCGCGACCACGTTGCGGTTGGCATCCGCCTCCATGGCCGTCATCCGCTTGATCGAGCGCGCGAGGTTGCGTGAGTAGCGCTCGAAGAACTCGGTGAAGAACCACATAGTCATCGCCTCACGATGGAGATCGGCGCGTCGACGGACGTCACCGGACGTGGGGACTGTCGTCGCAAAGGGTTGACAGGAGCTAAACGCCGGCCGCGACCGTCGTCGATCGTACCGTCTGGTGAGGGATCACGCCCTGCTCAGCCGGAGATGGGTTGCGAGGACTGGCCAAACCTTCACCGCGAGGCCCGCGGCGGCCGTCCTGTGCGGCTCGCTTAAAGTTCTCAGCGCCGCGCGAACGCCTCGTCCTTCTCGTCCATCGCGCGCTGGCCGACGAAGTAGCGCCGCAACGCCTCCACGTGCTTGCCCTTGGTCCGCTTCGGCGGGGTACGCCCGGTGACCTGCTCGATGATGGCGGTCAGCTGCGGCAGCTTCACCGCCTTGTCCTTGGCGATCTGGTCGACCGTCCCGAGCGAGGCCGACGCGGGCTGCGCGCGCAGGCGCTCCACGTAGCGCCTGACGACGAGTTCGGTGGGTTCGGCGACCGACTTCGAGCTCGCCGCGCCTTGTTTCGCCGGCGGCGACGCCATCTGCGGCGGTGCCGACCACGACGCCAGTGCCGCGGTCACCGTCCGCTCCTCGGACCGCGCCAGCGCGTCGGCGACGGCCTCCGTTGCGGTCGCCGCCGTGGACTTCGCCGAGGCCGTTCGGTGCACGTCGGCGGTCGCGCGAAGCAGCTCGACGACGTCGGAGTGGTTCCGCCCCTTCGCCGCGCCCTGGGTCGCCGGCAGGTGCTTGGCGACCATGCCGGTCTTGTTCGCGAAGTGGCGGCCGATCTCCGCGAGCACGCTGGCGAGGCGGTCGTTGCCGCTGAGGCCAACGACGACGCCCTGCTTGGCGATCATGCGGGCAAACGCGGTCGTGTTCATGCAGCAAGCCTCCAACGGGACGGGGCGAAGGCCTCGAGCCGCTCGGCGAGGCGATCGATGATGAGGCGAGCCTCCGGATCCTTGAAGTAGGCGATGTCGAAGCCCGCCTCCTTGGAGAAGCTCGCGCGGGTGGGGACGTAGGCGTCGGTCACGAAGTGATCCGGCGAGGCCTCGTCGCGCTTCAGCGCGTCCTGGACGCGCTCGATGGCCTCGCGCTCTCCCCCCGACAGGGTCGGCGTGTCGTAGCGCTTCATGGTGCCGACCACCTGGTACTGCAAATAGCAGCTGTCAGAACGCATGCGGGTCGGCGCGGCCGGACGGCAGCGCAATGCCATGAGCTCGCTCTTCTTGCGCAGGAAGCTCTCGACGGTCTCGGCCGACAGGACGTCGAGGCGCGTCGGGATGACGAGGTGCGTCGCGGCGCAGAAAGCGTTGACGAACGCCAGCGAGACCCGCGGCGCCGTGTCGAGGATGATGCGGTCGTAGCGCTCCTGGATCGCCGGCTGCAGCAGGTACTGCGCCAGACGGAACCGCACGTCGGTGCTGTGCCGGTTCGCGAGCCACTCGAGGAGCAGGATCGTCTCGAGGTCGGCGAACTCGTAGTAGCAGTCGATGACCGCGGACGACGCGCGTCCCTTGAGCGTGAACGGCCGGACCTCCCTGCCGAGGAACAGGTTCTTGACCTGTGGCGAGGCCTGCTTGCGGTCCTCGTCGATGGTCATGGCGCTGAGCGAGCCTTGATAGTCGAGGTCGATGAGCAGCACGCGTTCGCCGCGCTCGTGGTAGTGCGCCGCAAGGTTCGCCGCGAGCGTCGTCTTGCCGACGCCGCCTTTAAGGTTGCCGATCATCATGATCGGCTTGGACGCCATCAGGCGCTCGGCGTAGTTCGCCGGCCGCTTGATCGGCATGCGGGTCCACACGTCGCTCTCGTGCCCCTCCCCGCTGAGACCGGCAAGGACGTCGTCGAGGGCGTCGCCTGGACGTTGACTGGTCAGCTCCCGGCGCAGCGTCGCCACCTCGGTCTCGAGCGCGGCGGTGCGGTCCGGGTCGGCCTCGCCGACCTTGGCGTCGAGGTCGGCCCGAGCCCTCCGCTCGCGCCGGAGCTCACGCTCCAGCGCCTCGCGAGCCTCGTCGAGCTCGCGCAGTCCGGCGTTCTCCTCCCTCAGCTGCTCCAGCCGCCGTCGCACGTCGGCGCCGTCGGCCTGCAACTCGGCGGTCAGCTCGGCGATCCTGCGGTTGGCGTGCTCGAGGTCGGTCTTGGCGCCGGAGAGCTGGAACCGCTGGTTCCTCGCCAATGCGTCGGACTCTTCGATCTTTGCCTCTAGTTCGGCCGCCTGCTCCTTGTGTCGGTCGACGAGCCGGTCGAAGTTGTCGAGCTTGGCCTTCAGGTAGTGATGGTCGTGCTCGTAGCGCGCGAGCTGTTCGGAGTAGCTGCGAGCAGCGGCGTTTGCCGCAGTCAGGTCGTCCCGTAGCTGACTTGCCTTATGTTGATATTCTTCAAGTTGTCTCTGTCTTTCGTTAACAGCCTGACCAGCCAGCTTGTGCTGTGCCTGTAGACCCTCAGCATAACCCTGTGAAACTTTCAACTCAGCCTGTAGATGCTTGTTCTCCTTCGCAGTTTGGACCGTGTATCTCAATGCAAATACGAGACCAAGCACAAGGCTCATGAGCAACGGAACGGCTCTCTGCTCACCCGCGGTCTTGCTTAAAAACTCAAGGACACTCGTGACGATGTCGAAGTCCATGGAGCCCTCATCCTGCATGACGTAAGCAAGGCGCGCAGTCGTGCAAAGTTGGCCTCATTTCGACCACGAAAGCAATAGGGTTTCCAGCTCAAAGCGGCAGTCAGCCGACGACGCTCCAGGCGATGGCGACGAGGGCGAGCGCGCCCACCCACATGGCGCCGAGGCGCAGCGCCGAGCGGCCCGCGGCGTACTTGCCGAGCGTCTCCACCGACGTCGGCGACAGGGGCAGCCCGCGCTCCAGCGCCGCCTCGAGGTCGCGCGACAGGCGGTCGACGCGCTCGGCGAGCTCGGGCGCCTGGAGCGCCGCCCGGGCGATGGCGCCGGCGGCCTCCTGCGCCCGGCGGAGCGTCGCGCTCGGCCCGAGCTCGGCCACCATCCAGTCGCGCACCACGGGCTCTGCGGCGCGCCACATGTCGAGCTCGGGGTCGAGCGAGCGCGCCACGCCCTCCACCACGACCATGGTCTTCTGCAGCATGATGAGCTGCGGTTGGGTCGCCATCTCGAAGAGGTCGGTGACCTCGAAGAGGTGCGCGAGCAGCCGCGACATGGAGATGTCCGCAGCCGTCGCGTCGCGGATCGGCTCGCCCACCGCGCGCAGCGCCTGGGCGAAGAGGTCGACGTCCTGGCCCTGCGGCACGTAGCCGGCGCGAAAGTGCACCTCGGCGACGCGCCGGTAGTCGCGGCGGATGAAGCCGTACAGGATCTGCGCCAGGAAGCCGCGTTCCTCCTGCGACAGCCGGCCGGTGATGCCGTAGTCCACCGCGACCAGCGTCCCGTCGCTCTCGGCGAACAGGTTCCCCTGGTGCATGTCGGCATGGAAGAAGCCGTCGCGCACGGCATGGCGCAGGAAGGTCTGCAGGACGTGCCGGCCGAGCTCAGGCAGGTCGTGCCCCGCGCCAGCGAGCGAGGCGACACGCGACAGCTTGATGCCGTTGATCCACTCCATGGTGAGCACGGTCCGCGCGGTGCGCGACCACTCCACGCGAGGGACGCGGAAGCGCGGGTCCTCCAGGGTGTTCTCCGCCATCTCCGACATCGCAGCGGCCTCGAGGCGCAGGTCCATCTCGAAGCGCACCGACGCGGCGAGCGTGTCCACCACCGCGATTGGCCGCAGCCGCCGCGATCGGCGCACGTGCCGCTCCAGGAAGCGGGCGGCCACGTAGAACGACTCGAGGTCCTTCTCGAAGCGGCGAGCGACGCCGGGGCGCAGCACCTTCACGGCGACGTCTCGCGTGCCGTCGCGGTCGGTGAGGCGGGCGCGGTAGACCTGGGCGATGGAGGCGGCGGCGACGCACTCGCCGAACTCGGTGTAGAGCTCCGCGATGGGCCGGCCGAGCGCCTCGGCGATGGCGCGGTGCGCCGCGGCATCGGGCACGGGAGGCACCTGGTCCTGCAAGGCCGCAAGCTCGCCGGCGACCTCCTCGCCCACGACGTCGGCGCGCGTGGCGAGGAACTGGCCGAGCTTGATGTAGGAGGGCCCCAGCCGATCGAGCGCCCTCGACAGGCGCGCGGCCATGTCCTCGCGTCGCGCTGAGCGCCGCTCCACGGTGCGCGCGAGCCGCACCGCGAGGCGCGCGGAGGGCGGCGCGTCGTCGAGGGGCACGATGGCGAACACCCCCTCGCGCGCCAGGATGACGCCCGCCCGCAGGAAGCGCCAGTAGGGCTTCAGCGCCATCCGCGCGCCGTCAGAGCTTGAAGGCGGAGTGGATCGCCGCGACGCCGCCGGACAGGAGCCGCACCTTCACGGCGCCGAACCCCGCGCGCTCGATCTCGGCGGCGAAGCGACCCGGGTTCGGGAACGTGCGGATGGACTCGACGAGGTAGCGGTAGGGCTCCGCGTCGCCGGCGATGGCGCGGCCCATCGCAGGGATCGCACGGAACGAGTAGGCGTCGTAGAGCGCGGCGAGCCCCGGCACGTCGACACGGCTGAACTCCAGGCACAGGAAGCGGCCGCCGCGCCGCAGCACGCGGTGCGCCTCGGCAAGCGCCACGTCGCGCCGGGCGACGTTGCGGATGCCGAAGGCGATCGTGTAGGCGTCGTGCGAACGGTCCTCGAGGGGAAGCGCCTCGGCGTTGGCCGCCACGAAGCGGCACGGCGTGGTCGGCCGCAGCCGCCGCGCGTCGCGCCGCGCCCCGACGGCGAGCATCTCCGGGCTGATGTCGGCCACGGTGACGGCGCCGCGCACCTCGATGCCGCGGGCGACGCGGAAGGCGACGTCGCCGGTGCCACCCGCCACGTCGATCACCCGGTAGACCGTGCGCGGCCGCCGCGGTGCGCCGAGCCAAGCCACCATCGCGTCCTTCCACGCCCGGTGCAGTCCGCCGGACATCGCGTCGTTCATCAGGTCGTAGCGGCTCGCCACGCGGTCGAACACGCGGTTGACGAGGCCCTGCTTCTCCTCGACCGGCACGGTGCGGAAGCCGAAGGACGTTTCCATGCCGGAGCCTTTCGTGTCACCCGAGGCGAGACATAGCTTGGCGCCGGGGCGGCGGCCACAGAGAGAAGGGACGCATGCCGGAGCTGCCCGAGGTGGAGACCGTGCGCCGTGGGCTCGCGCCGGTGCTCGAGGGGTCCGAGCTCGTCAAGGTGTCGCTCATGCGGCCGGACCTGCGCTTCCCCTTCCCCGAACGCTTCGCCGAGCGGCTCGAGGGACGGCGCGTGGAGGCGCTGGGGCGACGCGCCAAGTACCTTGTCGGCTGCCTCGACGACGGCACCGCGCTCATCGCCCACCTCGGCATGTCCGGCTCCTTTCGCGTCGAGGGCCGCGAGCCCATCGGCGCGTTCACCTACCCGCGGGGCAGGATCGCGGCCCACGACCACGTGACGTTCACGCTGCCCGCCGCCCGCGTCGTCTACAACGACCCGCGCCGCTTCGGCTTCATGACGCTCGCCGACGCGGACCGGCTCGACGCCCACCCCTATTTCGCGCACCTCGGGATCGAGCCCGTCGCCGGCGCACTGACGCCGGACGCCCTCGCCGCCGCGCTCGCCGGCAAGCGCACGCCGCTGAAGGCCGCCCTCCTCGACCAGCGCGTCATCGCCGGGCTCGGCAACATCTACGTCTGCGAGGCGCTGTGGCGGGCCCGCCTGTCACCGCGCAGGCTCGCCACCGCGGTCGTGCGGCGGGACGGCTCGGCCGGCACCCGGGTCGCCCGCCTCGCCGCTGCCATCGTGGCGGTCATCGAGGAGGCGATCCTCGCCGGTGGCTCCTCGCTCAGGGACTACGTGGCGGCGGACGGCTCGCCCGGTCGCTTCCAGCACACCTTCGCGGTGTACGGGCGCGAGGGCGACCCCTGCCCGCGCCTCACCTGCGCCGGCGTCGTCGCCCGCATCGCCCAGTCGGGGCGCTCCACCTTCCATTGTCCGGTTTGCCAGCGCTGAGGCGACGGCGACGCCGCGCCCGGAAGCTCCGTCGTCCGGTGAGGCTCGCGCCGAAGGTCCGACGCCTCAAGGCACGCTGCGCTCTTCGGCCTTGACCCGTCGGACCTTCGGCGCGGTCCTGAGGATGTCGGCTCCGCCGGAATGTCGCTTCAAAGGAAGACACGCCTCCGGCGGGTCTTCCACCGGAATGGTGGAGGGGCGCCGTACCCTACCCGACGCTTGGCGTGCGCCGTCGGCGTGGCGTACCGTGTGGCGAAGGCGGGAGGGCGAATGTCACTGGCGGCATCGACGGGATCCAACGTCTCGCTGGCCCGGCGGGCGTGGCACATCCGGCGCCATGCGCTCAGGATGGCAAGGGTCCAGGGACAGGGCTACATCGGCCAGGCGCTCGGCATCGCCGACGTCCTCGCGGTCGCTTACTTCCACGCGCTGACCTACCGGCCGTCCGACCCCGAGTGGGAGGAGCGTGACCGGTTCTGCCTTTCCATCGGGCACTATGCCATCGCGCTCTACGCGGCGCTCGTCGAGGCCGGCGTCCTGCCGGAGGAGGAGGTCGAGACCTACGGCATGGACGATTCGCGCATGCCCATGTCCGGCATGGCAGCCTACACGCCCGGCATGGAGATCACCGGCGGCTCGCTGGGCCACGGGCTCGGCGTCGCGCTCGGCATGGCGCTCGGGCTCACGCGCAAGGGCAGCGACGCGTTCGTCTACAACCTGATGTCGGACGGCGAGCTCGGCGAGGGCTCCACCTGGGAGGCGGCGATGGCGGCCGCGCACCACGGCGCGGGCAACCTCGTCGCCATCGTGGACTTCAACGACCAGCAGGCGGATGGGCCCTCCACCAAGGTGAGCTCCGCCGAGCCCGTGGCCGACAAGTGGGCGGCCTTCGGCTGGCACGTGGAGCGCGTCGACGGTAACGACCTCGATGCGCTGGTCGCAGCCTTCGACCGGGCCCGCGCGCTCGCCGAGCCGCGGCCGCGCTGCATCGTCGCCGACACGCGGATGTGCCGCGGCGTGCCCTTCCTCGAGGCGCGCGAGGTCAGCCACTTCGTGCGCGTCGCGCCGGACGAGTGGGACCGGGCCCTCGCCGTCCTCGACGCGGAGCGCCCGGCGTGAGCGCGCGCGACAAGTACCGGCCGCGCCCGCCGCGGCCCGGGGGCGCGGCGACGTCGGCGATGATCGCGTCCCTCGATGCCGAGGGGCGCACGACGCGGGACGCCCCGTTCGGCAACGCCCTGGCGGCGCTCGCGCGCGAGCGGCCTGAGGTCGTCGGACTCACCGCAGACCTTGCGAAGTACACCGACCTCCACGTGTTCGCCGAGGCGCACCCGGACCGCTTCATCCAGATGGGGATGGCCGAGCAGGCGATGGTCTCAGTGGCTGCCGGGCTCGCCCGCGAGGGGTTCGTGCCGTTCGCCACCACCTACGCGGTGTTCGCCTCGCGCCGCGCCTACGACTTCATCGCCATGGCGATCGCGGAGGAGGCCCTGCCGGTCAAGATCTGCTGCGCGCTGCCTGGCCTCACCACGGGTTATGGGCCGAGCCACCAGGCGACGGAGGACGTCGCGATCTTCCGCGGGCTGCCGAACCTTGCCATCGTCGACCCGTGCGACGCGGTCGACATCGAGGGCGCCGTCAACGCGATCGCGGACCACCCGGGCCCGGTCTACATGCGCCTCCTGCGCGGGAAGGTGCCCGTGGTCCTGGAGGAGTTCGGCTACCGCTTTCAGTTCGGCCGAGCGGCGATGCTGATGGACGGCGCCGACGTCCTCTTCGTCTCGTCCGGCTTCATGACCATGCGCGCGATCGACGCCGCGCGGCGCCTCGCCGAGGACCGCGTCGCCGCAGCGGTCCTCCACGTGCCTACCATCAAGCCCCTCGACGAGGCTGCCATCCTCGAGGCCTGCCGAACTTCCGGCCGCCTCGTGGTCGTCGCCGAGAACCACACGAGGGTTGGCGGGCTCGGCGAGGCGGTCGCAACGCTCCTCCTGCGCTCCGGCGTCACCCCGGCGTTCCGCCAGGTGGCGCTGCCGGACGCCTTCCTCGACGCCGGCGCACTGCCGACCCTCCACGCGCGCTACCGACTGACCCCCGACGCCATCGCGCAGGACGTGAAGGCCTGGCTCGACGAGGTGCCCCATGCTGCTTGACGGCCGGACCGCGATCATCACCGGCGCAGCGGGGGGGATCGGCCTCGCGACCGCGCGTCTGTTCGCCCAGCACGGCGCCCGCGTCGCCGTCCTCGACCTCGATCAGGCGCGCAGCGAGGCGACCGCGGCGGACCTCGGCGGCGAGGCCGTCGGCATGGCGTGCGACGTCACCGACCGGGACGCCTGCCTGCGGACGGTCGACGGTCTCATGGAGCGCTGGGGCCGGATCGACGTCCTCGTCAACAACGCCGGCATCTCCCGCAAGGTGCCGCTGATGGACATCACGCCGGAGGCCTACGAGGAGATGCTCGCCATCAACCTCAAGGGAGCGTTCTACATGTGCCAGGCGGTGGTGCCGACGATGCGCGCAGCCCGTCGCGGCTCGATCGTGAACATCGCCTCGGTGGCGGGACAGCGCGGCGGCGGCGTGTTCGGCGGAACGCACTACGCGACGTCGAAGGCGGGGCTCCTCGGCCTGACCAAGGGCGTGGCGCGGGAGTGCGCGCCGGACAACGTGCGCGCCAACGCGGTCTGCCCGGGCTACATCGCCGGGACCGGCATCATCGCCGAGGTGCTGCCGGCCTCGGTCATCGAGTACGTGGAGGCGGCGACCCCCATGGGCCGCGCCGGCACGCCAGAGGAGGTCGCCGGCCCGTGCCTGTTCCTCGCCTCTGACCTGTCGAGCTACATGACCGGCTCGGAGGTCGACGTGAACGGCGGCTCCCTCATCCACTGAGCCGCCAGTGGCGGAAGTTCAGTGGCGGAAGTGGCGCATGCCGGTGAGGACCATCGCGATCCCCGCGGCGTCGGCGGCGGCGATCACCTCGCCGTCGCGCACCGAGCCGCCGGGCTGGATCACCGCCACCGCCCCCGCCCTCGCGATCGCCTCGAGGCCGTCCGCGAAGGGGAAGAACGCGTCGGACGCGGCGACGGCGCCGATCGTGCGGGACGTCGCCTCGCCCGCCTCGCGGGCGGCGTCCTCGGCCTTCCAGGCGGCGATGCGCGCGGCATCGACGCGGCTCATCTGGCCGGCGCCGATGCCCACCGTGGCGCCGTCCTTGGCGTAGACGATGGCGTTCGACTTCACGTGCTTCACCGCGCGCCAGGCGAAGGCGAGGTCGCGCCACTCCCCCTCCGTCGGCGCGCGGCGCGTGGCGACGCGGGTGTCGGCCGGCAGGACGCCGGCGTCCGCCTCCTGGACGAGAAGGCCGCCCGAGACCGAGCGGACCACCGTCCCGCCGGGCTCCGGCAAGGCCTCGACGAGGAGGACGCGGAGGTTCGCCCTCGCAGCGAGGACGGCGAGCGCCTCGTCCGACGCACCGGGCGCGACGACCACCTCGGTGAACACTGCGCCGATGGCCTCGGCGGTCGCGCGGTCGAGCGGCCGCGACAGGGCGACGACGCCGCCGAACGCCGACACGGGGTCGCACGACCGCGCCTTCTCGTAGGCCACCTGCAGCGAGCCGGCGACGGCGATGCCGCAGGGGTTGGCGTGCTTGACGATGACCGCCGCAGCGTCCGAGGCGAAGTCGGCGACGGCGAGGATGGCCGCGTCCGCGTCGGCCACGTTGTTGTAGGAGAGCGGCTTGCCCTGGACGACCCTCGCGCCGGCGATCCCGCCGCCACTCGGCGCGCGGTAGAACGCGGCCGCCTGGTGCGGGTTCTCGCCGTAGCGCATGGCGGTGAGGCGCCGGCCACCGAACGCGCGCCACACGTGGTGGTCGACGTCGACGTCATCCGCCGCGGTGAGCGCGCCCAAGGCACCGGCCACCGCCGCGTCGTATGCAGCGAGGCGAGCGAACGCCTTCGCCGCGAGCCGGCGTCGCAGCGGCAAGGGGACGGCGCCCCCGTTCCCCTCCAGCGCAGCGGCCACCGCCTCGTAATCCTGAGGGTCCACGACGACGGCGACGTGGGCGAAGTTCTTCGCCGCGGCGCGCGTCATGGACGGGCCACCGACGTCGATGGTCTCGATCAGCGTCGCGGGGTCGGCGCCGGCCTCCACTGCCGCCTCGAACGGGTAGAGGTTGCAGACCACGAGGCCGATGGGGACGATCCCCTGGGCGACGAGCGTGGCGGCGTGCGCCTCGCGCGACAGGTCGGCGAGGATCGCACCATGGAGCCGCGGGTGCAGCGTCTTCACGCGGCCGTCGAGCATCTCAGGCGTGCCGGTCACCGCGGCGACCTCGATCACCTCGAGGCCCGCGTCGGCAAGGGCGCGGTGCGTCCCGCCGGTGGAGACGAGCTCGAAGCCGAGCGCCGTGAGGCGGCGGGCGAACGGGACGAGCCCGTCCTTGTCGGACACCGACAGGAGGGCGCGGCGCACCGGCGCAGCGGTCATGGGATCTCCTCGGAGGGGTCCGCCAACGGCTTGGCGTGCTCGGCGATGTGCCAGCGCACGGGCGCATCGGTCAACGTGTCGGCGGCGATGACGAGCTGCGTCGTGCGCCGGACGCGACGGTCCTCGCCGAGGCACACGCTGTCCTCCAGCGCGAGCGGTGGGCCGGCGTCGACGCCGAACATCCAGATCGCACCGTCCGGCAAGGTGAGGAGGGCGCGTCGCCGGCCCTTCTCCAGCCGCGCCCTCACCGTGGGGCCGAGGTGGAAGCGGATCGCGGCAGGCAGGCCGTCGCGTCGATCCTGACCCACCAGCCGGTCCTCGCCGTCCAGCCACAACCCATCGGACGACAGCACGACGCGGCGGGTGTGGACGAGGCCGAACCTTGCGCGGTACCCGTCGTGGGAGGCGGCAACGGCGAGGCGATCGCGCTCGACGCTCACCGTGCTGGGTCCGTCGTAGATCGCTGGGCCGAGCCAGCGTGCCAGCGGCCAGCGCGAGACGAAGGACGCGCACGACGTGTCGGCGACGGTGAGGGTCGACTGAGCGGCCGTCGCTCGCGCCGCGTCCGACCATGCGGGACGCGCGAGGCCGAGCGCTCCACAGCTCACCACGAGGCGCGTCGCCCCGTGCGAGAACTCGAACGCGAGGGGCGAGGCGTGCGCCCGGTCCGCGTAGGGCGGAGGCGGGGGCCGCCCAGTGTCGAGGAGGACGACGGAGCGTCCTGCGGCGAGGCGCTGGAACCCCACGTGCCGCGCGTTCGTCGGCGGTCGGGCGGCCACGTCGTCGAACGCGAACAGCACCTCGAGGTCGGACGGGCACACCGGCGCCGCGCCGTGGAACGCGGCGAGCCCGCCGTCGCCGTGCCGGAAGAAGCGCACCATCGGCATCATCCGGTCGATGGCGTCCGACAGGGGGCCGGGCACTGCGACCTGCCGGCGCCGCAGCGCCTCGCGCAGGGGGATGAGCACGGCGAGGGCGTCGACGAGCGCGTCCGGCCGGCGCGAGGCGTGCCCGCCGTCGGGCAGGACGTCGTGCTCCAGGCTCAGCGCGACCTGACCCAGCGCCCATCCCATGAGCCGGGCTTCACCGGTGAGGACGGCGCCGGCCGTCGCGAGGGTCGCGGCCACCTTGAGGCGCGCCGAGCCGTGGGGCATCGCCGGCAGCGCTCGCTCCAGCCGGCGCATGTGCCGACCGAGCCCCCGCAGGTGGCGCTCACGGAAGTCCGGATCGGCACCGTTGATGAGGAGCGGCGACTGGACCAGCCAGTTGCCGAGCCGCTCGGCTGCCACCGCAGGGGCCTGGGCGACGCCGCCGCGCGTTTCCACGGCGAACCACTCGTCCACCAGCGCACGGGCGTTCGAGGAGCTGAGCGCCGTCGCGTTCGCCTCGAGGTGGTGCAGCCAGGAGAAGCCGTGCAGCGCCTCGGCCCATGCCGACGACGGCGGAGGAACGGCGAACGGTGAGCGTCCGCCCGCGTCCACGACTTCGCCGGCGAGGACGAAGACGCCGGCATAGATGTCGGCTGCCACCGTGGGGTCGGCGGAGGCGAGCGTCTCCGGCGCAAACAGGACGCGCTGCGGCGTGACGGACCGCGGACGGCGCCAACGGGCCGGGCCAAGCGCACCGGCGATGCGCTCGCCGGCGCGGCGGAGGGCGTAGGCAAGGAGCGTCCGGCGCGTCGTCGGCTTGGCATCGAGTTGGGACAACGCGGTTCCCCGGCGGCACCACACCTCGCTAACGCCAGCGGCCCCGTCGCAGCAACGGCTCAGGCGGCGCGGAAGCGGGCGGCGAAGAAGCCGTCGAGCCCCTTCGGGCCGCCATCGCCGACGACCATGTGCGGCAGCGTCCGCACCGTGCCCTCGGACGTGGCAAAGGTGGCGGCCGGCCCCTCGGCCACCGGCTCGGGCGCCAGCCCCGGCAGCGCCTCGCGCACGAAGGCAAGGTGCGCCTCGCCCTCCTCGGGTTCGATGGAGCACGTGGCGAAGACCAGCATCCCGCCCGGCGCCAGGCAGTCCGCCGCACGGCGCAGGAGGTCGCGCTGCAGCCCGGCAAGCGCGGCGACGTCGGCGGCGGACTTCGCCCAGGCCGCGTCCGGCTGACGGCGCAGCGTGCCCGTCGCCGAGCACGGAGCGTCGAGGAGCACAGCGTCGTAGCGGCCCGTCGCGGCGCGCGCGTCGCCGACGACCACCTGGACGCGGTCGCCCATGCGCGTCCTTGCAAGGTTTTGCGATAGCCGCACGGCCCGGGCCTCGTCCACCTCGAGGGCGGTCACGCGAGCGCCGGCCGCGGCGAGCTGCATCGCCTTGCCGCCGGGCGCCGCGCACAGGTCGAGCACCGTGCGGCCGGCGACATCGCCGAACAGCGTGACCGGGAGCTGCGCAGCGACGTCCTGCACCCACCATCCGCCCTCGGCGTAACCCTCCATGGCGGTGACGTCGCCGCGCGGCACGCGCGCACCTCCGGTCGGCAGCGCGGTGGCGTCGGCAGGCCGCGAAACGTCGGGCCCCGCGAAGGCGAGGTCGAGCGCCGGCTCCTCGCGGTGCGCAGCGGCGATGGCCGCCGCGGTCGCCTCGCCCCACGAGCCGACCCAGCGCCGCCACAGCCAGCCTGGCGTGTTGGCCTCGACGGGGAGACGTGCCAAGAGCCCGTCGCGCTCCCCGACGAGCCGGCGCAGCACCGCGTTGGCGAGGCCGGCGAAGCCCCCGCCAGCCGGCGAGGCCTTCAGCAGGGCGACCGCGACGTTGACCGCCGCGTGCTCGGCCTGCCGCATGAAGAGGAGCTGCGCTGCCGCTGAGCGCAGGATCGAACGTGCCTCCCCTGCGCGCCGCGGCAGCGGGCGCTCCATCAGCCGGGAAAGGCACCAGTCGATGTCGCCGCGACGCCGCACGGTCGCCCGCGCGATGGCCCTCGCGAGCGCCGCGTCGCGCGGTTCGAGCAGCGCGTCCCCGACCGACGCAAGCGCGTCGGCGAGCGTCGCGCCCCCCTCGCAAACCGCCTCCACGACGCCGGCAGCGACGGCGCGCGGATCGGCACCGATCGCGCGGCGCCGCGTGCGAGCCCGCGGCGCGCGCTGCGCCTGGGACATCACTTTGTCCGCAGGCCAGCGCGCCGCGCGGTCAACTCCAAGGACCGCGCGACTTGCGTGCGCCGCGCGCGCCGCGCGCGCCGCTCCACTTGCCCCCCTCGGTGCGCCGCGCGGGCGCGTTGCCCGCCCAGGGACCGCGCGGCGCGGCGGAGGCGCTGGACGAGCCGAGGCGCAACGGCTCGCCGGCATACTCGGCGGCGAACTCGCGCAGCGCTGCGACGCGGTTCTGCGTGTTGGGATGGGTCGAGAAGAGGTTGTCCATCCGCGCCCCGGACAGCGGGTTGATGATGAACATGTGCGCCGTCGCGGGCACCGCCTCGGCCTGCTCGTTGGGCACGCGGCGGCCCTGCTCGAGGCGCTGCAGCGCGGAAGCGAGCCACATGGGGTTGCCGCAGATCTCCCCACCCCGGCGATCGGCGGAGTACTCGCGGGTGCGCGAGATCGCCATCTGGACGAGCATCGCCGCGAGCGGAGCGACGATCATCGTCACGATCAGGCCGACGGCGCCGAGCGGGCTGTCGCGCCGGCCGAACAGGAAGGCGAAGTTGGCGAGCATGGAGATCGCGCCGGCGATCGTCGCCGTCACCGTCATGATGAGCGTGTCGCGATGCTCGACGTGGGCGAGCTCGTGCGCCATGACCGCGGCGACCTCCTCGCGGCTCATCAACTTGAGGAGGCCGCGCGTCGCCGCCACCGCAGCGTTCTGCGGACTGCGGCCGGTGGCGAAGGCGTTCGGCTGGTCCTCGTCGAGGATGTACACCTTCGGCATCGGCAGCCCGGCGCGCTCGGCAAGGTCGCGTACCAGGCCGTAGTACTCCGGCGCGCTGCGGGCATCGACCTCTCGCGCGTTGTGCATGCGCAGCACGAGCTTGTCGGAGTTCCAGTAGGCGAGGGCGTTGGTGGCGACGGCGACGCCGAAGGCGACCACCATCCCCTGCGGCCCGCCAATGAGGTAACCGACGCCCATGAAGAGCGCCGTCATGGCCGCGAGCAGCATCGCGGTGCGCAAGATGTTCATCGCCGGCCTCGCGGCCTCCCTAACATTCCGGTCGAGATATTTGGCGCAGCCAGGGCAACTTCAACGGCGCGGCGATCAGCCGGTCGCGCCTTGGGCCGGCGGCACCCAAACGAGGACGACGAAGGCCGGCCGGTCGGCGATGCGCCCGATGGGGCCGAGCCGCACCGTCTTGGTCGGCCGCGCGCCGACGCCCTGGTAGACGCGCATGGCGGCGGCGGCGGTGGTCGACGCCTCGGTGCGCCAGCGCTTCTTGCCGCGGCGCACCACCTCGTCGCCGAGCCAGTGGAGGAGCGCGGTGCCGATGCCGCGCCCGCGGGCGATGGGCTCCACCTTGAAGCCCTCGAGGTAGAGCTCGTCCGGGTGTCCGCGCCGCAGCGTCGCCTCGGCGAGGAGCCATCGGACCGTGCCCGCGAGCGGGCCGAAGTGGGCGCGGAAGCGGGAGGGGTCGGGCCACACGGACCCCTCCCCGTCCATGCGGTAGGAGATGCAGCCCGCGATCTCGTCGCCGACGATCGCGACGCACAAGCGGTCCTGGCGCAGGCGGTTGCCGACGACGGCGCGGCGCACGTCCTCAGGGCCGACGACGTGCTTCAGCGTCGCACGCTGGGCCACCGAGTAGGCCGCGACGTCGGCAGCGATCGCGTCGGGCACGGGCGAGACCAGCATCCAGTCCGCGCCGCGGCGGACGATGCACTGTTCGGGGACGAGGCGGGTGTCGACGGGCATCATTGCTCCGTGTGCGCGATCGCGATGCCATGCGCGCGACTCGGGGCGGCAAGGTTAGCGATCATGCCCTGCCTCGCGGTCGATGGCGAGGAGGCGCGGCGCGTCCAGCGAGAAGTCGGACGCCTTCCACAGCGCTTCGAGGTGGGCGAGGCGCGCGCCGAGTTCGGGCCCCGGTGCACCGCCTTGGCGCAGGAGGTCGCCGCCCGTGACGGGGAGGCGCGGGCGATGCCAGCGACGCGCGGTCGCGACGAGGCGCTCGTGATCCTCGAGGATCACGCCCCATGCCAGCGCGATCGTGAGGCCGTCGACGAACGCCTCGGCGCCGTGCTCGTAAAGCAGCGCGTTCGTCTGCGCTGCCGAGCGCGGCGGCATGGCGCGTGCCGCGACGAGGGCAGCGAGGGCGCGCGCCCGGTCGCGGCGGGACAGCTTGAGGGCGTCGGCGCCCCTCGCTGTGGCGTCCTCGTCGAAGCCGACCAGCGCAGAGAGGCCGAGCGCAGGGGTCAGCGTGCGGCCGATGCTGGCCTCCGCCGCCGCGAGCGTGCCGACGGCGCGCGCGTCGAAGGGGCCGGGCAGGACGAAGTCGAGGAACCCCTCCTCGCCGATCAGCGACAGGACGGCCGTCGCCCCGTGCGCCGGAAGGATGCGCAGGAGCTCATGACGGATGCGCTCCACGGCGAGCGTCGCGAGCCGTGCCTTGTGCCGCCGCGCTGCCGCGAGGCCGTCAACGTCGAGCGCACCCTCACCGTAGATCGCATGGAAGCGGAAGAGGCGCAGGATGCGCAGGTGATCCTCGAGGATGCGCGCATCCGGATCGCCGATGAAGCGCACGCGGCGGGCGAGGCAGTCCGATCGACCGCCCACCGGGTCGAGGCCCTTGCCGTCGCGGCCGAGGTAGAGCGCGTTCATCGTGAAGTCGCGGCGCTGGGCGTCCTTCGCCCAGTCCGTCGTGAAGCGGACCGTGGCGCGACGGCCGTCGGTGGACACGTCCTCACGCAGCGTCGTGACCTCGTGGGGCGTCCCCGCGGCGACGATCGTCAGCGTGCCGTGCTCGAGGCCCGTCTCGTGGACGGCGAGGCCGGCGCGGGTCGCGGCCCCGGCGACGACGTCGGGCGGCGCCTCGGTGGCGACGTCGACGTCCGCCACCGGCTCGCCGAGAAGCGCGTTGCGGACGGCGCCGCCGACGACGCGCGCGGCGCCGACGCCCTCGAGCGCGTCCAACAGCGCGACGAGCCCCGGCGCGTGCAAGAAGTCGGCCTCAAGGTGAAACGTCTCGCCGCCCGAGGTCGTGGCGTCCGTCCCCGTCTCGTCCACCTCGAGCCCCTCCTGGGTCGCCGCGCCGGGCGCGCGCACCGTCAGCGCGGCTCGAAGCGCCCGGGCACGAAGCGGCCGTCGATGGTGTGCGCCGGGACGTACTCGCCTTGGTGGTCCTCGCGCACGAAGGCGAAGTAGGCGAAGCCGGCGATGACGAACAGTCCGCCGAGGATGACGAGGACGAACAGCGGCCGGCGCATGTCGGCGACCGCCGCGCCGGTCCATCCATGGGTCGCAACGCGGTAGACGAAGAACCCGATGAACGGCAGTGCGAAGAGGATGAGTTGGGTGACGACGACGCGGATCATTGCTCGTAAAGGCGCTCACTCACCAGCTTGAAGATGCCAGCGGTGACGCCCCACACGCGACGCTCGCCGACCATCGTCTCGTAGAACCGGCGGGGCGCGCCGTCGCGGTCAATGACCAGCTCGCGCCGATGGGCCGCATCCATGACGCGGTGCCACGGCGCGACGAACGCGTCCGCCACCTCGCCAGGCTCAGGGCGCAGCACGACCGGGCGGGTGACGAGGGCGATGACCGGAACGATGAAGTATCCGGTGCGCGTCAGGTAGGGGTCGGTCAGACCGAGGACGCGTAGTGCGGCCGGCGGCAGCGCCACCTCCTCGTGCGCCTCCCGCACCGCGGCGGCGGACGGCGTCTCACCGGGCTCGATCTTGCCGCCCGGCAGTGCGACCTGGCCGGCATGGGCGGACAAGTGCGCCGCGCGCTGGGTGAGGACGACGCAGAGCTCGCCGTCGGCGCCGTCGCCGAGCGCGACGAGGACGGCCGCCTCCCGCGGCGGCGGTTCGTCGCGCGGGGCGGCAAGGTGCGGGTTGAGCAGGTGGTCCCCGAACACCGGCGCATCGGCGGGCAAGACACCCTCGGGCGGGCGCAGGGTCGCTGCCCGCTTCAGGAGCTCGGCGACGTCCGGTCGCTTGAGGTCTGGCGCGTGGATGCGAAGGTCGGCGCGAGCGTCGTCTGCCGCGGGTGCGGCCACTGGGGCCCGTCCGTCCACCGTGCGCCTCAGCGGGGTGCGCCGAGCGGGAAGACCGTTCCGCCGCTCGCCACCGCGAGGCCCCCGTCCGGCGTCTCGTGCGCGAGGTCGGCGAGCTCCAGCGCGGCGGCGCGGGTGAAGCGCGCGTCGAGCCCGCCGCGCACCCTGACGTAGGGCACGAAGCCATCGTGCTCGGCGCGCACCGTGTGGATCGGATGGTCGGGCCCGACCGCCACGACGTCCCCGACGTTGGTGCGCACGGTGAGGATCGCGTCCTCCCCCTCCCCGTCCTGCGCAAGCTCGACGGCCTGGAACGGCGCGTCCTCGACCTCGATGGAGACCTTCTCCACCGGCGTCACGAGCACGAAGCCGCCGTCCGCCTCGCGTCGCAGGATCGAGGCGAACAGGCGCACCAGCCGCTCGCGCAGGATCGGCGTGCCGTTGTAGTGCCAGGCGCCGTCAGCGGCGATGCGCATGGGGATCGCCCCGCAGTCCGGCGGGTCCCACTTGTCCACCGGAGCGGCTCCCCCGCCGAGCTCGGCGGCCCGCGCGATCAGCGCTGCGAGCGGGCTCGCCGGGCTCTCGTGATCGTCCTCGACCTGCGCCACCGGACCGCAGCCCCCCGTTGCATCGTCGCGCCCGTACGGGCAACGCTGTGCGATAGCTAACGCAGTCCGGCGACGGTGCCAAACCATGACGAAATGGTTAGGCGACGGGATGGAGGCCTTTCTGTTCAGTAGGTCCGGGTCGCACCGACGCCTTCGCGGGGTGCTCGCCACAAGATGCGGCCTCGAGCTGCCGGGCAACCCAAGGCGGCACGGCGTATGCAGGCACGAGCGTCAGCCTACGCAGTGACGCGCCGGGCGAGGCGGTTCGGGCGCATGGGGGATTCTGGATGAGCGTCGACGGTGTGATCGAGCGCGAGGGCACCTCGGACGAGGTGGCCGTCATCGAGGCGGCGGTCCGCCGGCTCGGCGAGGCGAAGGGGGAGATCGAGCGGATCATCTTCGGCCAGGGCGACGTCGTGGAGCGCTCGCTGATCGCCGTGCTGTGCGGCGGGCATGCGCTCCTCGTCGGAGTGCCCGGGCTCGCCAAGACGCGGCTCGTGGCGACGCTCGGGACGGTGCTCGGCCTCACCGAGAACCGCATCCAGTTCACCCCGGACCTCATGCCGTCCGACATCCTCGGCGCCGAGGTGCTCGAGCAGTCGCAGGCCGGCGAGCGCGCGTTCCGCTTCATCAAGGGTCCGGTGTTCGCCCAGCTCCTGATGGCGGACGAGATCAACCGGGCCTCGCCGCGCACCCAGTCCGCGCTTCTGCAGGCGATGCAGGAGGGGTTCGTGACCGTCGCGGGCGAGGCGCACGACCTGCCGACGCCGTTCCACGTCCTTGCAACGCAGAACCCGCTCGAGCAGGAGGGCACCTACCCGCTGCCGGAGGCGCAGCTCGACCGCTTCATCATGCAGGTCGACGTCGAGTATCCGGACCGCGACGCGGAGCGGCGCATCCTCCTTGAGACGACCGTGCGGCCGGAGGTCGAGCCGACCCGGATCCTGTCGCGCGACGAGCTTGTCAACGTTCAACGCTTGGTGCGGCGCATGCCGGTCGGCGAGAGCGTCATCGACGCGATCCTCGACCTCGTGCGCTCGGCGCGTCCGGAGGAGAACCAGGCGGTGCTCGGCGTCGTGGCCTGGGGACCGGGCCCACGCGCCAGCCAGTCGCTCATGCTCGCGTGCCGCGCCCGCGCCCTGCTGCAGGGGCGCCTTGCGCCCTCGCGCGAGGACATCGTTGCGCTCGCCGAGCCGGTGCTCCAGCACCGCATGGCGCTGACCTACGGGGCGCGCGCGGAGGGGCGCACGATCAAGGGGATCATCCGCGAGCTGGCGGACCGACTGTAGTGTTCGAGAGGTTCCGCGCCGAGCCGCAGGAGGCCGGACCTGGCGTGGCGATGCTGGCGGCGAGGGAGGCCGCGGCGAACCTGCCCGACCTTCTGGTGGAGGCCAAGCGCGTCGCCGCGACCGTCGCAGCGGGCTGGCACGGCCGCCGCCGCGCCGGCACCGGGGAGACCTTCTGGCAGTTCCGCCCCTTCGACTTCGGCGAGCCTGCCCGGCGCATCGACTGGCGCCGCTCGGCCCGCGACGACACCCTCCTGGTGCGCGAGCGGGAGTGGGAGGCGGCGCACACGGTGCTCCTGTGGGTGGACCGGACGGCCTCCATGCGCGCGCGCTCCCAGCTCGCCCTGGCCTCCAAGGAGGAGCGCGGCGTCGTCCTCCTCCTTGCCCTCGCTGAGCTCCTCGGCCGCGGCGGCGAGCGGATCGGCCTGATCGGTGGCCCTCCGGCCAGCGCCCGGCGCGACGCGGCGGACCGGATCGCGCAGGCGCTCGTTGACACGGCGCGCGACGCGCGCTCCCAGCCCGTGTTCGGATCGACGCGCCGGCACTGTGACGTCGTCCTCATCGGCGACTTCCTCGACCCGATGCCGGATTGGGCCGAGACGTTCGCGACGCTCGCAAGCCTCGGCGCGAGGGCCCACCTCGTCCAGGTGCTCGACCCGGTGGAGGAGCGCTTCCCGTTCGGCGGACGCAACCGCTTCGTGGATCCGGAGTCCGGCATCGCCTTCCTCGTGGGGAAGGCGGAGGCGTGGCGGACCGGCTACGTGGAGATGCTCGCCGCGCACAAGTCCGCGC
The DNA here is from genome assembly GCF_965213555.1 of Acuticoccus sp. Taxonomy (GTDB): domain Bacteria; phylum Pseudomonadota; class Alphaproteobacteria; order Rhizobiales; family Amorphaceae; genus Acuticoccus. The sequence goes on along the minus strand of NZ_OZ243890.1, from coordinate 2,561,370 downwards.
TCGCCCAAGAGGCGAAGCGGCTCGGCTCGACGTTGACGGTGCACCACACGGACCGCCCTGCAGCGCCTGCGCTCCTTTCGCTCAGCGGGCTCCTGTCGGGCCACCTCGACCGGGTGGCCTGATCCTTGGCATGGACCGGACGCGCGCCGCGGAGGCTCCCGTGAGGACCGGCCTGCGTCCGTGCGGACGAGCCGTCTTCGCCGCTCTGGACTGGCAGGGGGCCGGTCCACGCTCGTCCGCGCGCGAGCAGGGCGCGGGCCCTGATGGAGTGACGTCATGACAGCGCTCGCGTTCGCCAGCCCGGCGGTCCTGTGGGCGCTGGCGCTCCTGCCCGTCCTGTGGTGGCTCATGCGCTCCACGCCACCGCGGCCGCGGGACGTCACCTTCGCGCCGACGCGCCTGCTGCTTGCCATGACGAAGCGCGAGGAGACCCCTTCGCGCACGCCTTGGTGGTTGATGGCGCTGCGCCTTCTCCTCGCCGCGCTCGTCATCATCGCGCTCGCGCAGCCCATCTTGCGGCCGCAGGCGACGCCGGTGGCGGGCGACGGTCCGGCCCTCATCGTCGTCGACAACACGTTCGCGGCCGCCGCCGACTGGGCGGACCGCGTGAGCGTCGCCGAGCGGCTCGTCGCCGAGGCCGAGGCAGCCGACCGCGCGGTCATCCTCGCGCCGACGGCGGACGCGTCCGCGCCCCTCACCGGCCGCAGCCCCCAGGAGGCGCGCGACGTCCTGCGCAGCCTGACACCACAGCCATGGACCGCGCAGCGCGGCGCGTTCGCCGAGCGTCTGGCCGAAACGTCCGTCGGCAGCGCGGCCTGGCTCGCCGACGGGCTCGCCTCGGACGACGACGCCGCGTTCTACGCCGCGCTCGACGCGGCGAGCGCGGCTCCCGTGCGCCTCTTCCTGCCGGAGGCCGGCGGGCTCATCGGCGTCACCGCGGTCGAGGCGACCGCCGACGGCATGCGCGTGTCCCTCGTGGCGGACGCCCATCCGGGCGCGCTGGCGCGCACCGTGCGGGCCGTCGACGCCAAGGGCTTCGTGCTCGCCGAGGCACAGGCCAGCTTCGCGGCGGGCGAGGCGGTGGCGCTCGTCGACCTCGACCTGCCCACCGAGCTGCGCAACGACGCGCTACGCGTCGCCGTCGCGGGCGAGCGCACCGCCGCGGCGGTGCGCCTGCTCGACGAGAGGTTCCGCCGGCGCACCGTGGGCCTCATCTCCGGCGGCCGCGCCGAGCAGGAGCAGCCGCTGCTGTCCCCGCTGCACTACCTGCGCGCCGCGCTCGCCCCGTCCGCCGACCTCCGCGAGCCCACCGCGCAGGACCTGCCGAGCGCCATCGACGAGCTCATCGACGCCGGCACCTCCGTCATCGTCCTCGCCGATGTCGGCACGTTGCTCCCGTCGACGCAGGACGCGCTCGCCCGCTGGATCAATGCGGGCGGCGTTCTCCTCCGCTTCGCCGGACCGCGCACGTCCGACGGGATGGACGACCTGTTCCCCGTAGAGCTGCGACCCGGCGCGCGGACCCTCGGTGGCACCTTGTCCTGGGACGATCCACAGCCCCTTGCCTCGTTCGCGCAGGACGGCCCGTTCGCCGACCTTGCGGTGCCCGACGACGTCACGGTGCGCCGTCAGCTCCTCGCCGAGCCGTCCCTGGCACTCACCGAGCGCACCTGGGCCGCGCTCGCCGACGGCACGCCGTTCGTCACCGGCCGCGCGATCGGCGCCGGATGGGTCGCCTTCGTCCACGTCACCGCCGACACGAGCTGGTCGACGCTGCCGCTCTCCAGCAGCTTCATCGAGGTGCTGCGCGCGCTCGTCGAGCTTTCGATGGCCGGGCCTCGGGGGCAGGGCGATGAGGGACCGGCGCTCACGCCGTACCGCGTGCTCGACGGTGCCGGTCGGCTCGTCGCGCCAGGACCCAACGTGGAGCCGGCGTCCGGGGACGTGGAGGTCGGGCCGCGCCATCCGCCGGGGCTCTACGGGGCCGACGGCGCGTTCCGCGCGATCAACCTCCTCGCCGAGGACGACACCATGACCGCCGTCGATCCGGCGATGTTCGCCGGCGCCGCCGTAGCGCGCTATACGAGCGAGGGTCCGACGGAGCTGAAGGGTCCCCTGATGACGGCCGCCGCCGCCCTGTTCGTCGCCGATGCGCTCGCCATCCTCCTCCTCATGGGCGCCCTGTCGCGTCGCATCGTGGCCTCGCTCGCCGTAGCCGTCGTCGGCATGGCCGCGCTTGCGCCACGCGCCGAGGCGCAGGACGCCGTCGACTTCGCCATGCGCGCCTCCCTCGACACGCGCCTCGCCTACGTCTCCACGGGCAACGCCGAGGTCGACCGCGTGTCGGAGGCCGGGCTGCGCGGCCTCAGCCAGGCGCTGACGGCGCGCACTGCGGTGGAGCCGGCCGAGCCCATGGCGGTCAACCTCGAGGCCGACGAGCTCGCCTTCTTCCCGCTGATTTACTGGCCGGTGATGGCCGACGCGGAGCGCCCGTCGGACACCGCCATCGCGCGCGTCGACGCCTTCATGAAGAACGGCGGCACGATCCTGTTCGACACTCGGGACCAGTCCGGCGCGGTCGCGCTCGACGCCGCCTCCCCGGCGACCTTGGCGCTGCGCCGCATCCTCGACGGGCTCGACATCCCGGCGCTGGAGCCCGTGCCCGACGACCACGTCCTCACCAAGACGTTCTACCTGGTCGACGGCTTCCCGGGTCGCTGGACCGGATCGCCGCTGTGGGTGGAGGCGCTGACCACCCAGGCGGTCGACAACCGCCCGGCCCGCGCGGGCGACGGCGTGTCGCCGATCCTCATCACCGCCAACGACCTTGCTGGCGCGTGGGCGGTCAACGTGTCCGGCGGCTTCCTGCTGCCGACCTCGCCAGCCGACCCCTACCAGCGCGAGCTTGCCTACCGTGCCGGCATCAACATCGCGATCTACACGATGACCGGCAACTACAAGGCTGACCAGGTGCACATCCCGGCGCTCCTGGAGCGCCTCGGGCAGTAAGGGGTCCACCCCATGACGGACGTCGAGCTCGCGTTCAGCCCGCTCATCCCCGTGTGGGCGGTCGCCGTCTTCGCGGTGGTGGCGCTCGTCGTCGCCGGGCTCGGCCTCCTGCGGCGCGTCCGCGGCTCTGCGCTCAGGATCGCGGCCGCGCTCGTGTTCGCCTTCGCGCTGCTCAACCCTGCGCTTCAGCGCGAGGTGCGCGAGCCGCTGTCCGGCGTCGTCGCCGTCGTCGTCGACCGCACCCAGAGCCAGCGCACCGCGGACCGCGTTCCTGCCACCGACGCGCTCGCCACCGACCTCGTCGCACGCCTTGAGGCGACGCCGGGGCTCGAGGTCCGCACCCTCACCGTGGATCGGGCGGAGGAGGACCGTGACGGCACGATCCTGTTCGCGCCGCTCGGCGACCTGTTGTCGGACGTGCCTCCGGACCGCATCGCCGGCGCGATCCTCTTGACCGACGGGCAGGTGCACGACGTGCCGACGACCGCGCCGTTCGAGGCGCCGGTGCACGGCCTCGTCGTCGGCCGCGCCGACGAGCGCGACCGCCGGGTGGAGATCGTGGCGGCTCCGCGCTTCGGCCTCGTCGGATCCTCGCAGACCGTGGTGGTTCGTGTGGAGGACGCGGACGCCGAGGGCAACGTCGTCGAGCTCAAGGTGCGGGTGGACGATGAGCTCGCTGAGACGCGCCTCGCTACGGTGGGCGAGGAGCTGGATGTCACCATCGACGTCGCGCACGGCGGCGACAACTTCTTCGAGTTCGAGGTCGCGCCCGTCGAGGGCGAGCTCACCACGGTCAACAACGCCGCCGTCGCCATCGTCGAGGGCGTGCGCGAGAACCTTCGCGTGCTCCTCGTGTCCGGCGAGCCCCACGCGGGCGAGCGCACGTGGCGCAACCTCCTGAAGTCGGACGCCGCGGTGGACCTCGTCCACTTCACGATCCTGCGTCCGCCCGAGAAGCAGGACGGCACACCGATCAACGAGCTGTCGCTGATCGCCTTCCCGACGCGCGAGCTGTTCAGCCAGAAGATCGACGAGTTCGACCTCATCGTCTTCGACCGGTACCACCGGCGCAACGTGCTGCCGGCGCTCTACTTCGACAACATCGCGCAGTACGTCCTGGGCGGTGGTGCGGTCCTCGTCGCGGCTGGACCGGATTACGCCGGACCGCGGTCGATCTACCACACACCGCTCGCGGCGACGCTGCCCGTCGCCCCGTCCGGCGGCATCATCGAGGAGGCGTTCCGGCCACAGGTGTCCGACCGTGGCGCCCGCCACCCGGTGACGCGCAACCTGCCGGGCAGCGAGGCCGAGCCGCCGGCGTGGAGCGAGTGGTACCGTCAGATCGAGGCCGTGCCCATCGCCGGCGAGACCGTCATGTCCGGCGCTCAGGGCAACCCGCTCCTCGTGCTGTCGCGCGAGGGCGAGGGACGTGTTGCCGCGATGATGTCCGACCACATCTGGCTGTGGGCACGGGGCCACGACGGCGGCGGTCCGCACGTGCCGCTGATGCGCCGCCTGTCGCACTGGCTGATGCAGGAGCCCGAGCTCGAGGAGGAGGCGCTGCGCCTCATCAGCGGCGAGGGTGCGCTCGTGGTGGAGCGGCAGACGCTCGCCGACGAGGTCGCGCCGGTGACGCTGACGACGCCGTCCGGCGAGGCGGAGGAGCTCACCCTCGCCGAGGCCCAGCCCGGGCTTTGGCGCGCCACCGTCGAGGCACCGGACATGGGGCTCTACCGGGCGACCGACGGCGAGCTGACCGCGCTCGGTCACGTGGGCCCGGCCAACCCGTTGGAGGCACGCGACCTGCGCTCCAGCGTCGAGCAGCTCGCGCCCGTCGCCGAGGCGACACGGGGGTCGGTGCGTCGCGTCGCGGCGGGCGACGGCTCACCGCGCATCCTGATGCGCGCGGAGGGTCGCTCGACGGCGGGTGCCGATTGGATCGGCCTCAAGCGATCTGAGGCGAGCGAGCTCACCGGCGTCGAGCGGATGCCGCTCTTCGCCGGCTTCCTCGGCCTCGCGATCCTGCTCCTCGCCCTGTCCGGCACCTGGTGGCGCGAGGGCCGCTGACGCAATCCCCTTGGCGGGCTCAGCCAGGCGAAGAGGGCTGCAGCCCGCTGCGCTCCTCCAGCCAGGGGCCGAGCCCCAGCGGGCCGCCGAGCTCGCACCGCAGCGTGCGCTCCAGGACCCGGTGCCGCTCCACCGGACCCGGCATCACGATGCGATCGCCGGCCGGGCGGTAGCCGAGCGGCTCATAGAACTCCGGATCGCCGACGAGGACGATGCCGTGCGCGGGCGTGCCGGCCGCCGCGTCCGCCGTGCGGTGCATGAGCGCGCCGCCGATGCCCTGCTTGGCCGCCGTTTCGGCGACCGCCAGTGGTCCGAGGAGGTAGGCCGGCGCGCCCCCGACGAGGACGCGGACCTGGCGCACGGCGCCGATGACGAGGCCGCCGCGCACCGCGACGACGCTGACGGTGTGATCCCGCGTCGCTCCCTCCCGCAGCCGGTAGGCCATCCGCGCATGGCGACCCGGACCGAACACCTGCGCGTAGAGCGCCTCGACGCCGTCGGCGTCGTCCGGCCGCTCGGGACGCAGCACGATGTCGTGGGGGACCGTCCGCTCGCGCATGGTGCAGACCGTGGGCCGGCCGTTCAGCGGGCGGTGCGGTGAGGCATGGCGTCGGCTAGCACGGGCGTTCGCGAGGCGGCAAGGCGGCAACGCAGGCACCGACGCGGCGTCAGTCCCGCCCCTCCTCCACGGCATGGCAGGCGACGAGGGTCTCGCCCGCCGGCAGGAGCTCGGGCCGTTCGGCGCGACAGCGCTCGTTGGCGAGGGGGCAACGCGGGTGGAACGGGCAGCCCGGTGGCGGATCGATCGGGTTCGCGATCTCACCGGTGACGGGCACGCGATCCTGCCCCGACATGTCGAGGTCCGGCACCGCGCCGAGCAGCATGATCGTGTAGGGGTGGCGTGGCGCGGCGAACAGCGTGCGGCCTGGAGCCACCTCGGCCAGGCGCCCGAGGTAGAGCACGCCGATCCGGTCGGCCATGTGGCGGACCACGGCGAGGTTGTGGCTGATGAAGAGGTAGGTCAGCCCGTGCCGGTCCTGCAGGTCCTTCATGAGGTTGAGGATCTGCGCCTGGACCGAGACGTCGAGCGCGCTCGTCGGCTCGTCGCACACCAGGAACGCCGGGTTCGAGGCGAGCGCTCGCGCGATGCAGATGCGCTGCCGCTGTCCGCCGGAGAACTCGTGCGGGAACTTCTGGGAGTCGCGCGCCGATAGGCCGACCGCCTCGAGCAGCTCGACGACCCGCGCGTCCACCTGACGCCCCTTCAGGAGGCCGAAGGCGCGGATCGGCTCGGCGACGATCCTGTCGACCCGCATCCTCGGATTGAGGCTGGCGTAGGGGTCCTGAAAGATCATCTGCATACGCCGCCGCAGCGCGCGCAAAGCGGCGCTGTCCCGGCCCACGGCGATGCCGTCGATGACGACGTCGCCGGCGCCTGGGGAGAGCAGGCCGACGACGATCTTGGCGATGGTGGACTTGCCCGAGCCCGACTCGCCGACGAGGGCGAACGTCTCGCCGCGGCGGATGGCGAACGAGACGTCCGAGACCGCCGACAGGAGTTGGCGAGGCGTGCCGCTCATCACCCGGTCGAGCCAGGGCGCGGAGACGTCGAACGTCTTCGTGAGCCCGGCGACCTCGACGAGTGCGTCCCTCACGCGGCGGCCGACGCCCGGGCGGCGCCCTCGTGCAGCCAGCAGGCCACGCGGCTGTCGCGCACCGGCATCGCGTCCGGCCGCACCGTGCGGCACTTGTCGAACACCTCGGGGCAGCGTGGGTTGAACGGGCAGCCGGTCGGGATCGCGTCGAGGCGCGGCATCGCGCCCGGGATCTGCGTCAGGCGCGGCTCGGCGTGGTCGAGCTTGGGGATCGAGCCCATAAGGCCGACCGTGTAGGGGTGGAGTGGCTGGCGCACCACGCTTCGCACGGGCCCGATCTCGGCGATCCGCCCCGCGTAGAGCACCGCCACGCGGTCCGCGGTCTCGGCGATGACGCCCATGTCGTGGGTGATCAGCATGACCGAGGCGCCGTGGTCGCGGCACATGCGCTTCAAGACGTTGATGACCTGGGCCTGGACCGAGACGTCGAGGGCGGTGGTCGGCTCGTCGGCCACCACGAGGACGGGGTCGGCGGCGAGGGCGAGGGCGATCACGACGCGCTGGCGCATGCCGCCGGAGAACTGGTGAGGGTAGGCGTCGATGCGGCTCGCCGCGGCCGGGATGCCGACCTCGTCGAGGAGCTCCACGGCCCGCCGGCGCGCGGCGCGGGCACCGAGGCCGAGGTGGGTGCGGATGGTCTCGGTGAGCTGGCGCCCGACGGTGTAGAGCGGGTTGAGGCTGGTGAGCGGGTCCTGGAAGACCATGCCGATCCGCCGGCCGCGCAGTCGGCGCATCTCATCGGGGGGCAGTGTGTCGATGCGCCGGCCTTCGAGGTGGACCTCGCCGCCGGCGATGCGCCCCGGTGGATCAAGGAGGCCGATGATCGCTGCGCCGGTCAGCGACTTGCCGGCGCCCGACTCGCCGACGACGCCGAGCACCTCGCCGGGCGCGATGTCGAACGAGACGTCGTCGATGGCGCGCAGCGTCCCGCGGCGGGTCGGGAACTCGACCTTGAGCCCTCGCACGGACAGCACCGGTCCGGTCACTGCCGCTCTCCGATGAGGACCTTCACGCGAGCGATGTGGGCCGGGCCCACCTCGCAGCAGCCGCCGACGATGGTCGCCCCGGCGTCGAGCCACGCGGCGACGTGCTCGGCGTAGGCGTCGGGCGTCATCTCCTGCCGGGCGTCGAGGTCGGCGACGGACTTGCCGTGGCCGTACTCGGCGGGGATCGCCTCGAATCCGTTGGCGTAGCCGCCGACGGCGCGGCCCGCTGACGCTGCGACGAGCTCCGGCAGCGCGCGGCCGACCGCCTCGGGCGAGGTGCAGTTGAACAGGACCGCGTCGACGGCAACGTCCTGGAGGGCGCGCACGGCGAGGCGCACGGGCTCATCGCTGCGCAGCGCCGAGCCGTCCTCGTGCAGCGTGAAGGCGACCCACACCGGCCGGCCCGTGGAGGCCGCGGCGCGCGCGGCGGCACGGGCCTCGCGCCCCATGGTCATCGTCTCGCAGATGAAGAGGTCGACGTGGGGTGCGAGCACCAGGGCCTGCTCGGCGTACTCCGCCTCCGCAAGGTCGCTCGGCGGCACCGCGTCCGGCTGGTAGGAGCCTCGCAGGGGGCCGAGCGCCCCGGCGATGAGGGCGGCGGGGTTCACCCTGTCGCGCGCTGCCTCTGCGGCGGAGCAGGCCGCGCGGTTGACCTCGGCGAAGCGCTCCGGCGCGCCGGCGAGGTTCAGCTTGTGCCGTCCGGCGCCGTAGGTGTTGGTGGTGATGACGTCGGCGCCGGCCGCGAGGAACTCCTCGTGCAGCGTCCTCACGTCGTCCTGCCGCGTGACGTTGTCGAACACCGACCAGCCGGCGGGCGGCCGTCCGGCGCGGCGGTAGAGCTCCTGCCCCATCCCGCCGTCGAGGAGGCGGATCGTCATCGCGTCGGCTCCCCCTGTCCCACCATCATCGCAGCTTTGGGTTGAGCGCGTCGCGCAGCCAGTCGCCGAGGAGGTTCACGGCGAGGACGAGGACGGCGAGCATCGCGCCCGGGAACATCGTGATCCACCACTCGCCGGAGAACAGGTAGTCCTGGCCGACGCGGATCAGCGTGCCGAGCGAGGGCTGGGTCGGCGGCACGCCGACGCCGAGGAACGACAGCGTCGCCTCGAGGATGATGGCGAGCGCAAGGTTGATGGTGGCGATGACGAGGACCGGGCCCAGCACGTTCGGCAGCACGTGCCGCGCCATGATGGTGATCCGCGAGAGGCCGATGAGCCGCGCCGCCATGACGTACTCCTTGTTGGCCTCCACGAGCGTGGAGCCGCGCACGGTGCGGGCGTACTGGACCCAGAAGGAGAGGCCGATGGACAAGGTGAGCACGGTGAACGCGCTCTCCTCCCGCGACACTTCGGGGAAGAGCGCCCGGGCCGTCCCGTCGATGAGGAGCGCGATGAGGATCGCCGGGAAGGTGAGCTGCACGTCCGCGACGCGCATGATGACGGTGTCCACCGCGCCGCCGACGTAGCCCGCCAAGAGCCCCAGCGTGATGCCGAGCGTCGCGGCGAGCGCGACGGACGCGAAGCCTACGCCCAGCGAGATGCGCGTGCCGTAAAGGATCGCCGACAGCAGGTCGCGGCCCTGGTCGTCGGTGCCGAGGAGGTAGGCGGGGTTGCCGCCTTCCTCCCACGCCGGCGGGGTCAGGCTGTCGAGGAGCGACAGCGAGGCAAGGTCGAACGGGTCGCTCGGCGAGATCAACGGCGCGAACGCGGCCGATAAGAAGATCAAGGCGGTCACCGCCGCGGCCGCCATCGTGAGCGGCGAGCGCGTGAAGGCGTGCAAGAGGTCGGAGTCGATCGCGCGCGAGGCGAACCCGCGCGGCTGCACCGTCACCGCCGCGACCGCGGCGCGCGCTCCACCGTCGGCGGTCTGCGGGGCGTCGGCCTCCGTGCTCACGCCGCCTGCCCCGTCAGGCGGATGCGCGGGTCGACGGCCACGTAGAGCAGGTCGACGACGAGGTTGATGACGACGAACAGGAACGCGATCAGCAGGAGGTACGCCGCCATGATGGGGATGTCGACGTTCTGCACCGCCTGCAGGAACAGGAGCCCCATGCCCGGCCACTGGAACACGGTCTCGGTGATGATGGCGAAGGCGATCACCGAGCCGAGCTGCAGCCCGGTGATGGTGATGACCGGCACCAGCGTGTTCTTCAACGCATGGCCGAAGTTGATCGCCCGCGCCGTGAGGCCCCTGGCGCGCGCGAAGCGGATGTAGTCGGCGCGCAGGACCTCCATCATCTCCGAGCGCACGAGGCGCATGATGAGGGTCATCTGGAACAGTCCCAGGGTGATCGCCGGCAGGATGAGGGCCTTCAGCCCGCTCGTCGTGAGGAGCCCGGTGGTCCAGATGCCGAGGTCGACGACCTCCCCCCGGCCGAACGAGGGCAACCACTGGAGCCACACCGAGAACACGAAGATGAGGAGGATGCCGATGAGGAAGGGCGGCAGCGAGATGCCGACGAGCGAGACGGTGAGGAACACCTTGGACAGCGGCGAGGACCGCTTCAGCCCGGTGTAAACGCCCATGGGGATGCCGACGAGGAGCGCGAAGATCGCCGAGACGATGGACAGCTCGAGGGTGGCCGGCGCGCGGGCGGCGAGGAGGTCCGCCACCGGCTGCTTGAACTGGTAGGAGACGCCGAAGTCCCCCTGCGCCGCGCTCGAGATGAAGCGCCAGAACTGGACCGGCACCGGGTCGTTGAGCCCGAGCCGCTGGCGGAGGGCCTCGCGCTCGGCCGGCGTCGTCTCGATGCCCACCATCTGGTTGATCGGGTCGCCGACGAAGGTGAACAGGCTGAACGCGATCAGCGCCACGACGAGCATGACGACGACGGCCTGGACGATGCGGCGGACGATGAACGCGGCCATGACGGGCGACGGAGGCCGGGGCGGCCGAAGCCGCCCCGCACCGACCTACTCCTTGGTGACGTGGTAGAGCATCAACGTGTTGTCCGCGCGCTGGACGAGGTCCACGTCCTCGGACTTGCCCCAGGCGAGGCCCTGCTGATGCAGCGGGATGTGCGCCACGTCCTCGTGGATCATGGTGAAGGCCTCGGCGATCATCGCGTCGCGAGCCTCCGGGTCGGTTTCGGTGAGGATCTTGTCGGCCAACGCGTCGAGCTCCTCGTTGCAGTAGCCGCCCAGGTTGAACGGCCCGCCGGTTGTCCCGTCCTCGTTGCGGCAGGCGTTGAGGTTGTGGATGACGTTCCACGAATCGAAGGACCCCGGCGTCCAGCCGAGCAGGTAGAACGACGTGTCGTAGTTGTTCGAAGCCAGCACCTTGGCGAAGTACTGCGACTTGGGCTGGAAGTTCGGCTCGATGGTAACGCCGATGCGCGCAAGCATCGCCGAGACCGCCTGGCAGATCTGCTCGTCGTTGACGTAGCGGTCGTTCGGGCAGTCCATCATGACGGTGAAGCCGTCGCCGTAGCCCGCCTCCTCCATCAGCGTCTTGGCGGCCTCGGGATCATAGGGGTAACGCTCGAACTCGTCCGAGCGGCTGTAGAGCGCGGGCGAGATCAGGAGCGCCGACGGGGTCGCAAGGTCGCGCATGATCTTCGAGGTGATCGCGTCGATGTCGATGGCTTGGTAGAATGCTTGGCGCACCCGCTTGTCCTTGAACGGGTTTTCGCCCTCCACCGAGGACGACTTCAGCTCGTCGCTCATCTGGTCGAAGCCGAGGAAGATCGTGCGCAGCTCAGGGCCGGTCATCGCCACCGTGCCAGGGTTCGCATCCACCCGGGGCACGTCCTGCACGGGGATCGGATAGACCATGTCCACCTGACCCGAGAGCAGCGCGTTCACCCGCGTGGCATCCTGGCCGATGGGGGTGAACTCCGCGCGGTCGATGTTGAACTCGCGATCCTCCCAGTTCCACCAGTCCTCATTGGCCTCGAAGATCGTTCGAACGCCTGCCTCGTGCGAGGTGATCTTGAACGGGCCCGTGCCGTTGGTGTTCAGCGCCGCGTAGTTCTGCCCCTCGGCGGAGGCGGAGGTGACGGCGACGGCGTCGTTCTCCTCGGCCCACTCCTTGTCCATGATGCCCCAGGTGTCCCACTCGTAATGCAGGATGGGGTTCGGGGTCTCGAGCCGCACCTCGACGGTGTGGTCGTCGACGGCGACGAACTCGGCATCCTCGGGGATGCGGGTCTTGAGGTCGGAGCCCTCGGAGCGCACGCGGTCGGCGGAGAACACGACGTCCTCGGCGGTGAAGTCGTTGCCGTTGTGGAACTTGACACCCTCGCGCAGGTTGAAGCGCCAGGTCATGTCGTCGACCACCTCCCAGCTTTCCGCCAGCCCGGGGATAATGTTGAGGTCGGCGTCCCGGCGGGTCAGCCCCTCGTAGACATTGCCGAGCGTGCCGAGCGAGAAGGTCTCGTTCAGCGTGTACTGGTCGAGGGACTTCAACTCGCCCTGGAAGGCGAAGGTGAACGTCTTGTCCCCCTCCTGCGCCGTCGCCGCCCCGCCCAGAAGGGCGAGCGCTGCGAGGCTCGCGATCGTTCGCTGCATCAGTGGATCCCTTGTTCTTCCGTCTTCAGCGGAATTAAGCCTGCGGCGACACTAGTCGGACGCTCGCGTCGGCGTAAAGACACACCGTCGCCACAGTGCATGACGGTGCTGCGCGGCTGCACCGCTCCGCCGGCTCACTTCAACACCACGAGGTCGATGGCGGCGACGTCGCGGAGGAGCTCGACGAAGCCCGCCGCCTGATGCTCGGCGATGGCGCGCCCCATGTCGGCGGTGGCGCGCGTCGCGTCGCCGACGACGCCGTAGGGCGACAGGTCGCCCGCCTTCCAGGCGAACGCATGCGGGCCGTGCGCCACGAGGTGGGTCCGCTCGGCGAGGAGCCGCGTCTGCTCGCTCGCGAACGCCTCGACGTGCTCCTCGCGCACGAGGTCCGGCCGGAAGTGGCGCACGAGCGCGGTCTCCTCGGTGCCGCCGTGGATGCCGATGGCGCGCTCGTCGGCGTCGATGACGCCGGGGTCGCCGAAGCGCGACCAGGCAGTGTGCACCGCGAGGATGTCGAAGCGCACCCGCAGCTCGCGCGTCACGACGTCGAGCATCGCGGTGTTGCCGCCGTGGGAGTTGACGAACACGATGCGTCTTATTCCGGCGCGGGCGAGGGCGGTGCCGAGCTCGACCCAGGCCTTGATGGCGGTCTCCCACGACAGGGTCAGCGTGCCGCGGAAGGCGATGTGCTCGTTGGACTTGCCGACGCTCTGCACGGGCAGGAACGAGACCGGAAGCTCCGCAGGCAGCCGCTCCACCACGGTGCGCACCATGCCCTCGGCGATGATGGCGTCGGTGCCGAGCGGCAGGTGCGGCCCGTGCTGCTCGACGGCGGCGGTGGGCACGACCGCGACCCATCCGTCGGTGTCGGTGGAGAAGTCGAGCGCGGTCATGTCCGCCCAGTAGGGGCGCGGCAGCGTCATGGTCGCTCCGTGGTTCGTCACCGGGACTTAGCCGCGCGAGGGCGCGCGAGCAACCCGGCGTTGCAAGCCTTGTTGCCTAGACGACTGTGGCGGGCGCCTGGGCACGGCCGCCGGGGTGGCACGGACGTTGCTGTAACCTTTGCGCAACGTTGCACCGCACGGGAGCAATGCTAACCATGCGGCGTGGAGTGGGGGAGTTCGTCATGGTTCGATGGAAGGACATTGCTTGCACTGCGGCGGCCAGCGTCGCACTCGCCTTGCCCGCAGTGGCGCAGGAGCTGACGCCCGTCACCTTCGGCACCAACTGGCTGCCCCAGGCCGAGCACGGCGGGTACTACCAGGCGTTGGCGGACGGCACTTACGAGGCCTGTGGGCTCGACGTCACCATCGTGCCGGGCGGGCCACAGGTGAACAACCGCGCCCTACTCCTCGCCGGCCGCATCGACTTCCACATGGGCGGCAACCTCCTGCAGGCATTCAACGCAGTGGCGGAGGGCATCCCGCTCAAGGTCGTCGCCGCGCACTTCCAGAAGGAGCCGCAGGTCCTCATGACCCATCCGGGCCAGGGCCTCGACACCTTCGAGAGCTTGAAGGACATCGAGCTGTTCATCGGCGAGAACGGCTACCAGACGTTCTACCAGTGGCTCATCGACGCCCACGGCTTCACTCCTGGGCAGCGCCAACCCTACACGTTCAACCCTGCGCCGTTCCTCGCCGACAAGCGCTCCGGCCAGCAGGGCTACGTGACGAGCGAGCCGTTCGCCATCGAACGGGCCGGGGGCTTCACGCCCAACATCTTCCTGCTCGCCGATCATGGCTTCGACACCTACTCCACCACCGTCGAGGCCATGGACGAGACCATCGAGACGATGCCCGACGCGGTGCGCTGCTTCGTCGAGGGCTCGGCGCTCGGCTGGGTGAACTACCTCTACGGCGACCCCTCGGCAGGCAACGCGCTGATCCTGAAGGAGAACCCCGACATGACGCAGGCGCAGCTCGACTACTCCATCGCGAAGCTGAAGGAGTACGGCATCGTCGACTCCGCGGACGCGCTGGAGCTTGGCATCGGCGCGATGACCGAGGAGCGCATCCGCAGCTTCCATGACAAGATGGTCGCCGCCGGCGTAGCCCCCGAGGACATCGAGCTCTCCGACATGCACACCCTCGAGTTCGTCAACGATGGGGTCGGGCTCGACCGCAAGGCGGAGCTGACGCAATAGGTGGAGGTCGCGTCGAACCTCGAGGCGCCGACCGGATCCGCGACCGAGGCGATCGTCACGCTGGCCGGCGTCGGCAAGACGTTCGAGAACGGCACCGAGGCGATCGCCGGCGTCGACCTCGCCGTACAGCGCGGAGAGTTCCTCGCGCTGCTCGGGCCGTCCGGCTGCGGCAAGTCGACGATCCTGCGGCTGATCTCAGGGCTCGACGCGCCGACCAGCGGGCGCATCGCGTGGGCGGGCGCGGGGGCCCGTCCGGACGTCGGCTTCGTGTTCCAGGAGCCCACGTTGATGCCCTGGGCGCGCGTGTTCGAGAACGTGTGGCTCCCCCTGCGGCTGAAGGGCGTCGGTCGCCGCGCCGCGACGCCGCGCGTGGAGGAGGCGTTGGAGAGCGTCGGCCTCGCGGACTTCGCCCGCGCCTTCCCGCGCGAACTGTCCGGGGGAATGAAGATGCGCGTCTCCATCGCCCGCGCGCTCGCCACCGACCCCGCGGTGCTCCTGTTGGACGAGCCGTTCGCCGCGCTCGACGAGATCACCCGCTTCAAGCTGAACGACGACCTGCTCGCGCTGTGGTCGTCCCGCGGATGGACGATCGTGTTCGTCACGCACTCGGTGTTCGAGTCGGTGTACCTGTCGACCCGCATCGCCGTGATGACGCGCCGTCCGGGCCGGGTCGCCACGGTGATCGACGTCGACGAGCCATCGCCGCGCTCGGCCGACTTTCGCCTGACCCCGGCGTACGCGGCCCTCGCGCGACGCACGTCGGAGGCGCTCGCCGCAGCGATGGGCGAGGCGTGAGCGTCGAGGCGGGGCTCGTGGACGCGCCGGCGAGCGTGCACGGGAGCGCGACGCCGGACCTTCCTGCGCGTCGGCGGCGGCGCGAGCGTGCGCTGCGCATCGTGTTGCCCATGGCCGTCCTCCTCGCCGCGGTGGCGCTGTGGCAGGCCCTCGTCGTCGTCAACGACATTCCCCCTTACATCCTGCCGAGCCCGATGAACGTCGCGGAAGCGCTGGTGGCGGACTGGTCGCTCCTCGGTCCCTCGCTGGTCGGCACGCTCACCGTCACGCTGCTGGCGCTGGCGCTGGCGGTCGTCGGCGGCGTCGCGCTGTCCGTCGCGCTGACGCAGTCGCGCATCGCCGAGTACTCGTTCTTCCCCATCGCGGTCGTCCTGCAGGTGACGCCCATCGTCGCCGTGTTCCCGCTCATCAACATCTACGTCGGCAACGACACCGCGAAGATCCTCCTCTGCGCATGGATCGTCGCGTTCTTCCCGATCCTGTCGAACACGACGCTGGGGCTGAACTCCGCCGATCACAAACTGCGCGATCTCTGCCGGCTGTACGGCGCGTCGCGTTGGCAGACCTTGCGGCACCTCCAGCTCCCGTCGGCGATGCCCTACTTCCTAGGGGGCCTCAGGATCTCCGGCGGGCTCGCGCTCATCGGCGCGGTGGTGGCCGAGTTCGTCGCCGGTGCGTCCGGCTTCGGCTCCGGGCTCGCGACGCGCATCATCGAGGCGGGCTACCAGCTCAAGATACCCCGGCTCTTCGCCTCGCTCGTCCTCGTCTCGACGTCCGGCATCGTGATCTACGTGATCCTCAGCATCGTCTCCAACCTTGTGCTCGGCCGTTGGCACGAGAGCGCGCTGGAGCACCGGCGGTGAGGCTGGTGAACGCGGCCCTTCCCGCCGCGGTGCAGGAGCCGCCGGGCGAGGACCTCGCGCTGTTCGACATCGCCATCGACGGGACGCGGATCGCCTCGGTGCAGCCCGCGGGCGGCAGCCCCATCGGGGCACGCGATTGTAAGGCGGGCATCGTCGTCCCGGCGTTCGTCGACATGCACACCCACCTCGACAAGGGGCACATCTGGCCGCGGACGCCGAACCCTGACGGCACCATCGCCGGCGCGCTCGGCGCGGTGCGCACGGACCGGAGCACGCACTGGTCCGGCGCCGACGTCGCCCGGCGAATGGAGTTCGCGCTGCGGACCGCCTACGCCCACGGGACCGCCGCGATCCGCACGCACATCGACTCCTCCCCGCCGCAGGACGACATCTCCTGGCCCGTCTTCGCCGAGGCGAAGGAGCGGTGGCGGGACCGCATGACGCTCCAAGCGTCCAGCCTGATGGCCATTGAGGACGTTCCCGACGACCCCACCGCCCTGTTCGACAAGGTGACCGGCCACGGCGGGATCGTCGGCGCGGCGCTCCACCCCTCGCCGGTCACGCAACGGAAGGTGGAAGCGCTGCTCGCCGAGGCCGAGGACCGCGGGCTCGACATCGACTTCCACGTGGATGAGACGCTGGATCCAAGCAGCAACTGCCTCGCCATGGTGGCACGCGCGGTGACCGCGCTGCCCTTCGCCGGCACGGCTACCTGCGGTCATTGCTGCTCGCTGATGACGATGGACGAGGCAGAGGCCGATCGTACGCTGGACGCGGTGGCCGAGGCGCGGCTCGCGGTCGTGTCGCTCCCCATGTGCAACCTTTACCTCCAGGACCGGCACGCCGGGCGCACCCCGCGCATCCGCGGCGGCACGCTGGTGCACGAGATGAGGGTGCGAGGCACCTCCGTCGCCTTCGCCTCCGACAACACGCGCGATCCGTTCTACGCCTACGGCGACCTCGACATGATGGAGGTGTGGCGCGAGGCGACGCGCATCCTCCACCTCGATCATCCGGTGGGCGATTGGCCGCGCGCGGTCTCCGCGACGCCCGCGGCCATCATGGGGCTTGCCGACCGCGACCGCCTCGCACCTGGTGCGCCAGCCGACTTGGTCCTGTTCAGCGCCCGCTCGTGGACCGAGCTCCTCGCACGTCCCCAGACGGACCGCGTCGTGGTACGCGGCGGCACGGTGATCAACGCCCGCCCGCCCGACTACCGCGAGCTCGACTGAGGGACCTCGCCGCCCCTAGGTCGACGCCCCCTCGTCGCCCGGCACGTCCATCGCCCGCGGGTCGCGCCGCCGGCGGACCGTTGTGCGGCGTGGCCTTGATGTTGCGTACGTCGGGTCGTATGCGAACGAGGCGCGCATGCTGCCCGCTCCGCGCGTGCCGACGAGGGCACCATGCCGTTCGACCACGCCAAGTCAGCGACCCACCGGCTCGCCAGGGCCGCGAAGGCTCAGCGCGCCCGCGCGGGGACGCACCTGTCGTCGCTCGGCCTCCATCCCGGGCAGGAGGTGGTGTTGAAGGCGCTCGCCGAGGCGGACGGCCGAACGATGTCGGCGCTCGCCGCCGAGCTCGGCGTCCAGCCGCCGACCGTGACGAAGATGGTGACGCGCCTCGCCACCTACGGCTTCGTGGTGCGCCAAACCTCCGAGCAGGACGGCCGCCTCGCCCGCGTGTTCCTGACCGAGCCCGGCCGCGCCCTCATCGGCGACGTCGACAAGCTTTGGAAGCGGCTCGAGAAGGAGGCGCTTGCCGGCTTCGACGACAGGGACAGGAAGCGCGTGCGCAAGCTCCTGCGCCGCATGGAGAAGAACCTGTTGTCCGCCAACGGCTCCCCGTCGAACGACCTCGACGACGACCTCGACGACGACGAGGACCTCGAGAGAACGCCGGCCTGAGGTGACGAGCCCCGCCGCGACTGCGGACGCCGCCGGCGATACCCTGCGCGGCATCCTCCTCATGATGTTCGCCGTGTCCATGTTCGCGTGCCTCGACGCGACGGCGAAGTGGCTCGGCGCCACCATGGCGTCCGTCCACATCGTATGGCTGCGCTACGCCACCCACGTCCTTCTCCTGATGCTGTTCCTGCGCGTGTGGCGCGACCTGTCGCCGTTCCGTACCCAGCATCCGTTCATGCAGGTGCTGCGCGGGCTGACCCTGCTCGGCTCGACCTTCTTCAACTTCTGGGCGCTGCAGTACCTGCAGCTTGCGGAGACGAGTGCGATCATGTTCGCCGCGCCGCTCCTCGTCACCGCGCTCGCGGGGCCCCTCCTCGGCGAGCCGGTGGGTGTGCGGCGCTGGGCGGCCGTGGTCGTCGGCTTCGTCGGCGTCCTCGTGGTTTTGCGACCGGGCACGGACGCCATGCACTGGGCGGCAGGCTTGTCGGTGTGCGGCATGGCTTGCTACGCGTTCTACGCCGTCCTCACCCGGCGCATGCACCGCACCGAGTCCTCGCTCAACATGCTGATGCTGTCGGCGATCGTCGGCGTCGTGGTGCTGCTGCCCGTGGCGCCAGGTGCCGTCGCAGCGCTCGAGGGCTGGCAGTGGCTCCTCGCCCTCCTGATGGGCGCGTTCGGCGCCACCGGGCATTACGCGCTCACCGTCGCGCACCGGATCGCCAACGCCTCGACGCTGACGCCCTTCATCTACACGCAGATGATCTGGATGATCCTGTTCGGCTACGCGATCTTCCACCAGGTCCCCGATGCATGGACGATCGCCGGCACGCTCATCATCGCCGGCGCGGGGCTCTACATCCTGCACCGCGAACGGGTCCGTGCGCATGCGGTCGCCAGCCGCGACCCCGTCATCCGCTGAGACCGGGCTGCGACAGTGAAGGGGACCCCATGCTGACCACGGTGCCGGCGTTCGACCGGATCGGCGAGGAGAACGCGTTCGCCGTCCTCGCCAGGGCGAACGCGCTCGCCGCGCAGGGCCGCGACGTGATCAACCTCGGCATCGGCCAGCCGGACTTCCCGACGCCATCGCACATCGTCGAGGCGGCGGTGAAGGCGCTGCGCGACGGCCATCACGGGTACACGCCAGCGACCGGCATCCCCGCGCTGCGCGAGGCGATCGCCGCGGACATCCTCGCCCGAACCGGGGTGGAGACGAGCCCTGACGACGTCCTCGTCGTTCCCGGCGGCAAGGTGACGATGTACGCCGCCATCCTGATGTTCGGCGTGCCGGGCGCCGAGATCCTTTACCCGGACCCCGGCTTCCCGATCTACCGCTCGATGATCGAGTACACCGGGGCGACCCCGGTGCCGCTGCCGATCCGCGAGGACAACGACTTCGCGTTCGATCCGGACGACGTCGAAGCGCGTATGAGCGAGCGCACGCGCCTCGTCATCGTCAACTCGCCGGCGAACCCCACCGGCGGCGTGACCCCGCCCGCGGACGTGGAGCGACTGGTGCGGATCCTCGAGCGGCACCCGACCGTCGCGGTCCTGTCCGACGAGATTTACGGCCGCATGACGTACGATGGGCTGCCGCACGCCTCGCTCGGCGCCTTCCCGGGCCTGCGCGACCGCCTCATCCTGCTGGACGGCTTCTCCAAGACTTACGCGATGACCGGCTGGCGGCTCGGCTGGTCGCTATGGCCGCGCTCGCTCATCGACAAGGCGCGCAAGCTCGCGGTCAACGCCTGGTCCTGCGTCAACGCGCCGACGCAGCACGCCGGCGTCGCGGCGCTCACCGGGCCACAGGACGACGTCGAGCGCATGGTCGCCGCCTTCGACGAGCGCCGCCGGACGGTGGTCGAACGGCTCAATGCGCTGCCCGGCGTGACCTGCCGGACGCCGAAGGGCGCGTTCTATGCCTTTCCCAACGTCGCGGACACCGGTTGGGCGGCGAAGCCGCTGGCGGACGCGCTGTTGGCCGACACCGGCGTCGCGCTGATCGGCGGGCCCGACTTCGGCACGCTCGGCGAGGGCTACGTGCGCGTCTCCTACGCCGCCTCCAAGGACCGCATCCTCGAGGCGATGGACCGCGTCGACGGCTTCCTCAGGAGCCGCGCCGCCGCCTGATCAGCCGGTCGCCGAACTCCGGCGGGACGGGCGGACGGGCGGCGGGAACGATCGTTCCGGCCGCTGCTTCCCCCATCGCCGTTGCTGAGCGAGGCGGACTTGCCCGAGCTGTCCCTCGCCCCTGCGATCATCGGATTTGCCCTCGCAGGTCGTCATCCTCCTCGCCGGCGCGCGATTGGCACGCCTCGCCGACGTCCTTGCCGACCGCACCGGGCTCGGCGAGGCGGTGGCGGTCCTCCTCGGCGCGACGACGTCGGCGTCGGGGGCGATCAACTCGATCACCGCCGCGGCGACCGGCGACGTCGACCTTGCCTACAGCAACGCGCTCGGCGGGATCGCGGCGCAGACCGCGTTCCTCGCGGTCGCCGATTGCGTCTGGCGCCGCGCCAACCTCGAGCACGCCGCGGCGGAGGCGGCGAACCTCACGCAGGCGACGACGCTGATGGTGCTCCTGACCATCCCCCTTTTGGCCGGCCTCCTGCCCGAGGTGACGGTCATCGGCATCCATCCGGCAAGCCTTGTCCTCGTCCTCGTCTACGTCGCCGGGGTCGCCATGGCGCGCCAAGATCGCAAGCAGCCCATGTGGCTGCCCCGTCGGACCTCGCTCACCCGCGAGGACAAGCCTGAGGCTGAGAGCGAGGCTGCAGGCTCCCTCGTCCGCTTGGCGGCGAGCTTCGGAGCGCTCGTCCTCCTCGTCGGCGTCGCCGGCTATGCCATCGCTGTCACCGGGGCGTCCATCGCTGCCGCCACGGGCCTGTCTTCAACGGTCGTCGGCGCACTTCTGACGGCAACGGCGACCTCGCTGCCGGAGCTTGTCACCACGCTCGCCGCGGTACGCCGCGGAGCGCTGCAGCTCGCCGTGGGCGGCATCATCGGCGGCAACATGTTCGACGTCCTGTTCCTGTCGCTGTCGGACACAGCCTACCGCGACGGCTCGATCTACAACGCGATCGGTCCCGGCTCCCAGTATTGGGCGCTCGTCGGCATCCTGATGACCGGCGTCCTGCTCCTCGGCCTCATCCGCCGTCAACGTACCGGGTTCGCCAACATCGGGCTCGAGAGCGTGCTGCTGCTCGCGCTGTGGATCAGCTCGGGCGTGGTGGCCTTCGTCGCGTTCGGCGCATGACGCGGTTCACACCACCGAGTGCGCAGGACGGATCGCGAGGATCATGTAGTTGACGTCCGTGTCCTGGGAGAGCGCCCACTCGTCGCGCAGCGGGTTGTAGGTGACGCCGACGGGCTGGCGGGACGCGAGGCCGTTGTCGGCGAAGGCGCGCTCCAGCTCGCCCGGCCGCACGAGCTTGCTGTACTCGTGCGTCCCCTTGGGCAGCCAGCGCAGCACGTACTCGGCGCCGACGATGGCGAGCGCGTACGCCTTCAGCGTGCGGTTGATCGTGGCGAACACCGTGAGCCCGCCCGGCCGGACCATGGTGGCGCACGCCGCCACGAACGCCTCCACGTCGGCGACGTGCTCGACGACCTCCATGGCGAGCACCGCGTCGAACGTCTCGCCCTCGCCGGCCAGCGCCTCGGCGGTGGTGGCGCGGTAGTCCACGGCGACGCCGGACTGGGCGGCGTGCAGCCGGGCGACCTCGACGTTGGTCGGCGCGGCGTCCGCCCCCACGACGGCGGCCCCGATCCGCGCCAGGGGCTCGGACAACAGGCCGCCGCCGCAGCCGATGTCGAGCACGCGCAGCCCGGAGAGCGGCGTCTCGGCGCGCGCGTCGCGGTCGAAGTGGCGGCACAGCGTCTGCCGCAGGTAGGCGAGCCGCACGGGGTTGAACTTGTGCAGCGGCTTGAACTTGCCGCGCGGGTTCCACCACTCGGCGGCGAGGCGGTCGAACTTGTCGACCTCGGCGGCGTCGATCGTCGTCGTCATCGGGTGGCCATTGTTGCTCGGCGGATCGCCTGCTAGCTAGCGGCTCCCCACCCGAACGCAACTCCCGCACGGTGGCCGATGGCCCGCATCGTCATGAAGTTCGGCGGCACCTCCGTCGCCGACCTCGACCGCATCCGCAACGTCGCCCGCCACGTCCAGCGCGAGACCGCGGCCGGCAACGAGGTCGCGGTGGTGGTCTCGGCGATGGCGGGGGAGACGAACCGCCTGGTCGCCCTGTGCCGCGAGGCCGCGACCATCCACGACGCGCGCGAGTACGACGCCGTGGTCTCGTCCGGCGAGAACGTCACGTCGGGCCTCCTCGCCATCGTCCTCCAGGCGATGGGCATCGACGCCCGATCGTGGCAGGGCTGGCAGATCCCCATGCGCACCGACGACGCCCACGGCGCGGCGCGGGTCGAGGCCATCGGCACCGATGTCCTGTCGGACCGGCTGTCCCAGGGGCAAGTGGCGGTGATCGCGGGCTTTCAGGGGCTGTCGTCGCTGAACCGGATCACGACCCTCGGCCGGGGCGGGTCGGACACCACGGCCGTGGCGGTCGCTGCGGCGCTGCACGCCGACCGCTGCGACATCTACACCGACGTCGACGGGGTCTACACCACCGACCC
The DNA here is from genome assembly GCF_965213555.1 of Acuticoccus sp. Lineage (GTDB taxonomy): Bacteria > Pseudomonadota > Alphaproteobacteria > Rhizobiales > Amorphaceae > Acuticoccus. The sequence goes on along the minus strand of NZ_OZ243890.1, from coordinate 2,538,805 downwards.
GCGGATCGTGCGCACCGCACGACGCCTGCCGCGCGTCTCCCACGAGGAGATGCTGGAGATGGCCTCGCTGGGCGCCAAGGTGCTGCACGTTCGCGCCGTCGAGCTCGCCATGGTGCACGACGTGCCCGTGATGGTGTGCTCCAGCTTCGCCGACCCCGCGAGGCCGCCCGTCGGCACGCTCATCACCGCCGAGATCGACGCCATGGAACAGGAAACCGTCACCTCCATCGCCTACGCACGGGACGAGGCGCAGGTCACCCTGCGCGACGTCCCGGACGCTCCAGGTGTCGCCTACGCCGTGTTCGGCCCCCTCGCCGAGGCGAGCATCGTCGTCGACATGATCGTCCAGAACATCTCCGAGGACGGCTCGGCCACCGACATCACCTTCACCGTCCCACAGTCCGACTTCGAGCGGGCGATGGCGGTGGTGGAGGCCCAGCGCGGAACGCTCGGCTTCGGCAAGCTCCTCGGGGACACCGACGTGGTGAAGGTGTCGGTGATCGGCATCGGCATGCGCTCCCACGCCGGCGTCGCCGCGACGGCGTTCAAGGCGCTGGCCGAGCGGGCGATCAACATCCGCGCCATCACGACGAGCGAGATCAAGATCTCCGTGCTGATCGACGCCGCCTACACCGAGCTCGCGGTGCGCACGCTGCATGCGGTCTACGGCCTCGACAAGACGCCGTGAGCCGGAGGCTTGCCGCGTTCGGGGCCGGTCCGCTGCCGCTACGTCGCAGGGAACGAGAGGGTCGGTGCGGCCAGCGCCCAAGGGTTGTAGACACGCCCATCCCTTCGTAGCATTTGGGAACGGTCTCGTCCGGGACGACGGCGCGGCGGCCGCGGCGTTGCGACCCGACGCCCTGGGGAGGACCGATGCGCGACACGCTCGCCGGCCCGCGTCAGCTCATCAAACACCTCCACGCGGTGATGGCCGCGCCGATGCCGGCGCAGGAACGGCTCGACCGCATCACGCGCATCATCGCCGACAACATGGTCGCCGAGGTCTCCTCGCTTTACGTGCTGCGCGCCGACGGCGTGCTGGAGCTCTACGCCACGCACGGGCTCAACCGGGCGGCGGTGCACCAGGCGGGCCTCAAGATCGGTGAGGGCCTCGTGGGCCGCGTCGCCAAGACCGCGCAGCCGCTCAACATCACCAACCCGCGCGCCCACCCGTCCTTCGCCTACCTCCCGGAGACCGGTGAGGAGGACTACAACACCTTCCTCGGCGTGCCGGTCCTGCGCTCGGGGCGCATGCTCGGCGTCCTCACCGTGCAGAACCGCGCGCCCAAGCGCTACGACAACGAGGAGGTCGAGGCGCTGCAGACCACCGCGATGGTGATCGCCGAGATCGCCGGCACCGGCGACCTCGACACCATCTCCAAGGAGCGCGCTGCCCTCGACATCAAGCGCCAGCTCCACGTCTCCGGCGTGTCCCTGTGCGAGGGTGTCGGACTCGGACGCGCGGTGCTGCACGAGCCGCGCGTCGTCGTCACGCAGCTCCTGACCGAGGACGTGGAGCACGAGCTCAACCGGCTGGAAACCGCCCTCGACAAGATCCGCGGCAACCTCGTCGCCCACCTTGCGCGCGACGATCTGCAGGCCCAGGCCGCGCCCCGCGACGTCCTGGAGGCGTTCCTGATGATCGCCCAGGACCGCGGCTGGTCCCGCAAGATGGCCGACGTGGTCCGCTCCGGCCTGACCGCAGAGGCGGCGGTGGAGCGCGTCCAGTCCGACAACCGCGCTCGACTCCTGCGCTCCACCGACCGCATGGTGCGCGAGCGCCTGCACGACCTCGACGACATCGCGAACCGCCTGCTGCGTGAGCTCATGGGCCGGACGTCCACCTCGCTCGCGCAGGTGACCGGTGATGCGATCATCGTCGCGCGCTCCATGGGGGCGGCCGAGCTCCTCGACTACGAACGCACCAGGATCCGTGGCCTCGTCATGGAGGAGGGCACCCCCGCCTCCCACGTCGTCCTCATGGCGCGGGCGCTCGGCATCCCCGCCATCGGACAGGCGGCCGGCGTCACGTCGATGGTGGAGTCGGGCGAGGCGATCATCGTCGACGCCGACGGCGGCGACGTCCACATCCGCCCGTCGGCGGACGTGGAGAACGTGTTCGCGGAGAAGGTCCGCTTCAGGGCGCGACGGCAGGCGCGGTACCGCAGGCTGCGACACCTTCCGGCGGTGACGCGCGACGGCACCGAGGTGACGCTGTCAATCAACGCCGGGATGCTCGCCGACATGCCGCACCTGTCGGAGGCCGGTGCGGCCGGCGTCGGCCTGTTCCGCACCGAGGTGCTCTTCATGCTGTCGCCGTCGCTGCCGCGCCGACGCGAGCAGGAGGCGCTCTACCGCAAGATCTACGAGGAGGCGCGCGGCCGTCCCGTCACGTTCCGCTCCCTCGACATCGGCGGCGACAAGGTGCTGCCCTACCTGCGCACGGTCGACGAGGAGAACCCCGCCATGGGCTGGCGCGCCGTGCGCCTCGGCCTCGACCGTCCCGGGCTCCTGCGCATGCAGATCCGCGCGCTCCTCGTCGCCGCGGGTGGGCGGGAGCTGAGGCTCATGTTCCCGATGGTGACCACCGTGGCGGAGTACAACGCTGCCCGCGCGTTGGTGGATCGCGAGCGGCGCTTCCTGCACCGCCACGGCCACAGGCTGCCCGACACGCTGAAGCTCGGTGCGATGGTCGAGACCCCCTCGCTGCTGTTCGAGCTCGAGGAGCTGCTCGCCGTGACCGACTTCGTGTCCGTCGGCACCAACGACCTCTACCAATTCGCGATGGCCGCCGACCGCTCCAACGTGCGCGTGGCGGGGCGCTTCGACACGCTCTCCCAGTCGTTCGTGCGGATCCTCAAGCGCATTGCCGACGCCTGCCGCGTGGCGAACGTGCCCGTCACCGTGTGCGGCGACAGCGCGAGCCGGCCGCTGGAGGCGCTGTGCCTCGTCGGGCTCGGCTACACCGAGCTTTCGATGCCCCCGGCCGCCATCGGCCCCGTCAAGGCCGCGATCCGCGCGACCGACCTCGGCCGGCTGCGCGCGCGGCTGTGGCCGAGGCTTGAACCTGGCCGCGGCAACGACGACATCCGTCACATGCTCTCGCGCTTCGCGGACGCGAACGATATCCCGGTTTAGGACCGTCGATGATGCTGCGTCAGCGGCTCGACGAGGTGGTCGACCGCTTCAACATCCTGGAGCAACGCATGGCCGCGGGGCCGGCTGCGGACGAGTACGTCGAGCTCTCGCGCGAGTACGCCGAGCTCGAGCCCCTCGTGCGCTCGGTGGCCGCCCTGCGGGAGGCCGAGCGCGAGCTCGCCGGCGTGGACGAGATGCTCGCGGACGACGACGAGCTCGCCGCCCTTGCCGAGGAGGAGCGGCCTGCCCTCGTCGGCCTCATCGCCAAGCTGTCGGAGGAGGTGCGCGCCGCGCTGCTGCCGAAGGATGCGGCGGACGAGAAGAGCGCCATCCTCGAGGTCCGCGCCGGCACCGGCGGCCAGGAGGCGGCGCTCTTCGCGGGCGACCTCTTCCGCATGTACGAGCGTTTCGCCGCCGCGAACGCATGGCGCGTCGAGGTGATGAGCCTGTCGGAGGGCGACGCCGGCGGCTACAAGGAGGTCGTCGCCGCCGTGCGGGGGCGGGGCGTGTTCGCCAAGCTGAAGTGGGAGTCCGGCGTGCACCGCGTGCAACGCGTGCCGGCGACCGAGGCGAGCGGCCGCATCCACACCTCGGCCGCCACCGTCGCGGTGCTGCCCGAGGCGGAGGAGGTGGACATCGACATCCCCGCGTCCGACATCCGCATCGACACCATGCGGGCGTCCGGGGCCGGGGGGCAGCACGTCAACACCACCGACTCGGCGGTGCGCATCACGCACCTGCCCACCGGCATCGTCGTCACTTCGTCGGAGAAGTCGCAGCACCAGAACCGCGCGCGTGCCATGGAGGTCCTGCGCGCGAGGCTCTACGACCTCACGCGGCAGGCCGCGGACGAGGCGCGCGCGGCGGACCGCAGGACGCAGGTGGGGTCCGGCGACCGTTCCGAGCGCATCAGGACCTACAACTTTCCCCAGGGCCGGGTGACGGACCACAGGATCAACCTGACGCTCTACAAGCTGACCGAGGTGCTCGACGGAACGGCGCTCGACGAAGTGATCGACGCGCTCGCCACCGAGCACCAGGCGCAGCTCTTGGCCGAGGCCGATGGCTGAGCCCGAGCTGCCGATCTTCGCCGGAGAGGCGGACCTTGCCACGCTCTACACGACGCTGAAGCGCACCTTCCGCGAGGCCAAGCTCGCCACGCCCGACCTCGACGCGCGCCTCCTGGTGGTGGAGACGCTGAACGTGACGACGGCGCAGCTCATAGCCAACCCGCGCCTCGCGATACCGGCGGCGCTCGTCGGCGAGCTCGAGGTGCGCGCCCGGGAGCGGCTGGCGGGGCGGTCCATCGGACGCATCCTGGGCCGCCGCGCGTTCTGGTCCCTCGACCTGCGCGTCTCGGATGCAACGCTGGAGCCGCGCCCGGAGACCGAGACCGTGGTCGAGCTTGCGTTGACGGTTCTGCAACCGCCGGATCGCGCCGCGGCGATCGCCGACCTCGGGGTCGGCAGCGGCGCGATCTTGCTTGCCGTCCTGACCGAGCGCCCGGCAGCCTTCGGGGTCGGCGTCGACATCTCGCTCGGTTGCCTGGTGCAGGCGCGGCGCAACGCGGAGCGGCACGGGCTCGCTGCGAGGGCGGCATTCGTGGCTGCAAACTTCGGGGCTGCGCTCGGTGCCAGGTTCGACCTCGTGGTCTCGAACCCGCCCTACGTCTCCACGGGGACGATCGCGACGCTCGACCGGACGGTGCGCGAGTTCGACCCAAGGCTCGCCCTCGACGGTGGCGCCGACGGGCTCGACGCCTATCGCACCGTGTTCGCGCACGCCGAGGCAATCCTCGCACCAGCTGGAACGCTGATAGTGGAGATCGACCCCGCCGCCGCCGACGCGGTGACCGGCGAGGCGGCTCGCCATCGGTTGGAAGTGGTGTCCATGGCGAACGACCTGAACGGCGTGCCGCGGGCGATGTCCCTGCGTCGCGGGGATGGGTGAGGCGCAGGATCGCAACTTCGCACGTCGGACGCGCAATTAAGTCTTGGAAAGACCGAAGCGAGCCGCTAACGTGTCCGTGTCGGCCGATCGGTTCTCGCGCGATGGCGCAGCGGAGCCGTATCGTGTGCCTCCCCGCATCTGGGGTGATGTGATCACTGACGCCACATCGGCGATGGACGCGAACGCTTCGCGAGATGGAGCGTTGCCGTCGCGTGGGGGCGAAAGTGTGGTGCGCTGCGCTTGTGGCGTTCCGAACCGGGCCGGATGGGTCGCGGGTCGCTCCCCTCCAGCGGGATGGGTCGGCCCTTGGTGCAGCATGGGCGATCGTGCGGCCGGCCCTTGGCCGCACGGGCGATCGTGCGGCCGGCCCTTGGTGCTGCACGGGCGATCGTGCGGAAGGCCCCTTCGCGGTGTCGCGTGAACCCGCATTCGAGAGAGCTGATGAGACCAAACAACTCGAGCAAGCGTCTACGTGGCCGCAGCCGGAGCAAGGGTGGCGGGAACCCGTTGTCGCGCTCCTACGAGTCCAACGGTCCGGACGTAAAGATTCGTGGGTCTGCACTGCAGGTCGCCGACAAGTATAGCCAACTCGCCCGGGACGCTCAGTCGTCCGGCGATCGCGTGACGGCCGAAAACTACTTCCAGCACGCCGAGCACTACTACAGGATCGTCGCCGCGGCCTACGAGCAGAACGGGCAGCCGCCGCGCGATCGTCGTGACGACGAACGCCAGCGGTTCGATGAGTACCGCCAGGACTCCGATCGCGGGCGCGGAGAGCAGCCGAGCATCAACGGGTACGACGGGATCGAGGACGAGGAGGAGGAGGGCGTGCGTCACGCCATCCGGGTCAACGGCGCGCACCATCGGGCCAGACAGGAGGAGAACGCCGGCGAGGCCACCCGAGGGGAGGTGGAGCGTCCCGCGGGCGACCCCGAGGCCGCGAGCAGCCGCCATGCGCCCAGCGCCGCAGCCAACGGTCTCCACAAGGAGGACGAGCGCTCGGAGGCTTCGCAGCCTCGGGTTGACGACGCGAGCTCCGACGCGATGGCGACCGACGGCGAGCCGGCGGCGGAGGTCACCGCCGAGGACGGCAAGCCCAAGCCTCGTCGCCGGACTGCCACGCGCACGCGCAGCCGCACCCGGCGCACCGAGCCATCCTCCGAGGCGAGCGGATCGAGCCCCGCGGAGCCGGAACCCACGGAGCCCACGAGCTGACGACCGGCGCGGGACGGGTCGGCACGCGCCGAGGCGCGGACTGGTTCTGCCCTGACTACGCCCTTCAGATGCGGTGGATGCCGCACTGTTGAGCAGGATTGCCTCATCCGCTCCCCGATGCCGGCGGCGGACGCACCATCTGGATGAGGCACGGTGTTCGGGCCCGGTCCCGGCCAGCCGGTCCTGACGTCAGCCCCGTGGCCGCACGCCCTTACTCGACCATCCCAACCCAACGACGGCACTCGGAGCCGCGGAACGGCAATCCCCAGGGGGCCGATGCGGCCGATCCAAAGGCGCGTCGAGGCGAAGATCTTTCGCTGAGTTGCATGCGCCCACGGGCTGGTGACGCGGAGCACGGACAACGTTGTCCTACCAGTCGGCGCACCACGGTCATGGGTGAGGCTCGTCGTCCGCAGCAGAGGTGGTTGATCGGCTAACGGCGTAGCCCACAAGCTGGGGCGCTCGCGCCGTGGTACGCTCATCTCGGCCGGCAGGACGCGCTCCGGATGCAGCCTTCGGTGGTCAACGCTGGGTCGTCCGGTTGAAGCGTTGAGATGGTGAACACATCACGCTCTAGAGGTCGACCTCGCCCCCGGTCGCCGTCGCCACGTAACGCGCGATGGCGTCGATCTCCTCCGCGTCGAGCGCGTCCGCGTAGGCAGGCATGATACCGACGCCTTGTGTGACGGCCGCAGCGACCCGCCGCGCCGACGGCGCCAGCGGGTCGAGCGCGGGGCCGACCTCGCCGGAGGTCCCCGCGTCCTTCAGCGTGTGGCAGATGCCGCAGGCGGGCTCCGCGCCGCCGACGAACAACGCTCGTCCAGCAGCTGTCGCCTCAGCGGCCCGACCCTCGTCCGCGGCCGCCCCGCACGGCACGATCAGAAGGACCGCCACAAGCGCGCCGAGCCTTGCGTCGGCCGAACGCCCGGCGTGCCTCGGACAGTTCACGAAACCGTGAGCTCGACGGCGTGGGCGTCCCAGCCGTTGTGCCCGTAGCCGCGTTCGTTGGGGTCGAAGTCCCGTGGCTGCTCGTCGCCGTCGGCGTTGGTCGCGCGGCTTGCCACCGTGTAGCGTCCGGGTTCGAGGGTGGTCACGAGCGCGAACGGACGCCAGGCGAACCGTCCCATGTCGGGTCCGGTGAGCTCGGCCGCCTGCCAGGTTTCGCCGCCGTCCGTGGACACCTCGACCGACGACAGCGCGGAGGCACCGCCCATGGCGACGCCCTGGATGACCACGGCGCCGGAGCTCGGCTCGTGGAGCGGCGCGGTGATCCACGACTTCACGGTCATCGTCCACATGGACGGCTGGCTCGGGTCTCCTTCGACGCCCACCGGGCGGATCCTGTAGCTGGTGCGCTGGATCTTCGCCTCGCTCTCCGCAGGGGTCAGCGCGATGCGCCGCACGTACTTGACGTTGTTGACCCCGAAGTAGCCCGGAACGACCAGGCGCACGGGGCCACCATGGGCGATGGGGAGCGGCTCGCCGTTCATCTCGTAGGCGAGGAGCGCGTCGTCCAGCGCCTCGATGGGCACGGAGCGCTCGACGAGGATCGTCAGCGGGTCGATGCCGGGCGGCAGATCCTCGCCGCCGGTGCCGGTGAGGAAGCGTGCCTCGGCGGCCGCACCGCCCATCGCCTCGACGACGCGCGCGAGGGGCACGCCGGTCCACACCACGTTGCCCGCCGCCCCCACCGACCACTGGGTTCCGCTCGCCTCGTGGTCGAAGAACGCACGCCCGTTGCCGGAGCACTGGAGGACGGCGGGCGTGCTCGTCACGCCGTACCGCTTCAGCTCGCCGAGCGTCATCGTCGCCGGGCTCGCGACGCCCTCGAAGGCGATTTCCCAAACGTCCGGGTCGTCGGTGGCCGACAGTGGCGGCGTCGGCAGGTTGTTGCGTACGAACAGCTCGCGGGCGGGGGTGATCGGCGGCGCGCCGATGGCCTCGCGCCTGGTCTCGAGCGTGCGGTCGGTGTGGACGATGAGCGCGTCAGGATCCTTCCAGGCCGCGTATTCGGGCAATGCGCCGTCTTGGGCGTGCGCCCCGGTCCCGGCGAGGCCGGTCGCCGCAACGCCGGCTGCGGCGCCCGACGTCGAGATGAGGAAGGTCCGTCGGTTCAGAGAGATGCCGCGTGCCATGGCCGTGTCCTCGTTCCCTGCGTGCGATCTCTACCGTCGCACCGCTCCAGCTTTGCCGTTCGACGCAGCCGAAGGCAACCCGATCCACGACGGGGTCCGGCCGCTCGATCTTTGAGCAGGAAAGCCTACCGAAGACGCGCCCTCGTTCCCATCTCCCCGCACGGCGCCGGCTGCGGCGGCGCCCGCGGTGGCACGTTGCGCCGCGCCATCCACGACGGCCCGCGGGCGACGCCGCCGCCGGCCGGACAGGAGGACACATGGACGTTGAGAAGCTATCCGACCGCGTCCGCGGCTTCATCCAGGCCGCGCAGACGAACGCGATCGGCGCCGGACATCAGCAGTTCACCCCCGAGCACGTGTTGAAGGCGCTGCTCGACGACGAGGAGGGCTTGGCCGCCGGCCTGTTGAGCGCCGCCGGCGCTCGGCCGCGCGATGCGCAGGCGGCGGTGACGCGATCCCTTGCCAAGCTGCCCAAGGTCGAGGGCTCGGGCGCCGGCCAGCTGCACCTCCAGCCCGCCACCGTCAAGGTGCTGACGCAGGCCGAGGCGCTGGCGAAGGCGGCGGGCGACCGGTTCGTCACGGTGGAGCGCCTGCTGCTGGCGCTCGCCTCCGAGCCGTCCACCGAGAGCTTCCGCATCCTGAAGGACGCTGGGCTGACGGCGAAGGCGCTCGAGGGCGCCATCGCGGACCTGCGAAAGGGGCGCACCGCCGACAGCGCCAACGCAGAGGGCGCCTATGACGCCTTGAAGCGGTACACGCAGGATCTCACGGCGAACGCGCGCGAGGGCAAGCTCGACCCGGTCATCGGCCGCGACGAGGAGATCCGCCGCACGATCCAGGTCCTGTCGCGGCGCACCAAGAACAACCCCATCCTCATCGGTGAGCCGGGCGTCGGAAAGACCGCCATCGCCGAGGGCCTGGCGCTCAGGATCGTCAACGGCGACGTGCCGGAGAGCCTGAAGGGCAGGACGCTGCTCTCCCTCGACATGGGCGCCCTCATCGCCGGCGCGAAGTACCGCGGTGAGTTCGAGGAGCGGCTGAAGTCGGTGTTGTCGGAGATCAAGGCGTCCGGCGAGGTCGTGCTGTTCATCGACGAGGTCCACACCCTCGTGGGTGCCGGCAAGACCGACGGCGCGATGGACGCCTCCAACCTGTTGAAGCCCGCCCTCGCGCGCGGCGAGCTGCACTGCGTCGGCGCCACCACGCTCGACGAGTACCGGCGCTACGTGGAGAAGGACGCCGCGCTCGCCCGTCGCTTCCAGCCCGTGTTCGTGGACGAGCCCACCGTCGAGGACACGGTGTCGATCCTGCGCGGCCTCAAAGAGAAGTACGAGCTGCACCACGGCGTGCGCATCTCGGACTCGGCGATCGTGTCGGCGGCGACGTTGTCGAACCGTTACATCGCCGACCGCTTCCTGCCGGACAAGGCCATCGACCTCGTCGACGAGGCGGCCTCGCGGCTCAGGATGCAGGTGGATTCCAAGCCCGAGAAGCTGGACGAGCTCGACCGGCGCATCGTCCAGCTCAAGATCGAGCGCGAGGCCCTACGCAAGGAGGAGGATGCCGCCTCGCGCGACCGCCTCGAGCGGCTGGAGCGCGAGCTCGCCGACCTTGAGGAGCGGTCCGATGCGTTGACGCAGCGGTGGCGCGCGGAGAAGGACAAGCTCGCCGGCGCGCAGGACGTGAAGGCGCAGCTCGACCAGGCGCGTCAGGAGCTCGCGATGGCCCAGCGCAAGGGCGATCTCGCCCGGGCCGGCGAGCTCGCCTACGGCGTAATCCCGGCCCTCGAGCGACGCATCGCCGATGCCGAGGGATCGGAGGGCGCCGGCATGGTCGAGGAGGCGGTGACGACAAGCCACATCGCGCAGGTCGTCTCGCGCTGGACCGGCATCCCCGTCGACAAGATGATGGAGGGCGAGCGCGAGAAGCTGATGCGCATGGAGGAGGCGCTGGAGCGCCGGGTGGTCGGCCAGGCCGAGGCGGTGCACGCGGTGTCGTCCGCCGTGCGGCGCTCGCGCGCCGGGCTGCAGGACCCGAACCGGCCCATCGGCTCGTTCATGTTCCTCGGCCCCACGGGCGTCGGCAAGACCGAGCTCACCAAGGCGCTGGCGGCGTTCCTGTTCGACGACGACACCGCGATGGTGCGCATGGACATGTCCGAGTACATGGAGAAGCATGCGGTCTCCCGGCTCATCGGCGCGCCCCCGGGCTACGTTGGCTACGAGGAGGGCGGCGCGCTGACCGAGGCGGTGCGGCGCCGGCCCTACCAGGTCGTCCTGTTCGACGAGATCGAGAAGGCGCACCCGGACGTGTTCAACGTCATGTTGCAGGTGCTCGACGACGGGCGGCTGACCGATGGTCAGGGACGCACGGTGGACTTCCGCAACACGATCATCGTGATGACCTCCAACGTCGGCGCCGAGTTCCTCGCGTCCCAGGGCGAGGGGGACGACGTTGCGGCGGTGCGCCCGCAGGTGATGGATCTCGTGCGCGCGACCTTCCGGCCGGAGTTCCTCAACCGGCTCGACGAGATCGTGCTGTTCGGCAGGTTGAAGCGTTCGCAGATGACGGCGATCGTCGACATCCAGCTGGCGCGGCTCGACCGCCTGCTCGCGGAGCGCAAGATCGCGCTCGAGCTGCCGACGGCAGCGCGCGAGTGGCTCGCCGAGCGCGGCTACGACCCGGTCTACGGCGCGCGACCGCTGAAGCGCGTGATCCAGAAGGAGGTGCAGGATCCCCTCGCCGAGGCGATCCTGTCGGGGACCGTGGAGGACGGCGACACGGTGGTGGCGACGCCCTCCGCCGAGCGGCTCATCTTCCAGCGCGCCGAGGTCGCAGCCTCGCAGGCCGCCTGACGTAGCCCGGGGCCCGGTGCGGCTCGACCCGCCGCACCGGGCTCCAGCAGGCTGCGGAAGACGTCGGGCCGCCCGTCCAGCCGATCGTGGTTCCCTCGTCCGGGGCGGGTGGGGGTGATTGGCGGTGCGTGGGTCTGAGGAGTGGTCGGAGAAATGGTCTCGTCCGTGCGGCTCCTGGAGCGGGGGCCGCAGGACCACCAGGAGGCGGCGGGCGCAACGCCGAGGCGAACTTCCTTGGCAGGAAGCGCCCCGACGAGGCCCATGCGCCCACCACCGGCCCCGACGCCAGGCTCTATCGCAAAGTCCACGACCGTGAAGGGCCGGCGCCGCCTTCACAATGATGACCGCGGTCGACGGCCGCGAGAGGCCGACGCCCCTTCACGATGATGGCCGCCGCCGACAACCTCGGACGTCTCGCCGGACCGGCGACAACGGCGCCGTGACGGGCTGCGTCCAGTCCCGCGCTGCCCGACGTGACAGCGCCTGTCCCCTTCGGCGCGACCAAAGCACTTCGCCTAAAGACACGCCGCACGGGCGTCCGCTCAAGTTTGTCAGCCCCACGCTAGACGTGCCAGCGTCGGGGCACGGGACGTCGCTGATCCTGCCCGTCGACGCGCCCTGACCAACCGTTAAGGAAGCGTTGATGACGACGTTGCGTCCTACGCGCCGTCGTGGCACCACGTTCGCTGCAACGGAAAGTTGGGCCATGAAGCGAACAGCTGCGCTGATCGGTGTTGCGACTGCCACTGCGGCCGCCCTCTTGGTGTTGTGTTCCGCGCCCTTCGCACGTGCCGGGCTGACCGACGCCGTTGCGCCCGCGACGTCCGTGCTGCCTGCCTGGCTCCCCGTCGCGCTGTGCCTCGCATGTGCTGCGCTCGGCACCGCCTCCGCCGTCCGGCCCGCGCCGCTGCTTGGCTGGCTCGTCTGTGCGAGCGCCTTCGCGACCTCCGCGTTCGCTGGCCCTTTGGTGGCCGTCCTGATGACCGCGAGCGTGCTCTCAGGGCTCATCGTCGCGTTCGACGGTGTCGCCGCGACGCTCGGCACGCTCCAGCGAGGCCTCGCCGAGCCCCACCCGTCGCCCGGACGGCCGCGACGCCTGCTCGGCTGACCGCAGCGACGCGCCGGAGGTCGGTCAGCGCCCGGCCACCTCGATCTTCTGCGCCGCGAGCAAGGCGTCGATGCGATCGCGCTCGGAGCGGAACTCGCTCAGTGCCTCGCCGGACAGCTCCTTCCCCCGTCGCAGCCTGATCTTGAGCGGGTTCACCGGACGGCCGTTGACGTGCACCTCGTAGTGCAGGTGCGGCCCGGTGGAGAAGCCCGTCGAGCCGACGTACCCGATCACCTGCCCCTGCTTGACCTTCGTGCCGGGGGTGATCCCATTGGCGATGCTCGACTGATGCGCGTAGCCCGTCACGTACCCGTTGCGGTGCTTGATGGACACCCAACGCCCGTAACCCGCCTTCCAGCCAGCCTGCTGCACGACACCGTCGCCGGCGGCGTAGATCTTGGTGCCGCGCGGCGCGGCGTAGTCGACGCCCTTGTGCATCCGCTGGCGTCGCAGGATGGGGTGGCGCCGCATGCCGAAGCCGGAGCGGAACACGCCGCGCTCCATGGGCTTGCGCATGAGGAACCTGTCGCCGGTCCGTCCGTCCTCGTCGTAGTAGTGCACTGCGCCGTCGTCGGACTTGAAGCGGTAGAACCTCTTCTCCACGCCGGCCGCGGTGAGTGCCGCGAACAGGACCTCGGCGGGGCCACCATCGTTCTCCACCGAATGCAGCACCGTCAGCGCGTCGCCCGGGCGCACCGGGGCGTTGTAGTCGACCTCGTTGGCAAACGTCGCGACGAGGAGGTCGCGCACGCGGTCCGGCAGATCGTGGTCCACCGTCGTCTGGTGAGAGGCTCTCGTAGATCGCCAGGGGTCCGCTCCTTGGGTGCGACGAGCTGCACGTCGCCCACCTCGGGCGGCGGACCTCCAGGCGCCTCGCCCAGCACGAAGCTCCCGTCGTCGGTCATCGCGACCGTCGCGACGTGGGCGCGCGCGTCGTAGATCGAGAAGCGCGCCGGCCTGCCGCTGGGCGACGTCGCCCTCCTCGTCGAGCTGGAAGGCGATGCTGAGCGTCTGCCCGGGGCGCAGCGTCGCGAGGCCGAGGCGACCCAAGATCGCATCGATGGCGGCGACGTCGTCGGCTGACACTCCGCTGCCCACCAGGATCTTCGACAACGTGTCACCGGGTTGGACGAGCTCGACGAGCTCGCTGTCCGCCTCGAGCCGCTCGTCGCCGTCCGCGGTCTTGATGAGCTCGGACACGTTCTCGGGGATGACGACGACGTTGGGTGCGGTGTCGTGCGAGGGTGCGAGGAACGCGTCGTCCTCGATGGCCTCATCCTCCTCCTCCGTCGCATCGACCTCCGCCCGCAGCTGGCGCTCGACCTCGGTGTCGGGGAGCGTGAGGTCGTCGTCGAAGGTCACGTCGCCGTCGAGGGGAAAGGCGGACACTGAGACCGTGATCTC